>JACGUG010000112.1 GCA_024256285.1 archaeon
TCAAACCCAACGTAAATTAGGCTTAGTCTCCTTCAATATATTGATTTTAGATAAAACAGAATCTCTAATCTCATCCACGCCCTTGAACTTTCTGACTATCTTACCGTCTACTATAAGGTCGCTCAATAGTGGATAATATCCTTCTGGCTTTGGATTCTTGTAAAAAGTTACAATATCATCGAAACCGTCTTCCTTTCTGTAAACTTCTTTTCTACCACCTATGTCCCCCCTCTTCGCCCTGAATATGTCCCTGCCACCTACGATCAACTCAACTATCTTTGCGCTGAAGTCGAACGTAGGTGCATTACTCACATTTGTTCCTATGCCAAAACCATCTACGATATCTCTCAATTCAAGAATTACATCTTCATCCAAGCCCCCTGATATGAATATCTTCACACCTTCTGCTCCCCTTATCTTCAGCTCCCATCTCACTTCTTCGATTATCTTCCTCCAGTCTCCCCTTCTCGAGCGGGGCGTATCGAGCCTTATGCCATATAGACGATCACCCAAAGCCTCAAAGGCCATTATAGCCTCCGTCTTTTCATCAGAGAATGTATCGACAAGGGCTATACGAGGAACTTCGGGGGGCATTACTTCATCGAAAGATTTCCATGCGATCTCCTGATCTCCAAAGCATTGAATCAAAGCATGAGGCATGGTACCAACTGGTTTCTTACCCATCAATTTCGCTCCTAAAACGTTCGAAACGCTGTCAAACCCTCCGATGTATGTCGCCCTCTCGACAGTAGGTGCTAGGACAGGGTGAGCCCTTCGAGTCCCAAAGCTGAATACGAATTTCTCACCTGCACACATCTTTACCCTTGCAGCCTTGGAAGATATGCCAGAAGACATGCATACTAAACCAAGTATAGGGTTTTCATACTCGGCAAAGTCTCTGTACCTACCATCGATCTGAAGAACAGGCTCGTAGATGACAGAGTCTGGAGATGCCAGGAATACCTCCCCCTCTTCCATGGCCCTCACGTTCAATGGGAGGCCTTCCAAAAGCTTGGCTACCTCATAAATTCCAGTAACAACCCCCCAACTATCTGGATACGGTAAATTTCTCAGGTAGACCTCCATCACGACCCTTGGGTTGAGGCCTTTTTTCTCCAAGACTCGAAGTGTGTATAAGAAGTAGACATCTGTGGTCTCCGATCTTTTTATTTCGTCTTCTTTGGCGAGCCAGAACATTCTATCTGAAAGGTCTCTTTCTTTATTCACGCTCATACCCTTCATCAAAAATCGAGTGAATTTAAGTTTGGCGATACCATCAGTATTTTACAACCATCCGTATACTGGATGAAAATCTTGCCTCTTATGATCCCTTAATTGTGTGTATGATGGCTGAGACGTTCTTGTTATTTACGAAGGGTGGGATTTTACCTTCAACAACCAACTTATAAATCAGATCTGGGCTCTCATTCATCAATCTTAGAAAGGCCGACCAAGTTATCACACTTTTTCCTATATAATTCGAACCGTCTTTGACCGCTAACAAGACCCTTCCCCTCCTTGAAAAGTTGGCAGCTTCGGGGGATACAGTAACTTTCTTCAAGTATGTAGCCTTTGCTTGAAATCCACCTGCCTTAGGAATCTTCGCCCTTGTTAGAGCCACGACGTAGATCGCATCCTTGTGCTCAGGGCAAACACTCCAGTATTTATCTCCCTTTATAGCCTCGATAAGATCCTCTATCTCCTTCCTTGAGCACTTTGGATACATCCTCTCAAAATGGGCAAAAAGCTCTGATCTGCTCAACTTGCTTTTACCAATCTGCTTCAATTTTAGATTTTAAATGAGTCTAAGCGTGAGATCCAAGCTCCTGAGAAGAGGACAAGGGGAATTATGCTAAGGATAGTTGCATCGTATTCTTTGATTCCAGATTGAGTGAGGACT
>JACGUG010000048.1 GCA_024256285.1 archaeon
CAGACGAAGGTTCAAAGACAAGGACTTCATAAGAACTCATGAAGACCTCTTCTTCTGTGTTGTCGGATACACACATCCAGACGATAGGGTAGTATCCTACATCAGGTATGTGCCTAGCCCGTCTGGTAAATGGGGCAAAATTTCAGCAAGGTATTCCCGCACAATGCCATCATACACTATACCTTATCTTCTCAAGAATATCGAGACGCTGAGAAAAGATTTTCCAGATTATGTCTTTTACTCGAATATCTTTAATACCGAGATGTCGGCTGTGCCCCATAAAAGGATAAAGGAGCATTATCGGCCTGAGCAGAGACTCGAAAAGATGTTGAAACTTGAAGAACCCGATCTTCTCCAAAAGAAAGCCATAAAATTGGCCACTCTTATCTCGGACAAAAGCGGGACATCTATAAGTTACATCGGCGTGACAGGATCGATCCTCATAGACATTCACAGACCAGAGTTCTCAGACATAGACCTTACAGTCTATGGACGAGAAAATTCTTTGAAGATAAAGGAGGCACTTTTATCTTTGTATGAAGAGGGAGGGAGTAGCATCAGCAAGCTTCGTGAAGATTCGCTGAATAGATGGTGTAAAGAGAAGGTCGAAGATTTCCCCCTAACCTTCGATGAAGCCAGAAAGATCTATGATAAGAAGTGGAACTACGGTCTATTCGAAGGAACGAATTTCTCTGTACATCCAGTAAAACTCGATTCAGAGATTACTGAGCGTTATGGTGATAAGATATTCACTTCTATGGGCATGATCAAGATAAGGGCAAGGGTCTCTAATACATCGGACTCCATCTTTCTTCCACACACCTATTCCTTACAGAGAGTCGTAGTAGAAGAAGGAAATAGATTACAAGATATCAGAGAAGTTACTACATATGAAGGGTTTTATGGTGGAATCTTTGAGACCGAGGATGAGATAATCGTTAGAGGGAAATTGGAGAAGGTCGTTGATAAGAAGGCTGAAGAAGTCCATTATCGTGCCTTGGTAGGCTCTCTTGAGGGGAGAGGAAGGGAGTACATCAAACCAATCAACCCTCTAAAATGACAAAAATAATGAATTAATATCAACAAATAGAGGTAAATAATTAATTTATCATTAAAAATCAGTAATTTTAATTGTAATTTATCTTATAAATTGAAATATATAAGAGGGAAAAATAGTTAAAGGGTCAAGAATTAGGTCTCTTGATTTTGAAAATGAAGGGATTTAAAGCTACATTATTGACAGGCAGGAGCTTAAAACAGGGCATGGGGAAGGAGATAAGTAAGACATCTGATAGATATAAGGAGAGCGTCTCCATCTGTGAAGTTCATCCAAAGGATATGGAGGATGCAGGGCTAAAAGAAAGAGATGTCATACGTGTTACAACACAGTTCGGTAGCGTTATCGTCAAATGCGTTCCTTCGGACCACATTCCCAAGCCCGGAATAATCTTCATACCTTACGGCCCTTATGCCAGTGCGCTCATAGGCATGAATACAAACAGCACGGGCATGCCCACATTTAAAGGCATATCGGCCGAAGTCGAACCAGCCCCAGGGGAGAAAGTCTTAGATATAAGGCAGTTGCTGACCAACCTAGGTAGGTGAATGTAAAATGGCTACTTTCGAAGATGTAGTCTGTCCGATATGTGGCTGTCTATGTGACGATATCGTCGCTACAGTTGAGGATAATAAAATAAAGGGAGTCAAGAATTCATGCTCAATTTCGGCTACCAAGTTCTTAAACTACCATAAACACAGGCTTACATCTCCTCTGATTAGAAAGAACGGTGAACAGGTTCCTGTAAACCTAGAAGAAGCAGTGGAAAAGGTCGCTGAGATTCTAACAAATGCAGAGTACCCTGCCATTTATGGTATGGCCTTGTCGAGTTGTGAGGCTCAAGGGCTGGGCGTGGAGCTCGCAGAAGAAGTAGGAGGGGTCATCGATAACCAGACGGTAACATGCCACGGTCCTACTGCACTAGGGATGCATGATATGGGAATGCCCACTTGCACCCTCGGAGAGGTCAGGCACAGGGCCGACTTGATCTTGTACTGGGGAAGCAACGTCGAAGAATCCCATCCAAGGCATCTGAGAAGATATAGCGTTTTATCGAAGGGGAGATTTAGGAAAGAGAGAGAGGAGAGGAAGATGGTAGTCATAGACGTGAGGAAGACTGCCAGCGCTAGGCCTGCAGACCTTTTCATTCAGATCGAACAAGGTCAAGACTATGAACTTATGTCCGCATTACGTATGGTCTTACAGTTCGATGAGATCGAGGAAGAAAGTGTTGCTGGAATACCGGTAGAAAAAATCGAAGAATTGGCAGAGTTGTTAAGAAACTGTGAATTTGGGATCTTGTTCTTTGGTCTAGGTCTGACCATGAGTCGAGGAAAGGAGAGAAACATAGATGCAGCCATCTCTTTGGTTCGTGATCTGAATAAATGGGCGAAATTCTCTATAATGCCCATGAGAGGACACTATAACGTAACAGGAATGAATGAAGTAACAACTTGGCAGACAGGCTATCCCTACGCTGTAGATCTAAGTCGCGGTTATCCATGGTACAACCCTGGGGAGACAACATTCGTGGATATCTTAAGAAGGGGGGAGTGTGACGCAGCCCTCATAATAGCATCAGACCCATTGGCCCATTTCCCTAAAGATGTGGCTCAAAACCTGTGTAAGATACCCTTTGCAGTCATAGACCCACATCCATCTGTTACTTCTCTTGTTGCAGACGTCGTGATACCCTCTGCCGTTACAGGGATAGAAGCCGAAGGTTCTGCCTACAGAATGGATGCTATTCCTCTACGACTCAAAAAGGTCCTTGATCCTCCATCGGGAATATATTCGGATGAGGAGTTACTTCAGATGGTATTGGAAAAGGTAAGGTCTATGAGGGGGTGATAGAGATGGAGTTGTTGATAAAGAATGGAGTAGTTTACGACCCTACAAATAAGATCGATGGAGAGGTCATGGATATCGCCATCAAAGGCAACAAGATAGTGGATAAAGTCGATGAATTTAAGGCGTATGTGATAGATGCATCGAATAAGCTGGTCATGGCAGGAGGAGTCGATCTTCATTCACACATAGCAGGACCAAAGAAGAATACAGGCAGGATGCTCCGTCCTGAAGACCACTATAAGGATTTCGAACTCAAGACTAAAGTAAAGCGTTCAGGAGGAGGGTACTCTACCCCATCGAGCTTCATAATAGGCTACAGGTATGCTGAGATGGGCTATACTACCGTTATAGAACCTGCAAACTCGCCAATAAAGATGTTGCACTGTCATCACGAATTCAGAGATATACCTCTTCTCGACAAAGCTTGCTTCGTACTTTTTGGCAATAACTGGTTCGTCTGGGAGTACCTGATGGACAATAAAATTGATGAATGTGCAGCCTATGTTGCTTGGGTTCTGAATGCAACTAAGGGCTATGCTATAAAGATCGTAGACCCAGGATGTGTTGAGGCCTGGAAATGGGGAGATGTAGAGTTTCTGGATATCTTATGGGGAAGACCAGAAACGATAGACGAACCGGTCCCACGCTTTGGGATAACATCAAGAGAGATAATAAGGGGCTTATGCAAAGTGAACAAACGCCTCAATCTGCCTCATCCTATACATGTCCATGCAAACGGTCTAGGCACGCCAGGCAACTATGAGACTACGATAGATACTATGGACTGCGTAAAAGACCTTGCTGAAGAAGATAGGCCCATAATGCACATGACTCACGTTCAGTTCAATGGGTATGGTGGATCAGACTGGGTAAATCTAAGGTCTGGTGCCTATGAAATAATGAAGTACGTCAATGTCAATAAGCATGTCGCCATAGATTTGGGTCAGGTTATATTCACCGATACTACTACCATGACAGGCGATGGACCTTTCGAGTATCGACTTCACCGACTTACGAAGAATAAATGGACGAATGCTGACGTAGAGGTTGAGTCAGGCGCTGGTATCGTACCGATGCACTACAAAAGGAGTAGCTCCGTTCATGCAATCATGTGGACGATTGGGTTGGAACTGGCTTTATTCGCAAAAGATCCTTGGAGAGTCTTCATGACTACAGACCATCCGAACGGCGGACCTTTCATAAACTATCCCAAAGTGATATCTTGGCTGATGAGTAAAGAGGCTAGGCAGAGGATCTTAAACAAAATCCCAAAAAGAGCCAGAACAAAGAGTAACTTAGAAAGCATAGATCGTGAGTACTCATTCTACGAGATAGCTACATCGACAAGGGCAGCAACCGCCAAGATCCTCGGATTGAAGGATAAAGGGCATCTTGGAGTTGGTGCAGATGCAGATGTCTCCATATACGATATAGATCCTAAAGAGATAGATCCATCAAAGGACTACAAAAAAATACGCAAAGCCTTCAGTAATGCCATCTTCACTATCAAAGAAGGAGAAATAGTAGTAAAGGATGGGGAGGTCGTCAAGTCTATCGATGGAAGAGTGTACTGGGTCAAGCCCGATCTACCTAGTGATCTGATGGATGCGATGGAGAGCGAACTGTCTGAAAAGTTCGAAGACTACTATACAATAACGATGGAGAATTTTCAGATACCTGAGAGGTTCGTGGCAAGATCTACACCTATACCCGCATACTATGGATGAAAATCGATAATTTCTGATAGTAGGTGTATTCAGTTACACGTAAATTCAAACGCTAGCCTGTAGTCTCAAAAGATCCTTCTTCGTTATCTTTAAAGTATGGAGGGCTGTAGATACCAGTACTCCAGAGATGTCAAATTTCTGGAGTAGAAGTATATCATCGATATCTCTGACACCTCCTCCTATAATAATAGGTATCTTCACAGAATTTACAACTCTTCTTGCCAACTCGATATCTACCCCCGATCCACTACCTACCTTCGAGAGATCAAGGACGATAAGTTCCCTAATGCCCATCGATTCCAGCTTCTTTGCTAAGAATTCAGGCCTCAGTTCAACTATCCCTTTGCACTTTGAGAGAATTCTACCCCTCTCTGTGTCTATAGAAACGACAACGTGCTCGTGCCCAGCGAATTCGAGGATGGCTTCTAAAGACTCAAAACTTGTCAGAGTCTCTGTCCCAACGATGATCTTTGAAACCCCGACCTGAAGAAGTTCTTCTGCTTTTAAAGTATCGTTGATGCCTGAATCGACCATGATCTTCATGCTCCTTAATTCAGAGATTTCACGCAGAATCTTGATGTTCTGGCCATATCCCATGATGCTGTCCAGATCTGCGATGTAAAACTCATCAAAATCGAAATTCGACTTTAGAGCCAGAACTACATCTGTAAGAGCAGAAGTCTTGCATATAAGGCTCTTTAGAGGTGGATATTTCTCTCTTCGACCACCCTCAGCATGAACCACCAACCCGCCCATTATGTCGATAACGGGGATGACTCTCATTTACCCTCACTTTTTACCATATGCATTTTACGACAATCTCATATTATTTCCCATCTATCCTTTTAAGCACTGATGGAAGAGTTAAATCCTTCGTCTAAATAATGTTTAAATGATCAGCATTGTCAGAAAGGTCGTCCAAGAATCTAAGGGCTTCATCGAATGTAGTCGCTGAACGTCTTAGAAGTCAGACATCATCCCTTGTAAGATCGTTCCAAACTAGAGTCTCTATGCTCAGAAAAAGGTACGACATCCAAGGCTTGTCAAAACATCTAAGTCAGGACAACGTACACCAAATCGCTTCCGAAATCTTTGGTGAAGGTCGACATCTAGCTGTCGGGATAGACGGCTCTATGGATTATGATGAAAGGCTTGAGATGCTCCTCTTTTACATCTGTGTGGCTGGCTACAGATGCCCCTTTGAAGTGAGTAGAGATAAATTTGAGTTCGAATTAGAACATATAGAAAGAGATTCGAGACTATCTGCATCGACTGCCATCCCTCTATGGGTCGAAGATACCTCAAATCTTACAGATATGGATGAGACTGGCCTTGAATTTGAGAAGTTCATCGAGAGGATACCCTTCTCCATTATGACTATGAGTGAGCTCTATCTGGCTTTGAACGCGGCTAAGAGCGGAAGAGTCAAACTCATCTTCTTGGACAGACCTCTTTTCGGAACGTTCTCTCATTTCTCAAGGGACCTCAGGGTTCTGCTTAGGCGTGGCACTTCTCAACTTGCAGGCACCAAAACGAGTGCAGGTGATCTTACCCTTCTTGATCTCTATCTTGCCTCAACTGTAGGCCCTGGAGACATCTTCATCCCTAAGCGTGGCCCCTATCTAAGACATGCTACGCTACAAGTCCTGCTGAAAGAGAATAAAATTTCTAGAGAGGAGTTGGCTAGACGGCTTGAACTGAAGGATGCCAAAGAACTTGACAAGGTCATAAAAGGAATCACAGAAGAAACTTCTCGTTATGGAGAAAGGCTCTTTGAGCGTTGTGATTCAGATTGCATAAAACTCATGGACGGCGTTGAGAATTATTGGAGTAGGGTCTCAGAGGCATCAGATAGCATAGCCCGTAAGATATTCACAGGGAACGGACATTCATTACAAGTTGGCGAGGATAGATGGCTCACAGTACTCGACCTAAATACAGTAAGTCTTTTCCTGATGTATTCTTTATTAGAAGTAACTAGACGTAAGAATATCCTTGTAATAGGCATAACCAAAGATACTACAGCTACGGATTTCACTAGGGCAGTCTTGCCTTGGGCCGATAAACATGGACACTTGACCATATCCTCGGACCTTCCAAACCTAAAGAACGATCGTGCCTTCCTTACGATCTTCAGCACAGTAAATTCTGAGGATGTTCTAACCCCTTGGAGGACTATCAGTTATGACTGCTGTTTCACTACGATCGTGGAGAACAAGGATGATGACATCGCCTTTAGAGCTGCAAGGAAGGTAATCTCAAGGGAGCAGATGTTCGTTAAAGCATATTTTCAGTCAAGGAACTTCAAAAGTGATCCCTCTGTCAGATCACCAGTCTTCGTCTACGACAGGTTTTACAACCCTACCTATGATGCTCACTACGTTAGCGAAGCTTCAGCAATCGAATGGGATAAAGAAACCATTATCAGACCCTTCTTCGAAGGTTCTGGCTTAAACCCTCTCGACAACTTCATCCTCTATATTATCTCAATATGTGATAATCCAGAGGTTCTTGAGGCTTTAGGGCACAATCAACTCTTATATCTGGCTGATAAAGCCGTGAAATTCGAAGTGAAGGCCATGAGAGGCATGTTGAGAGGCGTAGCGGACCTTCAGCTTGGCACTCTGGCACGTAAAGAGAAAGTCTTTTCAATCACAAGACGTTTTAGAGACCTAAGGTCTGAAAGTGAGATGGCTAGACATAGGAGAGCGGAGGAGGCATTCAAAGTATGAGTCTGCCAAAGGTCTTTGACGATCTGGACGGCAGATTGGAAGCGAGGCTCAGAGATCATAAAGTGATGACTCGAACTTCTAAGATGAGAGAAGGCGAAATAACCCTCACAAGCTCTATAGCTGTTTTAGAGGTAAAGTTCGACTTCAAGGTCTTGGATAGGCTCCATAACCCTGCTTTCACAGCGATCGAAAGGCGTACTTCAGAAGGAAGAACCTATCTCATCTACGAAGTTATAGCCCTCAGACCGACCCATTTTCAGATGCTGGGGATGGACATAGCGATGCCTACAGTTATCAGAAAAGAGTACCTTGACACCATAAGTAGTAGCTGGGGGGAGAGTGAAGAGACATGGATAGATGTAGTTGCTATACCGACTCAATATAAGATGGATTTGAGGGAAGATGAGCCGATATTTAGCAAATCTAAGCTCATCCCCCTTACAGGGTCTACGGTATATCTCTTATCAAAGGATACGGTGAAGAATTTCTTGTGTGTTGAGGATGGCATTGGTGTTGGTACTATGATAGGATTTGATATGCCCTTAACCGTGAATGTTGAAAATCTGGTGAGATATCATACAGGGATCTTTGGCTTCACGGGCGTAGGAAAATCGAACCTTACAGCATACCTCATACGTAGAGCGATGAATTCTGTTCAAGATTTAAAGGTGGTTGTCTTTGATGTAGCAGGTGAGTACTCGATACACCTCCTAGACATCCTACAAGATGGCATGGTATTCTCAACAGACGACTTTGGCCAGAATGCCTACAACTTTTTGTGCTCACAAGCTATACCAGAAACGTTAGAGTTGAACGAAAAAACCTTGGTCAGCAGGATACAGGTCCTTTTTGATGAAGAGAGAATCCAGAGGCTCTCTCCAGTCATTCTAGACCAAGCACCAGAGATAACATTGGAGTATGTAATGTCTGTCCTACAATCTGCATCGGATTCGAGGGGGTCAGGAAGAATACAGTCAACCCTTGCACTTAAACGATTCATGCAATGCTTCCTTAGAGAGAAGGGGTTAGACTCTGAAATTGCGGTGACTCAACTAAATGAAGAAGACAGAGGCGAACTGGTAGCCATATTAAATGAA
>JACGUG010000049.1 GCA_024256285.1 archaeon
TCATCAGGCAGTTCTGGCATCTTGAGCTTTACCTCTCGCACATGATCCTTCGAGATCGTTACAGGAACTAGGTCAGGCTCAGGAAAATACCTATAATCTTGCTCCTCCTCTTTACTACGTAATGAGACGGTAATCCTTCTAACTTCATCCCAATGCCTCGTCTCTTGTCCTACGGCTATCCTCCTCTCTATGAAACTCTTCTGCCTTGTAATTTCGAAGTTCAAGGCTCTCTCAACCTCTTTGAAAGACGATATGTTCTTTATCTCAACCCTCCTGCCACCTTTTAGAGATATGTTGGCATCACACCTCATGGCACCTTCGAGACTACCATCTGAAACGCCCAAGTGCTCAAGGATCGACCTCAACTTCTCCAGAAATAGCCTAGCCTCCTTTGGCGATCTTATATCGGGCTCTGTAACTATCTCAATCAAGGCTATACCTGCTCTATTGTAATCGACCAGGGTACTGGGGGAAGACTCTATAGTCCCCTCATAACTCAGCTTGCCAGGGTCTTCCTCGATTTGTATGCGCCTTATTCGAATCTTCTTCTTATCTATCTGAATGTAACCGCCTAAAGAGAACGGTACCCCTCCAGCCTTATCATACTGAGATATCTGAAAATTCTTTGGCATATCGGGGTAGAAGTAGTTCTTTCGAAAGAAGAGCATCCTATCAGATATATTCGAGTTTAAAGCTATAGCAACCATTGTAGCATCTTCCAGTGCTTTTTCGTTCAGTACAGGCAAAGTTCCAGGCATACCCATGCAGATAGGGCAGATGTGAGTGTTGGGCTCCTTCCCTCTGTAATCGGATGAACAACTACAGAATAGTTTCGCCATAAGGTTGGTCAATTGACAGTGGACCTCTAACCCAATTTTTATCTCTTCAGAATTAACATTACTCATAATCCTTCAACCTTGCAAAACCAAAGTTCTTCTGGAAAGTGAAGGCCACTCTGAACAGTAAATCCTCTCTAAAGGGAGGTGCCATTATCTGGAGACCTATAGGCAGACCCTTAGAAAAACCACAAGGTATAGAGATACTTGGTATGCCAGTCAAGTTCGCCGGAACCGTATCTACATCACACATATACATCTCTAAGGGGTCTTCGACTTTCTCCCCTATTCTAAAGGGTAAGACTGGCAGTGTAGGCCCTACCAATACATCGAACTTCTCGAATGCCGTCTCAAAATCTCTTTTTATCAGGGTTCGGATTTTTTGTGCTTTCAAATAATATTCATCATAATAACCTGCTGAAAGAGCGAAGGTTCCCAATATTATGCGCCTCTTGACCTCAAAGCCGAATCCAAGGCGCCTATTCTTCGAAAAGACGGTGCTCCAGTCATAGGATTTGTCAGGGACTCTATATCCATATCTCAGACCATCATATCTAGCAAGGTTCGAGCTGGATTCTGACATAGCTATTATGTAATAGGCTGGAAGGGCGTAATGGAGGCTCTTAAGAGAAATCTCTTCGTACCCTGCCCCAAGCCCTTCTAATTTTGATACGGCATCCCAAACACTTTTCGCTACATGTTCCTGAGTGCCTTCACCGAAGAGCTCACATGGGACACCTATGTTTACCTCATCAACATCATCGATCAGATACTTCATGTAGTCCTCTTGAGGCTTATTCACTGATGTACTATCTAAAGGGTCGTGACCTGCTATACAACTCAGCAACAGAGCGCAGTCTCTTACATCTTTTGTAATTGGGCCTATCTGCTCCAAGCTATTTGCATAAGCTATCAAGCCGTATCGGCTCACCAAGCCATAGGTAGGCTTTAGACCTACAGTTGAGCAGAAACTCGCCGGGCATCTTATCGACCCTCCAGTATCAGAGCCCAATGCCAAGGTTGCCATAGACGATGCTACTGCTGCTGCGCTTCCTCCAGAAGAGCCGCCAGGCACCATTCTTAAATCACAAGGGTTGTGTGTAGGACCAAAGTAGCTATGCTCAGTCGATGATCCCATGGCAAACTCATCCATATTCATCTTCCCTATCATCACACTATCTTCATCGTAGATGCGCTCGACTACGGTGGCATCGTAAGGAGGGAAGAAATCTTCAAGCATGTGAGATGCACATGTTGTCCTTATCCCCTTTGTACACATGTTATCCTTGACCGCTATGCCGACTCCACATAACTTGCCAACCTTCTCTCTCTTCTTTATCCTCTTGTCTATCTCTCGAGCCTTCTTGAGAGCCAGCTCTTTCGTGAGGGTTATGTAGGCATGAATCTCTTTCTCGATCTTCCCTATCCTCTCATACAAGGAGGCTATGTAATCTTCCACCCTTAATTCGTGGGCTTTCACCTTTTCAACGATCTCATATGCCGATAGTTCTAGATAATTTGGCATAAAAATTACCTCAAGTCATCCTTGGAGCTTTTACGAACCTTCCCTTAGTTTGAGGTACAGTTTGAAAGGTTTCTTCAAGTGAAGGCTTTACCTCATCCTTTCTAAGTACATTGACGAGATCTAGAACATGGTATGCGGGAGGAATATCTTCTGTATCTACCTCGTCTATCTTTGCAAAGTAGGTTAAGATGTCGTTCAACTGATGGGTGAAAAGATTCACTTCCTTCTTTGAAAGTTGGATCCTAGCCAACCAGGCTATATGTTCTATCTCTCTCTTCGATAACCCCTTCTTCCTTTTAACCAACTCATTCACCATTTATGGTGTCAGCCTAGACTGGTCTCTTGGGAATATGGTGACCTCTCGAATATTCTCCTGCCCTGTCAATACCATCATCAATCTCTCCAAGCCTAGACCAAAGCCTGCATGGGGGGGCATGCCATAATCAAAGATTCTCAAATGGTATCTAAAGAGTTTTGGCTCTAGACCCTGCTCCTTCAACCTCTTTACCAACAACCTCTTAGAGCTTACCCTTGAGCCTCCCGATGCCAATTCTATGGCGCCATGCATAAAGTCGAATGACTCAGAGATATCTTGCTTATCACCTTTCGGTTTTATGTAAAAAGGCTTCATAAATGTAGGCCAATCTGTTATGAAGTAAAATTCAGGCATGGTCTTACCCAAAATCTTAAGAGACTGTGTCGATAGATCGTCGCCCCAGCTGAGCGTTATGCCTTCCTTTTCTAAGATTTCAAGCACATCTCTGTAAGTGAAATTTTTGAAAGGCACTTTAGGGACTGGCAGTTCATGTCTCAACAACTCCGTCTCACTGCTACATCTCCCACGCACTTTCTTAACTGTATGGTAGATCATTTGCTCGATAAGTTTCATTATATCTTCATAAGAGACGAAAGCTTCCTCGACATCGATCGATACAACCTCACTCAAGTGCCTTAGTGTGCGTGATTCCTCAGCCCTGAAGATGGGTCCTATCTCGAAGACCTTTTCAAAAGGAATGACTAGCTGCTCCTTATAAAGCTGCGGACTTTGGGCCAAAAATGCTTCCTTATCATAATATAAGATGGGGAAAAGAGCCGCACCCCCCTCGGTTGCTGTAGCGATTATCTTGGGAGTGCTCACCTCCATGTAACCTCTCTTTATGAAAAATTCCCTTATGGCTGTCAATACCGTATGCCTTATCCTGAAGATGGCTTGGGCTTTCGGTCTTCTTAAATCTACTACACGTATGTCTAGGCGTTTATCTATACTTGCCATCTTTCCCCCGAATAGAGTGAAGGGAGGTTGTCTCTGAACAATACCTAAGATGCGTATTTCTTCAGGGATTATCTCCGCTCCATGAGGGGCTTTATCTATACTCTTGACTATACCTCTAACTCCTATGCTAGAGTGCTCACGAAGGCTCTTTGCCTTCTCTAAAACCGATCTGGAAATCTTGTCCTTATGCATCGTAATCTGCACGACCCCTTCTTTGTCGTGAAGAATCAGAAAGGTTATGCCGCCTTGCTCACGTATGCTGGCTAACCATCCAAAGACTGTAACTCTTTTACCATCTAGCTCTGGCGTTATCTCTACAGAGTAATGAGTCCTTCTCCATTCTTTTAATTCATCAAGCTTTTTCATAGTAACCCCGAATCTTACTGCTCAAGTGAAAGACGTTCTTTATATTTTATATTCTTGTATTGAAGATTATAAATGCTATGATCGACTCAGATGCTTTTTTGCAGATCGTAAGGTCTAGGAGGAGTATCAAAAAGTTAAAGCCAGATCCTATCCCAAGAGATTTGATAGAAGAGATGATCGATGTAGCGATAAGTGCACCGTCAGCCCATAATGCTCAACCTTGGCGGTTCATCGTGATAACCGATCAAGATTTGAAGGTTCGCCTTGCTAAGGCCATGGCTCGATCTTGGCGAGATGATCTATCAAAGAACGGGGTATCGGATATGGAGATGGAGAGGCTCATCGAATCCTCGAAAGAGCGCGCCCTTAATGCTTCGATCTTGATCTTAGCATGTCTTACAATGGAAGATATGGATAAGTACATGGATGGAAGGAGGAATTTTGAATATATTATGGCTGTCCAGTCTGTCTCAGCAGCTATACAGAACCTCCTGCTAGCAATCCATGTGAGGGGGTTGGGGGCCTGCTGGCGTTGTGCACCTCTTTTTTGCATGGAAGTTGTCAGGGAGGTTCTTAACATACCAGAAAGTTTCTATCCACAAGCGATCGTAGAGGTTGGCTATCCTGTTGAGAAGGTGAAGATGCCCCCAAGAAAGCCATTAAAGGATGTAGTTCGCTACAATGGATGGGGCTGATGATTGATAACCGCATTGGCAGGTGGCGTAGGAGCTGCAAGGTTTCTTGAGGGACTTATCAGAGTAGCAAAAGAAGATATCTCGATAATAGTCAACACTGGTGACGATGTCGAACTTTATGGGTTGCACATATCCCCTGATATAGATATCGTGATCTATACTCTAGCCGGCATAGTAGATGATGAAAAGGGCTGGGGAATCAAGGGAGATACTTTTCACTGCTTGGGCGAACTTCAAAAGTATGGTTATGAGACATGGTTTATGCTTGGCGATAAAGACCTTGCTACACATATTCACCGCACCATACTCTTAAGAAAAGGGCTGAAACTATCAGAGATAACCGACAGGGAGCGTATTGCTCTAGGGATTAAAGCCAAGATAATACCTATGACAGATGAAAAAGTTGAGACGATCGTGATGACAGAAAAGGGTGAAATGCACTTTCAAGAATATATGGTCAAAAGGAGGACGCAAGAAAAGGTCTTGCAGGTCAAGTTTAAAGGGGTTGAAAAGGCTAGACCCGCCCCTAGCGTGATCGATTCCATCAAAAAGGCTAGAAAGATAATCATCTGCCCGAGCAACCCCATAGTTAGCATAGGAACTATCCTTTCCATCCAAGAAGTAAGAGAGAGTTTAAGGGATACAAAGGCCAAGATCATAGGGATAAGCCCCTTGATAGCAGGCAAAACGGTAAAAGGTCCTGCAGATAAGTTGATGAGTAGCTTGGGGATGGAGGTTTCTGCCTACGGTGTAGCAAAGCTCTATAGTGACTTTTTGGATGCATTTGTGATCGATCTTGCAGATGAAAACCTTAAAGAGAGGATAGAGTCTTTAGGAGTCGAAGTCTTCGTGACAGATACGATAATGAGGGGGTTGAAGGAGAAGATAGAGTTAGCAAAATTCACATTGGAGGTGATAGGAATTTAACACGGACTTTGTAATCATACCTGTCAAGGGTTTAAAGGATGCAAAGAGGAGGCTCGAAGGACTCCTAAGACCTGAAGAAAAGCGTCTACTCTGCTTTACTATGCTAAGAGACGTTCTGAAGACAGTCAGAACTTCAAGATATGTTGGACAAGTGGCAGTAATAAGTTATGATCAGAAAGTGCTTGGATTGGCAAGAAAGATTGGGGCAATAGGCTTTGACGAAGGTGTTTCGAGGGGTTTGAACTCTGCTGTAGAGCACATGGCAAACTTCTGTAAAGATAGAGGAGCGGAATCTATTCTTGTCTTGCCGATTGATGTCCCCCTTGTAAAAACTGAGGACATAGACGATATTATAAGAAAAAGTCGTCTCCCGAAATCGGTAGTGATCGTGCCATCCATGGATGAGAAAGGAACCAACGCACTTCTGATGAGGCCGCCTACTGCCATCAAGCCAAGGTTTGGGCTTGACAGTTTCAGAGCGCATATAAGTGAAGCAAAGGCGAATAACATTCCATTAAAGATCTGTAGATTACCTAGAATAGCCCTTGACATAGACATGCCGAAGGACTTGGCCCTATTCCTTAAGATGGGGAAGGGTACTGAAACTTACAGTTTTATGGTTGAGATCGGTCTTGTCGATAGAGTTCGTGAATACTTAAAGAGATCGTACAAACCCATCCTATAGAATGTTTGTTAAAAAGTCCAGACAAACACCTTTCATCATATCCAGACATCACGAAAGCCAAGAAGATCCTCGAATGGGAGCCAAAGATCGAGTTTAAAGAGGGTAAAGAAGACCATCGACTGGTCGAGGTACAATGTTGTAATATCATGATTATATATAGAAAGATAGAAGTATCAATCAATATCGAAATAAGAGAGTGAGAAAGTCCCCAAATATTATCGCTGATACAAAGCCTAAAGTTATGAAGATCAGTAAAGGAATGCCAGGTGTCACCCAGATATCTTCTCCAGATATGAATTCCTCATCTGTCAAGAGGGAGATATGAAATCTTTTCTTATCGTCAACGATTCTCTCTAAGCTCATAAGGAAATGCCCTTCATCAGCCTTGCCTACTCTATATCCCAAAAAGCACACGAAGATCTTCTTCCAGAGGCGTTCACCCTCAAATCCTGAGAAGATATCCTTACCACGGACAAATCTTACGGCATTTATAATGAAAAAGATTACTGGGAGGATCAATACGAGAAAGGAACCATTAGTAAGGGATATTATGGATATGAAGGGGTGAAGATAATTTGGGGGATGATAGGTTGGGAGCAGTAATGCCATAACTGTCAAAGCCTTCATGTCCGCCCCTCCGAAGAACCCAATATAATATAATGAGAAAGAGATCAGAAATGTTATGATAAAGGGTGCTATGATTAAAATTAATAAATGAAAACTAAAGTTGGAGATCAACTCTATCGAATTGAAGGCTATCCCCATAAAAGAAAAGATCACCCATAGCTTATCGGTAACTTCTCTTGTCTTCCAGTCGCTAAAAGATGAGTAAGCCAGCATCGTAAAGCAGGCAAACAGTCTTAGGGATAGCATAGGCAGTCCCCCATGGAATCGGTTTCTCCAATTAATAAAGCAGTTTAATCGATCTTTATAAGGAAATCATATCATGATTCCCCTTTTATAGGAGCGTGGATCTTCTCCTTCGGAAAGACGACTATACCTTTATCAGTAATGTGGTACAAGTGAAAGTCGAAATCATGTTTTGCGCCTCTAATCTTCTGAATCTGAATTCCTCGGATAATGCCCCCTGATACACGCAACATGTCCAAGATTATGACGCCATCTGCTATGGAGTGTTCTACTGAAAACTGCCGACTTAACTCATAAAGACGGTGCTCTGTTGTAAGCAAAGTTGTGCAATTCAAGTTCGATATGCCTATAAGTAAGCGGGCGATCTCCAACCTTCTCTCAAAATCATCTTTATAGTGCATGAGCAAGGCTGTCAATGGATCTATGACGACCCTTTTTGCACCTATCTCCCTTACCTTCTGCCTGATAATTTCAGATAGACCGTAAGCCTTAAACTCGGTAAAGCCTGTAGGTTGACCTGTAGTAGTAATCATCGTTTCTCCCCTTATCGGGTTGGTATCTATGAGCAAAATTTTTCTTTTAGATATCAGATTTTGAAGATTCATTCCAATTTTCATCATGTTATCCATTATACTCTCAGGACTCTCTTCGAGGGTTATAAAAACGCCCGGGTCATCGTATTCGGTAGCGCCCTTATAGAGGAATTCTATGCCAAAGGTCGTCTTGCCAGATCCTGGAACACCTGATATTATTATGTTCTTTCCTTGTGGAAAACCGCCTCCCATCAGTTCATCTAGACCTTCGATTCCGCTCGGAGTTCTCTCGCTCATCTGCTATCTCTACCAATATTTATTGAGTCAAATATTTAAAGAATCTTACTCAATAAATTTTTAGTTAACTCTTAAATATTTCTAATATTAATAGGGAATTAACCTTGGAGCTTAGACCAGCTGAACTCATAGGCGCGTTGGTGGTGGACTCTGAGGGCTACATCTATGGCAGTGTAGTAAAGATCGAAATCAAGCCCGAAGGACCTACCTTTAAAATAAAGTCCACCAAGAATGTTAAAGAGCTGGTACCAGATACGGATGCTTTAGAGCAAGTTCTTATAAAAGACCTCAAGAACAAGTTCGCCGTATCAACCGTCCAAGATCTTTACAAATATGTGGCAAAAGAACTTAAGGTAGA
>JACGUG010000113.1 GCA_024256285.1 archaeon
CTTTCCCTAAACCCTTTTGCGCCTTAGAGCCATCGATAACGATGCCACTCATATCAAGATTCATCCAGGACTTTAAGATAGGGAAGCCGTCTCTACGAATAACTACTGAAGAACGAAATAAGTTAAAGGTGATCTACGGTGTTAGTGTTGAACGAAGTGCTCCATGTGGGTCCACATGGTATGTGGCAAAAAAGCTAATTGGTAAAGAGGTACGGAAAGAGGAAATTCGAGATGTTGTTGCTAAAGCGCACCATAGTTATCCGTGTACCGCGACCATGGCAGTAGATGCAGAAATCGGAGAACCTGTTCTTCATAAAGCAGGGTATCTGATTAGAGAGGCTGTTGAAGATCAGTTGTTTACATGACCACAGATTCTAAGGGTATCAAAATAAGAAAGAAGCTACTTATATTCTTAGTTTGGAGGTGATAATGGAAATGCCCGTAGCGAAAGTTATAGACATAATTGGTAAATCAGATAAGAGTTGGCAGAATGCTGTTGAGAACGCAGTTAGAGAGACCGCGAAGACCGTCCGCCGTATCCGTAGAGTTTATGTAAAACGAGTCATGGGAAAGGTTAAGGAAGACAAGATTGTAGAGTATAGCGCCGTAGTGAAGATAATATTTGATGTGGAAAGATAAGCACACGCAATCTTGTGCAAATGTGGTGCAGGGGGGATTTTGACACCAATTTACCAGTAAATTTTGCTCAAAATATTTTTTCTGATTTAAGGTTATGATCAACAGTTATCTCAGCGCGTTACCCGTCTTTTTATCAAAGAGATATATCTTGTCCGCTGGAATTTTTATCCAAAGATCGTCACCCATTCCGGCCTTAAAATCGGGGTCTACCAATGCCTTAACTAAATAGTCTCCTACTTTGAGGTTGAGTATCTGCTTATCGCCAAGGGGCTCTGTCACTTCGAGTCTAGCCTTAATTAACCCTTTCTTATCCTCACCGGTCTTATAAACGAGGACATCTTGCGGCCTCACACCTAGTATACATGTCCCTGAAGTACATTGCTTTGCAGCCTTTGCCGCATGCTCGGGAAGAGGATACCTGAACTCTCCAGCGTCAAGAGTGTAAGGAACCCCTTCTATTAAGTTACAGTCAAAAAAGTTGGTGGGAGGACTGCCTATGAAACCTGCAACGAATACATTGGATGGATGAAAATATATATCGTCTGGAGAGCCCGTCTGCTGGAGGGTGCCATCATTTAGTATAGAAATTCTGTCTCCCATGGTCATGGCTTCAACTTGATCGTGGGTTACGTAGATGGTTGTAACTCCGAGTTCCTTCTGAAGTTTCTTAAGTTCGGCTCTCATGTAAATCCTTAACTTAGCGTCTAAGTTGCTCAATGGCTCATCCATAAGGAAGACTTGCGGCTCTCTGACTATGGCTCTTCCTAATGCTACTCTTTGTTGCTGACCTCCACTGAGTTGCCCAGGTTTTCGGTTAAGGAGCGCTTTTATCTTCAGAAGCCCTGCTACTTGCTGAACTCTATTTTTTATCTCTTCCGCTGGAACTTTTGCATTCTCCAGCGGGAAGGCTAGATTATCAAAGACGGTCATGTGAGGGTAGAGCGCGTAGCTTTGAAAGACCATGGCTACGTTTCTATCCTTGGGGTCTAGGTCGTTTACCAGTTTATCTCCAATGTAGATTTCCCCCTTTTCAGGGGTTTCGAGGCCAGCGATGCATCGAAGAGCGGTTGTCTTTCCACAGCCTGATGGTCCTAGCAAAACAAGGAATTCTTTATCCTTGGCTTCTAGGCTTAATGAATTAACTGCCAAAACGTCACCGAAGCGTTTGGTTACTTCCTTGAGGAGAACTCTAGCCAAGGTAGTCACCAGATAAAC
>JACGUG010000050.1 GCA_024256285.1 archaeon
AACTAATATTTAAATACATGGTTGGACTATCCATCCGGAGAGAAAATGCATATAATGGAAGGTTTTCTACCCCACCCATGGTGGGAAATCTGGTTCGTTGCTTCAATACCAATAGTGGCGTACGGCATTTATCAGATTTCTGGTGTTGCTAAAAAGCATCCTGAGGCTAAGCCGCTCCTCGCTTTGGTAGGTGCATTCATCTTTGTGCTATCAGCTCTAAAGCTTCCATCTGTCACTGGTAGTTGTTCACATCCCACAGGTTCAGGTTTAGCTGCAGTATTGTTCGGACCTGCGATTGCCTCAGTTCTTTCAATGATTGCCTTGGTTTTCCAAGCTCTGCTGTTAGCACATGGAGGTCTGACTACCTTGGGTGCAAACACCCTTTCAATGGGAATAGTAGGGCCTGTCGTAGCTTTTGCTATATGGGTCGTCTGTAAGAAAACAAATGTGCCGAATTCCGTTGGGGTCTTCCTTGCCGTTGCTTTCGGAGACTTGCTTACCTATGTTACGACATCGGCCCAGCTTGCTCTCGCCTTTCCAACAGCAGCAGGCTTCTTTGATGCGTTCGTAAAATTTGGAACTGTCTTCGCAATCACACAGATCCCGTTGGCCATCGCTGAAGGCATTCTAGCGATCTTCCTCTTCGACTTCTTGGTCAAGTACAGGGGGCAGCTTCTCAGCGCAATGGGGGTAATTAAATTGCCTATCATTGCACATGAGCAGGAGGGGAAGAAATAGTGGAGACCAAGTATATCTTTCTAATCATAGTGATGGTTGCTCTCTTTATCACACCCTTGGTTATTTTTCCAACAGCAGAATACGGTGGTTCAGACGGTGCCGCAGAAGAGTTGATTACGAAGACAGGTTATGAACCTTGGTTTGACCCGATTTGGGAGCCACCCAGCGGTGAAATAGAAAGTCTGCTGTTCGCACTTCAAGCAGCTATAGGAGCTATTGTTATAGGATACTTCGTCGGATTCGAGAAGGGAAAGAGAGCAAAAAAATAGAGTGCACAAAAATTTAACCATTAGAGGGAAGAGGAAGTCAGATGAGCTTAGGTCACGTACATGCGCAGATCGATAGATACGCCTACACAAATGCCCTGACAAAGAATTCCCCTGTAACAAAGATCTTTTTTGCGCTCTCAACGCTCATTATATGTGTCACATCACCATCGCCACTGGTACCAATAATCGTATTCCTAACAACTACCACTTTGCTGTTGCGGTTTGCCAAGATACCAGTTCACTTCTATTGGAGCTTGTTGGTGTACCCAACTACAGTAGTCATCGCAAGTTGCTTAATTATCGCCTTGTTCTTTGGCTATGGAGAAACCCTTGTGGCGATCGTTTTACCCTGGTTCAGCTGGGCTGTCTTCAAAAACGGAGTCACGATGAGTATTACGACGTTTTTCAGAGTAGAAGGAGCCCTTTCTTGCCTGTATTTCCTTGTATTGACAACTTCGGTGACGGATATCCTCATCACCCTTCGACGAGCACATATACCCATGATTCTGATCGAGATGTCTTTGTTGATTTATCGATACATATTTGTCTTCATGGAAGTTGCGGCACAGATGTACACTGCTCAGAAGCTTCGACTTGGGTATTCAAGTTGGAAGAAGAGAATTCGATCTACGGCGTTACTTGCAGGAAACCTCTTCATCAGAACCTTGGAACAAGGAGAACGCACTTTTATGGCTATGAACGCTAGAGGGTATGACGGTAATATTCGAACGCTGGACGATCTTCCCCGACCTAGAATGCTCTCTCTCATGGGAATCATTTTCTTCGATGTCATCCTCGTATTCGTAGCCATTATGACGATGCACTCGTGGGTCTTGTGATCGTAGATGCCATTTCGATTAGAGAATGTATCATACCGCTACTCGGATGGGACTCTTGCGTTGGACAGTGTATCCACAAATTTTGTTAAGGGGAAAAGAATAGCCATATTGGGTCCTAATGGTTCTGGGAAGACGACGCTTCTCCTTCACTTGAACGGAATCTTAAGACCGACTTCTGGCAGAGTCTACTTTGAAGATAGTCCCTTGGAATACACATCTAAATCTCTGCTCCGTCTTAGAAGGCGGGTGGGCTATGTCTTCCAAGATCCGAACGATCAACTATTCGCGCCTACTGTAAAACAGGATGTTGCCTTCGGACCCTTAAATCTGGGTCTACCGACTGACAAAGTCAAAGAATCTGTCAGCGAAGCTCTCGAGATTGTTGGTATGAGTGAGTACTCTGATAAACCTCCACACTTTCTAAGTCTGGGTCAAAAGAAGCGCATCGCACTGGCAGGAGTGCTTGCGATGCACCCTGAGGTTCTTGTGATGGATGAACCTACATCGAATTTGGATCCAAGAGCTGCTATCAGGATACTACGCCTACTTCTCCAGCTAAATCAAAAGTTTGGGCTTACTTTGATATTGGCCACTCATGACGTAGATACGATTCCCCTATTTGCTAACAAACTTTGTATCTTGAGTAAAGGAAAGATAGTATTGGAAGGCTTGCCTGAGGAGACCTTCTCGCAAACAGAATTGATCAGAAGCCTCGACTTACGTTCCCCTAGAATAGCCCACCTTTTTGAGATTTTAAGAAGAGAGAACCATCTTCCCATAGACAAACAACTTCCTCTTACCATTGGTGAAGCTAGAAAGGAGATATTGAGACTTCTAGATTCAAAAAATATGATTGAAAAAGAAGGTAAATCGTATATCGAAGCTAGAACAAGAAAGGTGAATCATACATGAGCTCTTTTGATGTCCCTCTAATAGGAGTAATTGCGATAGGCTTATTACATGGATTAGAGCCTGGGCATGGTTGGCCCATAGCTCTTCTTTACTCTACAAGGACGGTTAGACCAACATTCTACGCTTTCGTTAGTTCGGGGATAATCTCGTTCTTTCACTTCATATCTTCAATAGCGGTTGTAGTGATGTATCTTTTGGTGAGTTCTATGATAAATTTCACGAGCCCAATACTCAAATATATCGCTTTTTTAGTGTTAATATTATTGGCATTTAAGCTTCTGACAGAGAAGGTTGAAGACGAGTTCGAGACTCAACACGAACACTTTCACGACAATACCGAAGATATTGAGCATGAGCATGAACATGAGCATCTTGGGATCAGCCGTCATACCCATACACACTTTCATCCAAAGCGCATTGTTCTCAGCCTATGGAAGATAGCGAGTTGCGCCTTTTTTCTTGGCTTTGCTCATGAGGAAGAGTTCGCCCTTCTCGCCTTGGTGATGGGTGGAGTTGACCCGCTTTTCATGATGGTAGCCTATGGATCAGCGGTGACCGCAAGCCTCGTAGGGGTCACTATCATAGGAATAAAGATGTATGAAAAAGTCAGGGAGAGGGTTGGCAGATATGAGAAATACATACCGAAGATCAGCGGTTTAGTCCTTCTTGTACTGGCTATCGGACTACTCATAGGGGTGCTTTGAGGGATGAGGCACTTATTCGGACACTATCGTTTGACCATCTTTAAAGATTATATAGCGAATTTTGACACAAGCATTTGATGATCCAAGATTGAAGTTAGAGCATAGAGTCGGCCTAGTTTACGTTCCGGGGGCACTTCCTTGCTTCGAGGAGTTTGGGAACTTGCCAACAGATTTAGTTGGTGAAGATGGGCTTGTAGAAGGGAGGCCGGCTTCAGAGATTCTCGATATGATGATAATTCCTGGTGGTAGCCTAGTGGAGTCTCGGAGCGTCAAGGACGATTTAGCTCAAGAAATCATGAAAACAGCTGAAGCTGGTAAGTTCGTACTTGGAATCTGTGCCGGTTTTCAAATCCTTGCAAAATCAACAGATATTGGGCGTTTGTCTCCTGTCCCGATAATGAAGCAAGGTCTCGAACTTTTAGATGTAGAATTCAAACCTCTCATATGCACAGACCGAGTCAGAGCGAAAGTGATTGGTAAGAGCTTCTTAACTGATAGAGTGGGTATAAAAGTCACAGGTTTCCATTGCCATACTTATGGAAAGATAGTGCTCAATGAGGGTGTAAAACCAATTCTTGTCTCACATGTTCAACGCATCAATTATCATAGAAATTTGCAAAATTTGATTTCAGGCGTCACTAATCGAGAAGGCAATGTGGTGGGAGTGTTAATTCATGCTCTTCTTGATGATAACCCTACAATCATTCGAAGCATAACAAAGTCTTTAGGCATCGTTCCTGAAGAGCTTCAAGAGATCAAAAAGGCTAATTCAAAGTTATTGGAAGTGATAAAGGGAGAGGTAGGCGTCCTAACAGGGATAAGGCCCAAAAGTACAAAGCGGCAATGCAAGACGCTGAAGCTTTTATTAATAACATCTACCGGGACAGGAGCTGGTAAGACCTTTATCACAGCCGGTATTGCTGGTGCTTTGAAGAAAAAAGGATTTCGCGTTGGTGTAATGAAAATTGGAGCAGATGTAAGGGATCTCGTACCTGCTCTCTATTTGATTAAAGAACCAATGAGGGAGTATTCATCAATAAAAATTGGGGATCGAGGTTGGAAACCATTGAGCATGTCTATAGACGAAGCGAGCCAAAATTGCGACTTTATTTTAATTGAGGGTGTCATGGGGAGTCTTACAGGGTTATTGAACGATCGAGAAGAACGCCCTTACTCAACTTTAGAGGTTGCGCTGGCCCTCAATGCCCCGACGATCATCATATCTAATTGTGAAAGGGAAGGTATCGAAGGAGCTTTAGTGAATCTTATAGGGCATATAAGTATGATGAAGTTCTTAAAAATCGATGTAAAGGGAGTGATCTTGAATAAAGCCTATATGATCGATGAAGTTAAGACGCTTGCCAGAGACGTGCTCGAAAGTACTAATGTTAAGTTACTCGGTCTCATACCTAGTTCAAAATTTGGAGCGCGTGGCATGATCCCAGAAGTTGAAATAAGATATGAAGAGTTTGGAGCAAGGGCCATCGAAGCTGTAGAACGTTACATCGACTTGAACTTGCTGATGAAGGTTGCACGTCCTCCTGCAAAGTCCTCGGTGAACTACAAAGTACTAAAGGAGAGATTGAGAGAAGCTCTAATGATAAGTCGCGTAAGTTGATCTATGCCTTTATGAATTCTTGTCTAATTTGATGAGTCACAACCCGGTGTGTTTTGCCTCACGTATATCATTCATCCTCCTTCTACTCTGATATGGATTTTAGATTTATATACTGATTGATGGAAGATGATCATCAGGTAAACCTCAGTGCATGTCTTCGTTTCTTGGAGTGGTGGTAAAGACAGCTGCCTAGCATTGTATAGAGCCTTAAAGGCCGGTCATAAGGTTGAATTTCTATTTAACATGCTCGACGAAGATGGTTTAACTTCCAGAGGCCATGGTTTGAGAAAAGAAGTTATAGACGCTCAAGCCAAAGCCATAGGAATCCCGATAGTTTACGGTAAGGCTTCTTGGGAAGCCTATGAAGACGAGTTCAAAAGAATTATTAAAGATCTGAGGAGTCTTGGCGTAGAAGGAGGAATATTCGGAGACTTAAACATTCAGGAACATAGAGACTGGGTTGAGAAGGTTTGTAGCGATGTTGGAATCAGAGCCTTCGAGCCCCTTTGGGATGAAAAGTACGAAGCGCTACTAACAGAGTTCATAGGTAACGGTTTTGAAGCCGTAGTTGTCAGCGCTAAAGTAGACCTTATAGGTGAAGAATGGATTGGGCACCAATTTAACTGGGAATTTATAGAATACCTAAGAAGCCAAGGTCTTGACCTTTGCGGTGAAACAGGAGAATATCATACCTTGGTAACCTATGGGCCAGTATTCAAACAGCGTATGAAGATACTTGAAAGTAGAAAGACTATAAAGGATAATAAGTGGGTTCTCGAGATATTGAAGTTTAAGATGCTTTAAACATCTCTTAATAGTCTTGATCCTTAATATATTAAGGAGAAATCTTGGTGCGTATCATCCTCACAAAATTCGGCTCCATATCTGAGAGCGACACCCGTTTTATCCTTAACCTTCTCTATGAGACGTTCGATCGTCTACAGCCTCATGATAGGGAACTGGTGGATGTCTTATTGTTTGAGAGAAGCTCATCCTTAAGTGCCTACCTCCAGCAGGAGCATCAACGGTCTGGAGTAGTGTCGGACCGATTTGACGATGACTTCATTGCCATGCATGATGCGTGGAGGGGGATACCGAGGATCTCAGTTAGTCTAGAAAGGATCAAACAGCTTCCTCAACAAGTCGTTGTAGGCGCCTTAAGGCATGAAGTGGGGCATGCAGTTCTACACGGTGAAATCGGCTACTACCTCATCCCAAGACCAGAAGCCTTTGAAAAGTTGAATATGTCTAAAGATTACATTGCCAATCTACTTTATCTCACATCGATCGCCGTGAAAGATTATGAAGTGACAAGGCTCCTCTCCTCCAGAGGCTTTGAAAAGGATCAGAGAGCCTACGTTGATCATCTACTCACACCATCGGATGAGGATGCCACCACATGGTTATTGACCAAGGAGAATAGATCCATGCAAGTCTTATTTGTCGTTTCCTGTCTCAAGCAGTTATGCTCTGACGTCGCTTTGAATATAGAGCCATGCAGGCCTCCTCAAGTTCAAGATATCTATCCATTCCTACCAGAAAGACTGACCACGAAGATGAACAGGATATTACATGAAGTTCGGAAGTTCCAAGTAGGCGAAACCATCGAGAATATCGAAAGATTGGCTGGATTAATCAAGGAGGAACTGATATAGCTGTAACTTTATCAACTGACATGTTTGTTATCAAAATCGATGAGGGTATTCCATTCCTTATAGTGGCAAAGCGACTCCTCATAGCTCAACTCGCACAAGGCAAAGTTCTCTACATTTTGTGTTAATTTCAGTACTTCGCTAATAGAATAGAACAGGGTAAAAAGCTCCTAATCCTGTTTTTACTATTAATGACACCGTATGCCGATTTTTAGCGCAGAACCACAAAGAATCTCTAAATAGTTGGATGATTCAAAGTTAAAATGCAATTGGGTGGTCTAGTTGAAGCTTCTACTTGACGAAATGTACGCGGGTCTGAAAGAATATTTTGAGACTCTAGGGTGGGAAGTGCTGACTGTCCAAGAAGCAGGATTGCAAGGGGCAAAAGACAAGGACATCATAGAGTATGCAAAGAAAAACGACTTGTTGCTAGTGACTCAAGATCAAAAACCGGCGGACTTGGCTGATCTCACAGGAGTCAAATGTATACTGATCTCCAACGCTATGGTAGCTAAAATAGCCGATGCCAAAATAAGAGAAAAATTCCCAAACATAGCATAGAAAAGAAATAACTCATCAAAGTTAGAACCTATTACAAAAGAGAAGAATCTTCATCCATACTCCAGCAAAGGGTGTTCAGAAGGCGAGTTGAAAGACAAGCTGACCGAGCAGACAAAGAAGCGTCGGAGAGCGACTGAGTAATTCGGAAGGTTTGGGCTCAGACCAGCCCAATTCTTTAACACAATCCATCAAAGCAAGGAGTACCACCTCTACAGAGAAAATCAAGGTCAATTGGAACTTTTCGATTTTTAGTCCTCAGAAATAAAGACTAAATTAGAAGAAACCGTTGGTTTTTTGTATTCTTACTCCTTCACTTGCATATCTCTTGCTTCAATTCCTGAGCATTAATGGTGGATATGCCTCCATTACTAATGCTTGTAGATGAGAAACAAATAATACTACTTACTTTTTTAAAAACAATCCCAATAATATCAACATTATATTTTGGTCGATGAGATTGGTAACTAATGCTGGTAATACTCCAGAACCGAAAGTAATAAAACCGATAACTAATGCCAGTATGCCGTTCTTCAGGAAAGTTGCTATGCTTAATGTTATAGCATGCTCCCTACCAAACATCTTTCCTATGTTATAGGAAAACAGAAGGGCAACTGTTAATAATGGAGTTATAACCAGATTGATCTCTAAAAAACCATAGATATTGCCTTCTATATAATCGATTCCGCTAGCTACCCCTCCCCATAAGATATATATTATTACAATATAAGAGATCAAATTACCATATTTTAATGCCCTTTCAGATAATTTTGTTAAATATTTTCTAAATAGGATTGCAGCCAATAAAGGTATTAGAATCATTTGAATCAAATTAAATATCATCGATATTACATCAAATTTTATCAGAACTCCGACCCCAACCAACATCGTTAAGGGTAAAGTTACTATCGAGATTAAAGTTGTTATTGTA
>JACGUG010000114.1 GCA_024256285.1 archaeon
AGCTCTTGTCAATGTTTGTTTAGATGGTGGGCGGGTCCAATCTATAGGAAACTCTTCATGATTAGGCTGTGTGACCGGCAAGTAAACAAACTCAAAGTGTCGCTTAAGCTGGTTATACACCCATCTTCTAGTAGGTCGGCTACCCCTCCCGGATACACTTTGTGTCGGATTTACAGCATTCTCAGTCAAAGAATTAAAAAGATCTCCATCACCAAATGAGACACAGGTCTCCAACAGAAGCATTTTTCGACAACAACGAGACATAAATTCTATAGCCACACTCGGATTCTTGAGATGGTAAAGCACTCCATAGCAGTAAACAATATCAAATAACTCAATGACTGCTTTAGGAGGGCTATCTAGATCTATATGCAATACGTTTACATCGGGATATCGGGTACGCAATATCGCTGTATTTTCCTGCCTTCCATCGCTGGTAACAATTTGACAACCACGATCTATAAAGAAACTAGTATGGTCACCAATGCCGGCTCCGACTTCTAATACAGCGGAGCCAGCAATATTCAATCCTAAGCTGGCAAGATGTTCCAATCGCCTTTGGTTGTGGCGCTGATAATGATATGAAAGAAAGGCATCCTTTGGAGAAACTGGACTTTTGGATAATCTGACAATATCCAATCCGATAAGATTAAATGTCTTTCTTATAAGTCGTTTTAGGGGCTTTGACATTTTACCATCTCCAAATACCATTGAATTGTCTTTTTTAGTCCTTCCCTGAAATCTGTTTCCGCCCTAAACCCAAATTCCTTAAATGCCTTCGTTGTATCCAGCGTCCTTCTCGGCTGGCCGTCTGGTTTCGCCTTATCCCAGATGATCCGACCCTTGAAGCCAGTCAACTCCACAATCAACTCGACAAGTTCTTTTATCGATATCTCAAAACCAGCTCCGATATTGACAGGGTCGCTCTTGTTATATCTTTCCATACCAAGGATAATCGCCTCGGCGGCATCCTCTACATAGAAAAACTCACGGGTTGCATTACCAGTGCCCCAAACTAGGATTTCCTTTTCATCATTTAATTTGGCATCAACACATTTTTTAATAAGTGCTGGAATAACGTGAGAAGATCGAGGGTCAAAGTTGTCGCCCGGTCCATAGAGATTCACTGGTAAAAGATATATAGAGTTAAAACCATACTGTTGCCGGTAGGCCTGAGATTGAACTAGCATCATCTTTTTTGCTAGACCATAGGGCGCATTTGTCTCTTCAGGATAACCATTCCATAAGTCTTCCTCCTTGAATGGAACCGGTGTAAACTTTGGGTATGCACATATCGTTCCTATAGCTACAAATTTCTCAATTCTCCTCAAATACCCTTCATGCAGGAGCTGCACCCCCATCAACAGGTTTTCGTAAAACAAGGTAGCAGGATTTTCCCGATTGAAACCGATACCTCCAACCTTGGCCGCTAAATGGATGACAATGTCTGGCTTTGAATCATCATACATCCGCTTTATATCCTCAAGCCTTACCAAATCGTATTCCGGCAAATCAGCTATGTATAAATACTTATAACCTTTTTCCTTCATCTTCTGCGTCAGATGGGCACCAAGAAAGCCTTTACCTCCAGTTATGGTGATTCGTTCGTCTTTCATCCCGTCATCGTCATTTAATGTCGCAGCTTCTCAGTTTCAAGACCACACCGTTAGTAGTTTTAGACAATACGACTTTTCACATTTTTATATCCTGCATCTAGAAGGGTCCTCTCCTTCTCTGCCAGTTCAAGATCAGATTTAATCATCATATCGATTAATTGCTCAAAAGTAACCTTTGGTGCCCATCCCAGTTTCTT
>JACGUG010000115.1 GCA_024256285.1 archaeon
AAGGGGAAGTATCTGGTTACCGACTGGTACATCGACTCTCCTACCATAAAGTAGAGTAAGATTTCGATGGTAATAGAAAGAGCAAGATATACCGAAGTACCGAAGGCTACAGCTTTAACTTTCCCATAATTTGTCGATTCAGTAGAGTTTGGCATGGTTGGGCTTCAGGTTTATATCAGATAGGCCTGTTCTTCAAGATGGAACCCACAGTAAGGCGTATCGCTTCTTCACTGTTGTATCTGGGCTTCCATCCCCTCGATCTGAGCTTGCTCACGTCAAGGAGCATTTTCTTCACGTCTCCCACCCAGCCCCTACCCCCATCTACGCCTCCCGTGAAATCAAAATCGACATCCTTCAAATCCATCTCTTCACATAAGATCTCTGCTATCCTTTTAACCGTGATCTGGTCTTCAGAGCCTACATTGAAGACCTCCACCCTTCTCTCAGAGAGATCGTAAGCCTTCAGGATGGCATCTATACAGTCGTCTTTGTAGAGGTAGGATTTTGTCTGGTTGCCGTCGCCAAAAATCTCAAGTTCCCTTGAATTCTTTTTGAGCTTATCTATAAAGTCGATTATCACACCATGTTTACTTCTCGGTCCTATGATATTGGCAAGCCTTAGTATCACTGCTTTTTTGTTATATGTATGAGCATAAGAACTGATCAATGCCTCACTCGCAAGCTTGGATGCACCATAAAGAGAGATTGGTTCCAAGGGTGCATAGTCCTCAGGCGTAGGTAGAACTCTCGCATCACCATATACTGTAGAAGTAGATGAGAAGACTATGGTGTGAGCTTTACTCTTCCTGAACTCTTCGAGGAGAATATATGTAGCATAGACATTCTGCTGGAAACATGTATGAGGATCGTTCAGCTCCAGTCTAACCTCTGGATTCGCTGCAAGGTGAAAGACTATATCCACGTCTCTCAAAGCCCTTTTGATATCCTCGATCTTCGTGCAGTCTCCCATGAATAACTCGATCCCTTTATGCTTGTTTACAAGGTAGCTTATGTTCTGCTTCGAGCCTGAGGATAGGTTATCGAGGATGACCAGATCGTGACCCATTCTAAATAAAGCTTCGGAAAGATGGGAACCTATGAAACCTGCACCACCGGTAACCAGAGCTCTCAAACCGATTTAACCTGTAATATTAAAGTATTCACCATTATGCTTCCTGAAGATGAGCATCCTTCTTGCTCTTCTAATAAATCCGCCTCATAGAACCCGTCACTTTCAGGCAATATCATATAAAATTCGTAAGTATAGTCGATCTCGATCATCACATTCTGAAGCTGACAATCGAGTAAGTGTCCTCCTGCCATCCTATCTTCAGTAATGAAATGGAAATGATAGCCTAGAGCATTTACTCCTTCCATATAATCAGGAAACCAAAACCCAACTATCGTTCCAGTCACGTCATGGAACTCGAATATCGTCTGGTTCTTCACTACTTCACTGAAGGGGGGATACGGTTTATCTTGCTTGGGGACGCTCCTTGTCTTGATGTACTCGAAAGTTCCTTCTATTTCGAAGGCGTAGATGATGTCTTCTCTTGGCAACAAACCGTCTAAATACTGTTCCAATTGTGTATAGTTCAAGGATTCATCTAAGAAGATCGTATTGTCGACCTCAAAGAAAGTCACCAGAGCGAAGGGTGTTTTTATCGAATCGTCGACAGGATAGGCAATCCCATCGTCTTTTACCTGATAGAATCTACCGTCCAATCCTATCATCTCTCCATCGAGACCATTAAAAGTGCCCAACCCACAGTCGCCGTGCTTCTTCAACTCCCCATAGGTCATGTTTC
>JACGUG010000116.1 GCA_024256285.1 archaeon
ATAGCCGACGATCTTCAAGTTGTCACACCAAGCTTAAACAAAATAATGGACTCTATAAAGGCAAGGGGTTTCAAAGCAACTAGGACTGTAATAAATCCAAAAGGGGTTAAGACAGATGCACCATCACCATTGGTTGTAGAAGTGATAAAGGAGATATCAGATAGGTAGATCAGAAAATATGAGGGATTGGAGATAAAGGAAAGTAGAATTCTGTAGCTCATTAGGAAGATCGGTGCCTATTACGTCCTTACTTCGAGCATCTTCCTCAAGGATATCTTTGTGATAACCTGATGAGTAGTCTTACGGGATGTGGTAGAATGTCTGAGGAGCAGATGCTTCTTCGTGCATGCTTCCATGATTCATGAATTTCCTTCGAGGATCTTAGAGTAGCGTCATAAGGATCTTGATTTCATATCTTTGCTCTGACTCGAAATAAACCTCTTACCTTTTCCCAATAATTCTTTGCTCCAGCTCCCTGAGTTGATCTAACTTTGATTCCAGCCCTTCAACTCGGCATTTCCATTTTTCCACATATTCGAGCTTACCTAAGATGTCTCCGATCTCTTCCTTCATATCTCTTGGTAAGATTCCATCGACCAATCTCTTCCTTCGTGTTTCTGGATCTCCATCGTCATGATAGGACTCTCTTAGACCAGTTCTGAGCAGGTTTATCAAGACTTCAACCTCACGATCGGTCAAGGTTAACGTAGGCATTCTGTCTACCGAGGAAAGAAGACCAATTTATAGATTTTTCTAAATCTGAGATGACCTAACCTTAATTTTACATAAACAGATATCTGAGATGTCACTCCTCCCCATGAGGGAGGGGACTTCAGAACCTCTAGGCTCCTGCTCTTCAGCCTCGGTTCTCCACTTTGAGCTCCTTTGAAACCCAAAAGGCTAAACTCACTATGTAATGCTCAGGCTCTCGCTAATATATGCTTCACCTATAATTCGGAGATAGGATGCTTTTTCTCATCAACTATGTTTCTTTTTTACTATTAACAAAATCCATGTATCATCATCCTCATATTCTAACCATTCTACTCCACGCCACGGTCCAAAACTTGGTCTCGATCGTCTAGCATCCAAGCATCTTTCCATAATATAATATCTTCCTTTTGATTCGATATATTCTATCAATTCCTGATTGCTCTTAACCCCTTTATCAGAAAAGAACTCTTCATAACCCCTTCCTGGCTTGTTAAGAATAGCCATTCTCCCTCCCTTTGCAATATACCTGCCAATTCCATCTAAAACCAATTTGTAATCAACATAATTCAATACATCACTGAAAAGAGCGATATCGATCTTCCCTTCTAATTCTCTCTCTATTCTTTCTGGACTTACATCTCCTAAACCAATGAACTTTGCAATTCTTCTTTTCTGCTCATAACACCTTTCTTTTAATAATTCTTCCATGTCTGCTTTAACGTACAAAGAGTTGCCTCTGATTTCTCCATCTTTCTCTTGGGGCAATCCTATATCTAAGAGGATTCTATATTTAGGTCTCAATATTCTATTTAAAATGTCGCTCTTCGGTCTATGTCCACAACCAAAATCGGCAATTAAATCGATCGTACCCCTATCAAAGATCACCAGTGGACAAAGGACTCCAGCAATAAAATCCATCATGGTATCGCTATGAATATCCGCCCAACGGCTCTCCCACTCAAACTTGTACATCAAATATCATCACCACAGTGGGATTCTTTGGTTTTAGTCTGTCATATTTGTGACAGACAACTTTAAAT
>JACGUG010000117.1 GCA_024256285.1 archaeon
CATCCAGCAAAAATCATTTCTCCTTTCCATCCATAACTATACTTTCAATCTTTCTTGTGCACATAGTGCAGCTCCTATGGCACAGATAATCTGGGGGTCAGAGTGAGGGACTTTCACTTCTACTCCTATATTTTCTTCTAGGGCTTTAACCACAGCCACATTCTTGGCTACCCCACCCGTTATGACACAGTCCCTTTGAACACCAAGCCTTTTAGCTAAGGTTGAAAGGCCGAGGCCTACAGAATAGGTAACGCCAGCTACGATATCAGCAACTTCTCTTCCAGCATTAACGTGGGCTATAACTTCACTTTCTCCAAACACGGCGCATTGACTAGTTATGTGAACCCTTTCCTTGGCGGATAACGATAGAGGGCCCATGTCTTCAACCTTTAGCTCTAGGGCCTCCGCAACCATTTCTAAGAATCTTCCAGATCCCGATGCACACTTGTCATTTAGCCTGTATTCCATAGGCTTGCCCTTTTCATTTACACTAATCGCCGTAGAACTCAGACCGCCAACATCGACAACCGTTCTGGCAGTTGGGACGGCCCAATGGGCTCCTTTTGAAAGACATTTTATCAAGCTTTCCTCACTATGATCCAGAGATACAAATTTCGTTCCCCAACCTGTAGCTCCACAGTATGCAATGTCGCTGAGGGAAATCCCTGTGTTCGAAAGAACTTTATCTATAGACCTTTCTATTGCCTGATCAGGTCTGTCTCCTGTAGGAGTGATACCATATCCCGCTACAGTGCCATCTTTCATGATAATAATCTTGGTAGCCGAAGTCCCGATATCACATCCCATGACAACCATTTTATTCCCCTCAAGTTTATCAATAATGATCGTTTGCCAGTTTAGACAGGTGTATATCGGGTATTTATAGCGTGGCAAAGAACGTGTTCATTATTCTTTTAAGCTCGGGGACAGGAGTAAACCTTCCGTCGAAAATGTCCTGTTCGAATCTCAGAGTAGGAATACCTACCTCCTCTTTAACCACATCGCTCAACAATTTATTAAGTGCCCAGAAATGCTTGCAAGCCATATGTCCACCAACTATTAAACAGTCGGCTTTAAAATCCTTACATATTCTTACAAAATCATTTACCCAGATATCTGAGAAACTCGCCGATTGCCTGTTCATAGGCCAACAGAACCACTTCCAAGCTAGGCCCTCAATCATTGTATCTAGGCTAGTCGTATCCACGAGTCCGGTAAAGGGAGGAAAATAAGTAAGGCTGCATTCGAGGTATGTTGCACCGTGTTCTTCCTCCAGCCAATTGAAGAATGGCAAGCTATAGGCATTCCAGGACCATCCCCATGCACATCTGATCTCCTTCTTTCCTTCTGGAATTATACTCTCTCCCTTCTCCACCCTTTTCTTTGCATCTTCATAAATTGTTTTAAAGTAAGATACAGCTTCTGGTCTTCCGATAAGTAATGAATAAGCTGTGTCTATTGGGCGGTGCCAAGCAGGATCTGGGCACGGAACTTCCTTCCTCAACTCTTGAATCTTCAGCAAATACTCCGTTGCCTGATTGCCTACTTTGACCCACTCTCTGAGCTTTTCCTCATCGAGTGGATTTCCTGATATCTTCTCCAATTGTTCTACCATCCTCTTAACTTCGCCCACAAAGAATCTGAATGCCCGTTCATTGAAGTAATAAGGCATTTCAAAGGTTATCAAGGGAGCACCAAACGTAACGGATGCCCACTCGTACATCTTATTGCTCGGGTCACACCCCCAAGCCACTTCCGCTTTTCTGGGATGCACATAAATGATCAGGATATCCTTCGGCTTCAATTCTATCAATGGCATCTTCACAACCATGAACATAGAGCGCTGCATTGATACCACCGGGAAGCTCGTAGCATATGGGAAGCATGTCTAGCGCAAGAAATATCTCAACGCTCATGGGGAAATAATAGTAAACTACTTTTTTTCCTTCATCCAACTTTCTATTGACAAAATCGGTGTATTCAAGTAAACCCTCAGCAAACGCCAAAGCAACCCTTCTGGCCTTGGGCTTAAGAACCAAATCCATGAGGTCTGGCTGCACCATGTCGAAATTCGCTCTGTACTCGTCTGGCAGAGCTTCTCGCAAGGCTTCTCTACCACCGAGCTGATCTAAACTGGTGACATCCTCGTAGCCCAATGTGAATCTGGACATTTCCATCGTTGTCTTCCATGTTTCAAACAATTCTCTTTCGTTTCCTTCCTTCATCTCCTCCACATCTTCTCCATTCTTTCCAAGGATGCCTCCATCCTTGTCTTTAATCTCCCAACATCACATCCCATGCCGATCATTTTATGCCTCTCAAGTTTGCCAGTTTAGACACGTATATAATCAGGTATTTATAGCGTGGCAAAGAACGTGTTCATTATCCTCTTAAGCTCAGAAACAGGAGTAAACCTCGCGTCGAATATATCTTGTTCGAACCTTAGAGTGGGAATTCCCACCTCCTCTTTAACCCGATCGCTCAACAATTTATTGAGTGCCCAGAAGTGCTTGCAAGCCATATGTCCACCAAGTATTAAGCAGTCTGCTTTGAAATCCTCACATATTCTTACAAAGTCATTTACCCAGATATCTGAGAAACTCGCCGATTGCCTTGACATAGGCCAACAGAACCATCTCCAGGCTAAACCCTCGATCATTGTATCTAAGCTAGTTGTATCCACGAGTCCAGTAAAGGGGGGAAAATAGGTAAGGACGCATTCGAGGTAGGTTGCACCATGTTCTTCCTCCAGCCAATTAAAAAATGGTAAGCTAAAACCCTGCCAGGCATATCCCCATGCACATCTGATCTCCTTCTTCCCTTCGGGAATTATACTCTCTCCCTTCTCCACCCTTTTCTCTGCATCTTCATAGACTGTTTTGAAGTAAGACACGGATTCTGGTCTTCCCATAAGTAATGAAAAAGCGGTATCTGTTGGGCGATGCCAAGCAGGATCTGGGCAGGGAACTTCCTTCCTCAACTCTTGAACCTTCAGCAAATACTCCATCGCCTGATTGCCTATTTTGACATACTCTCTAAGCTTTTCCTCATCGAGTGAATTTCCTGATATCTTCTCCAACTGCTCTACCATCCTCTTAACCTCGCCCACAAAGAATCTAAATGCCCGTTCATTGAAGTAATAAGGCATTTCAAAGGTTATCAAGGGAGCACCAAACGTAACGGATGCCCACTCGTACATAAGGAGAACATCTGGTTTAGGTACTATCCCCATAAGAAGATAGCCACTTGTGCCTTTCTGGGTTGCACATAAGTGATCTGGATATCCTTCGGATTCGATCTTATCGATGCCGTCTTCGCAGCCATGGATATAGTTACCTGCAGAGATGCCACCGAGAAGCTCGTAGCATATGGGGAGCATATCTAAGGCAAGCATTATCTCGGGGCTCATGCAGAAATAGTAGTAAGCTACTTTTTTTCCTTCATCTAACTTTTTATTGACAAATTCGATGTATTCACTTAGACTGTCACATTGCGCCAAGGCAACCCTTCTGTTCTTGGGCTGAAGAAGGGTATCGGTGAGATCTGGCTGTATCATACCGAGAATCTCTCTGGACTCATCTGGTAGCGCTTGTGTGCGCGCGCCAAGTACGAATTTACCCAGATCAACCGTTGTCTTCCATCTGTTTAACAATTCTCTTTCTTTCCCCTCTTTCATCTACTTTACCTCCTTTCTATTCTTTCTAGGAACGCCTCGATCCTTGTCTTCAATCTCCCTACGTCAGAGAGCATGTATTCCTTTTCGAGCACCAAAACAGGGATTCCTTTAGCCTCTAGGTCCTTCGCTAGCATCGGGCTCTCAACTCCGTGATTGTCACAAAAGGATATTCTCTGCAAGATAACTCCATCAACCTTAGCTCCTTTTGCTAATTTCTCCGTAAATTGTAACCTGTTGCCGTATTCCCTTAACATGCGGGGACAGGGATTGTGGTGGTAATACCGTTTCGCTATGGCCTCTAATGGGTCGCCTTTTTCCTCGACTAGATTGAAGAAGTGTCTTGTTCCAAAACATAATGAATCTGTGACTACCAAACCTCCTCTGCCTTCGACGAGTTCTATAAAGGATGGATCATCGCACGCGGATCCTCCTATCATCACTCTAGCCCTGTAGTCAGAAATGCCTTCTCTTTGACTAATCTCATCTAGGGCTTCCTTGAGCAAGTGGTTGTACTTGTCTCTGGGCATCCAAAAGGCTGCTGTAACGAGTTTAAACGCGTCTGTCCCACTAATGGGTGGTTTTTCGCTTTTTCTGAGGTCGTAAAGTCTCGCTATCAGTCTCCTACTTTCGTTATAAACCTTTATGGCATTCCTTAAGTCTTCATCGGTAAGCTTTGCTGCAAAATATCCTCTTAGGTTTTCTGCAAAATTAGAAACTTCATCCCGATACCACTCATATCCCTCTTCATAGATTGCATGCGGCACAGTTATCATCGCCATAAACTTCGTTTTCACATACTTTGACCAAATCTCGTACATGCGACGAATTTGCTCACAGCCATTAAGTAAGCAGAAACCATCCAGAAAGTCGTACTCTCCTGAAAGACCCAGTTGAAGAAGACAGCGAGGGTAAGTACAGTTAAACCTGTGCATATAAACGTCTGCTAGTTCTGTTGTGGTACATCCCCTTGCCTCTACCCTATACGGTAGCATGCCAGCAGCGAAGATTATTTCTTCTGGTACGTAGGTACATACGTAGCCAATCACATATCCTACCCTCTCCTTCCATTCCTTAACATAAGGATTCTCTAAGCGAGCAGGCAACTTCAACAGCTCATTTTCCTCTTTTAGATTAGAGAGATGAAACGCGTGAAATATTTAACTTTCGCGCGCACCCCCATGAACGCCTATTTGGATACAGATAGCAGTGAAATGTCGAAAACAATATTTTTCGGAAGAATTAAAATATGCCCTGAAAAAGCCATTACTGTTTCTTGGTGATAACTGCGCGCGCATTCTTTTTGGAGCAAGAAATTTAATAATCAATCTCGTAGTTTCTTGTTCAAAACCATGTAGAGCTGATCCGCTGTGGAATGGATAACTGAAAAAATTGCTGTTGGAGACCAGATAGATGCCAGCGATGAGAAACACCTCATAAGTAAAGGGATAACCCACATCTTGAATGTAATCGACAATGTAGACAAGGAATTTAAGCACCTAAAATATGTGAAGATTCCTTGGTATGACAAGAAAAGCAGCGACATGCTGGACGAAGCCATCAACTATATATACGAAGCCGTGAAGGAGGGAAAAGTTCTAGTCTTCTGTGGAGTTTGTGTAGACCGATCCCCTACAACAGTTCTCGCTTACCTAGACAGGATAGGTTTCGGGGTTTTAGAAGCGTGGCAGTTCATAAAGAATAAGCATAGAGAGGCTTCACCCCATCCAGAATGGATAAAGATGATAAGATCTGGTCTTCCTTGAAAGCTAAGATAGAAGAGTATGAGCGCGCGTAGATGCAAAATTTAAGAACTAACCCTTTTCACGAACTGTCATTCCCGATCAAACCAGGAAGTTAACAGAAGCACCAACCCAGCCGTAATGAATATCGCTTCGAAGAATTCGTGGTGAAGGATATCTTTTAAATCGAAAAACCTTCCGGAAAGAAGTAGGTGATGGAGAACGATAAGCAAGCCTAGGGA
>JACGUG010000051.1 GCA_024256285.1 archaeon
TTTTAGGTCAGACAATTGTCTTGTGATTGCTTCATGGTTCATATCGATCAACTGCCAAGGATACCTTATCAAAGAAGATTCTGGCAATGTGAACTCATCATAGTATCCCTTGAATTTTCTTGAAAAAGTTCTCGCCATAGAGCTGGGGGGTATCAGAGCCCCATCTGCGATCTTAGGACTCACCTTTGCCATGGCCAGATTATCGCCAGAGAATGCTACAAAATGGTTATCTTTCTTCAATAGACTACTCAATTCTTTCGTATCTAGCCTTAGAAGGGCGTTGATGAAGATCACTTCTTCATCCACTTTTTGGGGATTTATAACGACATCGGGGTGTCTTTTTACAGTGATAGGTTCTAAATACTCTGAGACGATTAATGAATAGTGCTCAGGCTTCATCTCATCTAAGATGGCATCTAGCAACGTCTTTGTGCCCAGCATAAGTTCAAAGGCTGGTCTGGTAAGAGATATAGGATGGAAGTTTAAGGTCGATTCGTCTTCAAAGATCAACAGGTGCAAGTCTAAATCGTTACTAAATAATCGCAACTATAAAACCTACTTTAAACTATTTCTCCCAACTTTTTTAAATACCTCTCGTAAACTTTGATGTAACTCTTCCTATCTCCTATGTCTGTGAAACTACCTTTAGAAACGTAACCGTATATGCGCTCATTTGCCTCTATGGCTCTCTCAAAGGCAAAGTTCATGCCAAACATCTTATCTTCTGGTATGTAATCTAGGAATCTCGGTTCCATGACGTAACAACCAACATTTATGAGCCCTTCAACTGTAGGCTTCTCCCTCCACTTTTTTACAGCCCCATATTCATCGATCTCTATGAAGCCATACTTCAGAGTGGTCTTATAGGGGACAAGCGCTATGGTAGCCAACGCTTCTTCCTTTACATGAAAATCTATCATATCGTTAACTTTAAAATCGAAGATTGAGTCTCCATAAACACATAAGAAAGTTCCATCTATCAACTTCTCCGCACTCTTCAACTGACCTGCCGTTCCCATAGGAGTTCTTGTCCTTGCATAGGTTATCTTTACATCCAGATCTCTCCCATCAAGGAAATAGTCTTCTACGACCCTGCCCAAATAGCCTACACAGATCACTATCTCCCTTATGCCACTGCTACTCAGCCACCTTATCAGGTGCTCTAAAACAGGTTTGTCGCCTAGAGGTAGCATAGGCTTGGGCATGAAGAGTGTATATGGGCGAAGCCTTGTACCCAGACCGCCAGCCAGAACAACGGCTTTCAAATTTCGCTTAACCATTTAAGACCTCTCCAACTCATCTCCCCAAAAGCTCATCTATATATGCTATGCCGATTCAACGCTATTCCTATTAAGTGATATCAATGGTAAGAGCCTTTTCTGCCTGATCTCTGAGGTCAACCTTTGCACTTTGCAATCACTCACCCACTTCTTCTATAAATTTATCTTCAGAACGATTCATACAACCTATGAAAAGATCAAGAAATTCCAATAATCTTGGCGAGCTCTTTTCTGGAGGCACTACCAAGTATTTTGGCTGCCTGTTCTGGCGGAACTTGATTTATGTATGTGTGAGTCCCTCTCTCAAAGCCATTCCATTTTGTTATCTGAGGATAGACTTCTATGTGCCAATGGAGTTGCCTCGTAGTCTTCTTTTCGGAAGATATATGAAAAACCATACTGAAGGGGGGATCATTTAGAGCGCTAGATAATCCGCTCAATGTAGATCTGAGAATCAATATCAAATCTCCGATCTCCTTTTGGGTAACCTTGAGAATGCTCGTCTGATGTTTCTTTGGAAAGATCCAATATTCGAAGGCATGTGAAGGAGCCCAAGGAGCAAAGGCGATAAAATGGTCTGTAGCAAGGATCTGTCTTGGACCACCCGATTCGATACTTAAGATGTTGCACATGGGACAAATCCCTTGTTCACGCATAGACTTCCGAGCCTTGGATGCCTCCTGTTCTATGATAGGTGGCAAGCGTGGTAAAGTGATTATCTGAAGATGTGGATGTTCGATTGAAGCTCCCGCCTCTTCCCCATAGTTTGCAAAAATAGAGACATAAGATACATTCTTTCGACTGTATAGCCACCTGACCCTATCTTGGACTACTGAGAGCACGTTCACCCACTGTTCTGTACTCATCTTTGAAAAGGATTCGTCATGCTTTGGCGTTGCTACAATTACATAATGATAACCATAGGCAGGTTCACAATAAAGAGGTTCCTCACTATAAGTTACATCAGAACTGGGAGTTACTATGGAAAATTTATCGAGGAACGCCCTTACACACCAATCCTTAACCCTCTCTCCCTCTGCATCGGTGAGTTTGAGAAGAGCCTTCTCCCTCTGGACAAGCACAAGTTCGGCTGGAGGTGTCATCGATTCATTACCAGGACAGTAGGGACACTCACTTCTTTTAAGAGACTCCCTCTTGATCTTAAAATCTAGACTTTCGGCTCTTTTTGCGTTGACTATTACAAGTTTATCTGTAAAGTAATCTTTCCTGAGCTCACTCAAAATTCCTACCCTATTTACTTAATACATCAAGATTAATAGTCTTTATGCCTTCAAAATCATTAAGATCATGCTTATGCTCCCTCTCTTCATACCTCTCTTCTCTAGGTGTCCCTTGAAGGATACGATATCCTGATGAGTGGCTTTCTGGAGGGGCTTGTTAACAAAGTTCGAGAACTTGGTCAGCCAATAGGAATAAAAGGGCCTGGGTCCTAAGGCTGTAATCCTTATCGAGTCTTGAGTTCTTGAAGTACGACGTTAAAACTTCTTTCGCGTTCATCTCATAAATAAAAAATAAGACGAATGAAGGGTCCTTACAATAAATAACGTTGAGAGCTACTACTCTACATCCCCTTCTTTGGTCTCGGGCAGAGATACTGAGCCAATCTCTATAGGAGGCAACCCCTGTTTTATGACTACTTTGACATGAACTAGTAAAAAGCCTAATTCACAATCCTTAAGGAAATCTATAACAGACTATTCCTTCTCCATCTTGTTCAAGTTAAATCTACATTCTAAGATCCTTGTAACCGTTTATTATATCTATGCATCGAGAATGCTTTTCTTTATTCGCGCTCCTATGAAGCGTACATATTCATAACTTCTTTCCCCTTCTGGGCGTTGAAAGTCATACTTTGCATAGAAGTCACTTTGGAAACAGTAAGCTTTAATCAAAGCTTCTGGGTATTTTACTTCGAAAGTCAAATCCCTGAAGAGAGTGAATTTCATTTCTATTGTGCAACCGTCCTAGAGATATGCCGTTAGAGTAATGCCTAAGAGCGAGGAACGTTAAGGTAAAGAGGATGAAAAAGAAGCAGGTAGCCCTGACAGTCATAGTCGGAGGTATAGTTATCCTAGGCGTTAAGCTCCTGGCATATTTAATTTCGGATTCAGTGGCTTTGCTCTCCGATGCTCTCGAATCGATTGTCAATATAGTGGCCTCGGGATTGATGTTCTTCTCAGTGTATATCTCGGATAAGCCAGCTGATAGCACCCACAATTATGGTCACCAGAAGATTGAGAACATCTCGAGCATGATCGAGGGGCTCTTCATATTGGTGGCGGCCTTTTTCATCATCGTGACCGCTGTGGGGCGCCTTTTTAGCCCTGTCACACTACAGAAGCTTGACTTGGCAATCGGCGTCTCCCTGTTTGCCACCTCCCTTAATGCCGGCCTTTCATGGTTTTTAGCGCGGACAGCTAAAGAAAGCGGTTCTCTGGCTTTGGAGGGAGATGCCAAGCACCTTCTCTCTGATGTCATTTCCTCGTTAGGGGTGGCGTTAGGTCTCTTCGTAGCTCAATTAACGGGATGGAGCTTTATGGACTCGGCACTAGCTTTTGTAGTTGTGGCTTTGATAATAAAGATGGGAGCGGGGCTAGTTCTAAAGTCTACACAGGACCTGATGGACCATTCCTGTGCCGAGGCGGAGTTGAAGATACGGGAGGTTTTGGAGCGCCACAAATTTCACTTCATAGATTGTCATGAGGTAAAAACCCGGCGCAGCGGAAACCGAGTCTTCACTGAGTTCCATCTCACAGTAGATGGCTCCTTAACCGTTCAGGAGGCTCATAATCTCACGGATCTTTTAGAAGAGGAGCTGAAGGAGGAATTGCCCGAGGTGACCCTGACAATCCATATTGAGCCGAATCCGTGACTCTCGCCAGCCTTATAGGCATTTATACTCCACCGAAATAGCTTTCGAAATTCCCAACTTCATATCGACCACATAGGCGATAGATTTCGGATTATCCTTGGATGAAGTGCTGGCAAGGATGAACATCAAGGCCAAAGATATAGAAGATTCGTGAATGTTGTTGTAGCCGACGCCGAACGAAGGTTATCCTATTAATCTTTGTTCGATAAGGTTCTGATAACTCTTCAGGGTATTGAGTTATCTACGTTAAGTCTAACCATGCGTTGGTTAAGTTGATTCTTTTGTTGGCGTAGGTAGCTCAGGGAACTTCTCCTTCATCCTCTTTTCAGCTACAATCGATGCTTCTGCTAAGATCCTCTCAGCGTCCTCATTCGTAGCCTCGAAGTTCAGTGTGAAACCTCCGAGTTGACCTGCATCTACGAGTATGCTACTTAGCATACTACCAATCTCGCCCATCTCATGCTCTGCTTCTGGCATGAATTTAACTAGCCCAGATCTTACATTCCTTATGATACCCGTCGCTGGTGCTAGCGTTGCAACCATATCTCCAAGATCTTGAACTGTATTAAGTCGAAGCGTTATCTGCTCAAGGGCAATCTTGGCTTGGCTCACAAGCTTTGCCATCTTCCTTACTTCCGCTAACTCGTTTGAAAGAGCAGCGCTCGTCTGTGCATCATGCTTCTGCATCGCTACAACTATTCTTTTGAATGTAGATGAATCTCTTTCCTTTAGTCTTACTAATCGATTATCAAGCTTCGTTATCTGCGCTTGAATTTGGCGTGTAGCCTGCTCAAGCTTCGGCTTCAATTGTTCTGCTGGTCTGACTGTCTCCTTTACCCTTTCACGAAGGCTTTTTGACTCATCTTTTACCCATTTCTTAGAAAACTGTGTCGTTATCCTTCACCTCTCTCTGTAATTATCACTCTAGTTGTGGTTACTTACTTACTATCGTTGTGAAGACTATTAGACCCGTGACTCAATTTACTTTGTTAATGAGTTGCATCTTACCAAAGCTTTTTCCTAGTAGACTTTTGTGAGTTAGGTAACAGCTTATCGCACTTTCTTCTTTAAGGATTAATCTTACAAAGATGTCAATGAGTTCTGACAAATGCAGTTATCATTTGCCAATAAGCGTGAAATAAGGAGCGCCAGAAAATGAATAAGACTAAGATCGAATGGGTTCGCAATCCTGATGGAACCCACGGCTATACGTTAAATCCTGTTGTAGGTTGCAGCTCTATAAATATAACACGTTCAAGTTAAATAAACTAAATTGATCGATTTGAAGGAAGAAGATCTTCGGAATGAAGTCTATTCATTCGATGACTATGTTCGGCGGTGTCACCCTGAAGAGTTCTTCGATCCCAAAATTGATCTTGTAGAACTTGAGTAGCATATCGAGTTGCGTCGTCGTGATGTCCGCAAACGGGATAGGCGGCTTTCCAGAGAAGTACTCTTCCCTCTTTTCATATAGCTCAGTGCCAGGCAGGATTTCAAGGATATTTGGCAGTGCCCTACCAGATGGTTTCGTCTCATCGAAGAATTTTATCATGCTGTTGAGAGACTCTGCTGACTCTCCTGGGAGGCCTATTATAAACGAGCAGTGTGTCCTTATGCCTATCTTCTCGGCGGCTATTACCATGTCTTTGGCCTGCTGTACAGTGAACCGCTTCTTGATGATGTCAAGGACCTCTTGAGAGGCCGATTCGATTCCAAAGAAGATATCGTCACATCCGGCTTCCTTCATCGTCTTCAGGAGATCTTCCGTAAGTAAGTCAACTCTCGTGCTACACCCCCACTTCATCGATAGGTTCCTCTCCTTCATCTGCCTACAGAGTTCGTAAACTCTCTCCTTCTGCATCGTAAAGTTGTCATCGACGAATGATATGTTGTTGGCTTTGTACTTATCTTTAAGATACTCGAGCTCATCCACAACTTTGGCGGTTTCTCTTATTCTGTACTTATGCCCATGGAATGCAGCCGTGGAGCAAAAGATGCACTCGAAGGGACATCCTCTTGTTGTGATTACCGGGACTCCACGCTCCTCACCACTCCCTATGTATTCCTCAACGGGCGGCTCCAGTAAGTGAAAAGCTGGATATGGCAAAGAATCAAGATCGTCTATTCTCTCCCTCAAAGATGTGGATACAGTATTGCCATCTCGCCTGAAGGTGATGCCTTTTATATTACTTAAGTCCAAGCCTCTGTCAATTGCATAGACAAGCTCACTCATGGTGAATTCGCCCTCGTATCGTACGACGAAGTCGATTTCGGGAACATCCCTAACTATCTCTCTATGCATAAATGTGGCGTGAACTCCCCCTACGACCACCACGGTATCTGGGTTCCCTAGCTTTACCGCCTTCGCGACCTTAACGGCGTTGGGAAAGTTACAAGTCATGGAAGTTATTCCGACTACATCGGGTTTTGTTTTGGTTATCCTTTTTTCCAGATCCTCCATCGTCATTTCCAGCTTATGCATATCAAGGATGCTTGTTTCAAAGCCATTGGCTTCAAGCATTGCTCCGATATAACAAAGACCAAGTGGTATCGTCGAATGGCTGACATATCCCAACGGTTTTCTTTCCCCCGTCCAGTAGGGAGGATGTATGAGCAGGACCTTCATCTCATCCTATCACCCTTCGAATTCAACGAAGTCCAATTCCTCGAGGAGGAGAAGTATCTTGATTATGTCCTTCACTAAATTCTTCTCAGGCACGAAGTTCCACTCCGCCTTGATCTCCACGATTATGTCTCCAATGCTGCGTTCGCCGTCACAGAGTCTGCAGATCTTCGAACCTGAAGAGTTGATTAAAAAAGGAAGATATGTTTCTGGGTGGATAACAGCAATCTGATTGCCGCCATCTACCCAGTGTTCTTTGTGTTTTCGGATAGGCTTCTTGTAAATGTATTCTGATAATTGTATTTTGTGGACTTTAGGTTGAACCTTTGGCACCATTTCATTTGTGATCAGCCCTTTCTCCACTAAGATTGCACCTAGATCCTCTATGAGTTCGGCGCCAGGCTCATCCGAATTACGTGACCTCAAAGGAATTAAGCTACCTATAGCTGGAGGATCATATTCGATCTGAAAGCTCATAGCTTATATCCTTTGTTCGGTTCTAGGCCCTATGTAATACTCATAATCCCAATAGTGAATGTGAGGGATCCAGTATCTTACGAAATACCTGCACCAGTAAGGATAGAGTTCCGTCACGCGCTCTACCGAAAGATCCTTCACCTTCTCGACGATCATCCTACTAATTTTTTCCCGCATGACTATGTTAGCGGGTATTGGGTCTCTAGAGCTGGCAGCTTTAACAAACTCGTTAGCGATGTTTTTGGTCAGCTCGGGATCATCGGCGAGAATCTTTGTGATAGCAGAAACGGTCCTAAGCCTCTCTGCCTGTTCCTTAGATATTTTGAATTCGGGAAGCTTCCTTTCAGGGATTCTTTCCATTAGTTCACCCCCGATCAATTACACACGAAGAATATTTAAAACCTTCTTTATTACACATCAAGCTTG
>JACGUG010000052.1 GCA_024256285.1 archaeon
AGAAGACTTGCAAAAAAGTGGAGGAGGCCTCATCTAGAGATCGATTTTAAGGAGCAAAACAAGATAAAACCGTATATCGACATAAAGAGTGGTACCAACTTCTTTTACGAACCGACGTCTAAGTTTCTTTGCATGGTAGTTAAAAATTCAGGGAGGACACCGGCAACTTACTGTGAAGCGAAGCTCACTATAGCTGTAGATGGCATAGAACAATTTCAGGGGACACTCCACTGGGTAAAGCGTGACCCTACAATATTCCAATCTCTAGACGATCTTTTTGCACCTATAACGATCAACGCTAGGGACTCAGAAGAATTGGATGTATTACGATTAAGAATAAATGCTGATAAGATAGAGACTGCATCACGTAGAATAGCATACATCGAACCAGGAAGAACATACCAACTTAAAGTATCTGTTTTCACAGGGATTGGCAACAATCCCACAAAGTCCTTTGATATCAGATGGGATGGGATATACGATGGTTTTGATAGATGTGTTCAATAAATAAAGATACAAGGAATACCGATAGAAGGCCGGCAATTGCCTAAAAGATTCTTCTAAATATGTGGAGGCTCCATGAAGGAAGTGCTTTGTGAGGGGAACGGAAGGTATAAGTGAGCTTATAAGTTGAGTGGCGCTTAGAGAGTCTTTATCTCCCTCCCCTTTTCTAAGGCGACTACCTCCACTAGGTGCTCTATGCTGGAAGTTTTAATTTTCCGTCCCATAACCTGTTCGATCTGGAAGACCCCTGCTGGGTTGTCCATATGCACTAGAATTCTAACGGGCTTCTTACGTCCCTCCTCGATTTCAACCTTCTTGATAGAGAGGGCTGAGAGGGAGTGAATGTCCACTTTTCCAGTTTTGTAGGGAATCCTAGCCCTTCCCTTCACCATATCGGTTCCATCGGCCACCTTAGCCGCACCTGCCTCCAGGCTTAGGCATTGAACTTCTTCATCATGGGCGAAGATGGAGTGGAGAACCTCACACTTCAGTTTAAGAGTAAGCTTTGGATCATCGGGATAGACCTTGTGGAGAAGCCTGTCTAGAAGGGGGTTGGCTATATAACAGCCGTGGATCTCATGTGCTACTCGGTGGACCGAGTTTCCAATGTCGTGAAGATAAGCTCCACAGAGCACAACGATCTGGGCGCCTTCCATGTCACATACTCCGTTCTTCACTGTAGTGGGCTCGACCTTTTTGGTTAAGATATTAAAGATTTCCAAGGCACTGCCCGCTGAAATCCTAGAATGGACTGGACCGTGGTCGTTATACATCAAGCGTTTCACAGCCATCACATTGGACATCTTCAGATAGCCCTGTACCTCAGTGTCATCTTCCAGTAGATGGAACATCTGGCGGAGTCTGGGCTCTTTCAGATGGCCCAAAATGAGCTTGGATGAGACAACCACCATGCCTTTAAACCTTCTTACTTTTCATATATCAATCCTTTTAATGATCTTTTAATCGATTTATTACAACCATACATAATTTATTTAGTTAGAGTTTTCTATAGAAGCCTGGCTTCACTTCATATATCTGACCACTACGGTTTAATGTCTGAAGCATCCTCTGGGCATCCTCTTGAGTGAACTTCTCAGTCTTCGCCAACTCATCTATGAATACCCTCCCTTCTACGGGGTTCTTCTTAGGCCCTTCCAGAGTCTTGAATACATCCAGAGCCGCCACTAGTAGATTTCTCTCGCTCAGAGGCCTCCCATGTAGCACTCCAAGGTCCATCTTCCCTGTCTTTACGTCTACGCCTACAGTTTCGAGCATCCTTCTCATGAGTGAAACTGCTCTCATGGCATCTTCTTCTGTGACTTTATCTCTTAGCATGATTCTGGCTCTAGCTGTAGCCAGCCTTATCAACGCCTCTAACTGTCTAGGTGTAACTGTGATCATCGACTCTGAACCCGTCTTCCTCATATCGAGGTAATACTCTAGTATCTTTTCTTCAGCCTCCTTCGTGAGAACTGGGCCGATCTTTTTTGCATACAATATATACTTGTGCAGAAGGTTGAAATCGATGGAGGGTGCCTTGACGTATTCTCCTTTTCTATGCAACTCCAAGATATGCCTTGCCAGTCTCTCGTCTCTAGCTCTATCAGGGATATCCCTTAATACGAATATGAGATCGAATCGAGTCAGTAATGGAATCGGAAGGTTCAGATTTTCGGATATATTCCTAAAGGGATCGTATTTGCCTAGTACAGGGTTTGCGGCAGCCAAGATGGATGTTCTAGCATTTAAGGTTGCCACTATACCCCCCTTGGCTACGCTTACGGTCTGTTGTTCCATCATCTCATGTAATGCATTCCTATCATCAGGACGCATCTTGTCGAACTCGTCTATGCTGGCCAAGCCTTGATCTGCCAGAACTACCGCCCCTGCTTCGAGCATCATCATGCCCGTCTTCTCTCTTACCACTGCTGCTGTCAAGCCTGCCGCTGTGCTACCACGCCCCGATGTGTATAACCCTCGAGCCGCTATCCTTGCTGCGTACTTCAGCATCTCAGACTTTGCAGTTCCAGGGTCACCCACAAATAATATATTGATATCACCTCTTATTACAGTACCATCAGGCATAACTCTTTGAGGTGAGCCTGCAACAAGGAGAAGTATGGCCTCCTTTTGAGTTTCAAAACCATGGATAGTTGGAGCTACAGATTCGATGAGTCTCTCATAAGCTCCTGGCTGAGAAGCTATTTCATGAACGATCTTCTCATCCTCCTCAGTTATCTGTATCGCCTCAGGCTCCTTGCCCACCGCCTCTACATAGTTACCATCTATCTTCGATCTGAATATCCTGAGCTTTCCCGCACCCCGGGAGTACTCTGCTTCAGCTCTTACTACGCCTGTCAAAACCACCCTATCTCCAGGTCTTGCTGTGTTCACTATATCCCCCTGCAAGCTCACATCGAAGGCTTGAGGAAGTTGCCCGGGAGGTAACTCTTCTGGCAGTTCTTGTAGCCTTACGATCTGATAGTCCACGAAGACCGTGTTCTTCATATCCAGCTCAAACTTGGTAGATTTACAACCAGAACTGAACTCATCACATACTGTAGGTCTCTTTAAGACTATGTCCGACTGTTTCACATATGTAATGTGGTCTTTTCTTCCACACCTGAAGGCTGCCTCTACGATCAGTGGTTTTAGCTCTGAAGCCCTAACTACCATGCCAGTAACAGAGACGAGCTTATCAAGGTATTCAGTGCCTATCTGCCTTAAAGAGAGCTTATCGGTCAGGTTCCTAATTCTCACCTGTACCAGTGGCAGACTCTCTCGAGCCTTCTCGGGCAGACTCTCTCGAATCATCTTAGCGTAAGCAGGGGCTTCATTTTTAAGAGTCCTATATACTGCATCATTGAAGCTAGAGAGCACCTCATCGGGCTCATTTATGAGTCTATTAGCCATCTCCACATCGTACATCTGAAGGTCCTCAAAGTCCACCACCAGAGACCTTGAACCCCTTGAAGCCATCTGGGAGACCCTCATCCTATACTTCAAGTTGCCACCTTTATCCTTGAAAGTCTTCAGAAAATTCTCCAGTTCATCAGTTATCTTTGGAAGGGTCTTTGTACTCATATCACTCACCTAAGATCGATTTCTTCCAATCCTCAACTAAAGAATGGATAGACTCGAATAACTTCTTCTCTTCTGGACTCAACTTCTTTTCTAAATCTGGGGATAGAGATGGCAGACAAGCTAAATGTGAGAGCTTGCTCGTCCTTAAAGCTATAAGATCGTAGGCTGAAGCCAAAAACTTCTCATAATCTCCTTTTAGGCTCGAATCTCCCTCCATCATAGACTTCTTCAAACTTATCTGCCTCCTCATTCTATGGTAGAAATCACTCTTCAAAGTAGAAGGTTGTGAAGAGTCTTGCATGGACTCCCTGCTTAAAGCCTTAAAGAGCTCTACATCGAAACTCTCTTCTTGAATTTCCACAAAATCCATCTGCACCATCACTTCAGCAACCCATCTTGGGACTTCGATTATATCCCCCTCGTTGGTCTCGGGCAGAGATATTGAGCCGATCTCTATAGGAGGCAACCCTTGTTTCATAACTGCTTTAACAGGAATTAGTAAAAAGCCTACTTCAAAATCCTTAAGGAAGTCTATGATAGACGATTCTTTCTCCATCTTGCTCAAGTTAGATCTTCTTACACTCTAATAAATTACATCTATTTAAAAAATGTATCATGTTGTAAGATAGTTTCGACTTATATGAACAAACTTTTGGAATACCGCCTATCGACCATATTCGGAGATGGTTAATAAATTATCTACCATATCACTTTGCACGTCAGCTTCCCTCGCTTGTCCTCATTCGTATTATCGATCTTAAGACTTGCTACCAATTTCGCCACAACTACCCTTCTCAACTAGATAAAAATCATAATTTATAGGGATCAATAACATCCAATAACGGATTCATGAACGGATTCATGATTAGCCATGATTCATGCCTTCCTTTTATGTTCTATGTTAGAAAGTTTATACGCTCATCTTCTGAGATTGCTTTGAATTGGCTTGTCTCCAATAATATTGAAATAAAGAGAGGGTCAAGATTCAAGGAGCGTCTGACCTCAAAAAATGTTTAAAAGCAAAGCGCCCCGTTGATTTCAGGTTCGCATCGAAGTAATATAAGGAGGTGTAAACTAAATGGTTTGGGATATTTTTAGTGTAGGGGCGGTTCAGCCAGAAGTCTACTACTGTAAAGACAGAAAAGAAATTCGAGAAAAAAACTTAAAGCGGCACCTGGAATTACTGGACTTTCTCGTACCGTATTGGAGTAGCCTAGTTGGTGCTCCATGTAGATTAGTAGTATTTCCTGAATTCGCCCTCCATGGGATCCCCCAAAAGGCCGATGGTAGTTGGAATGGGGTGGCAATCGATATTCCGGGCGAAGAAACTGAATTGCTTGGAGAAAAAGCTAAAGAGCTGAATATTTATATAGCTTCCCATGGATGGACGGAACATCCAGATTTCTCGGGTAGACCCTTCAGCGTAGCGTTCCTGATCGAACCGGATGGAAAGGTTATCCTGAAACACCATAAGGTTGTCACTACTAAGATTGCCGAAGCTGGTGACACTGCTCCTGGTGATGCATATGATTGGTTTGTTGAGAAGTTCGGAGACGGACTTGATGCATTCTTCCCTGTAGCTGATACTGAACTGGGAAAAATGGGTTTTATCATCTGCGGCGAAGGGCAATATCCTGAGATATCAAGAGGCTTGATGATGAATGGCGCCGAGATTTTAATTCGACCAAACGCATGGGTTGAGCCATACATGACCGAGCCACAAGATCTCATGGCATTATGTAGCAGATTTAATGCGTTCGCAAATATGTGTTATCTAGTTGAGTCTAACTGGGCGTACTATTATGGCGCTGATTACCAAGGTCCCAAGGGATGGGGAGCGGGACGCTCGCAGATAATCGATTACACAGGTAGAATCCTAACAAGGTCTTACGCGCCAGGCGAGACGGGTGTTGCTGCTGAGATTAATATCCAGTCTCTCCGAAGCTACCGAGAACAGTGTGGCTTCGGGGCTCGTATGGTATATATGCCAATGCATATTTTCCGGAAAGTCTATGAGACAGAAATATGGCCCAAAAATAGCTTACTGAAAAAGAAAGAATCAGGGGATATTAAAATGTGGGAGGCGTTGCGTCGTGAAGTCATCAAAAGAAGAAGGGATATCTATACCCCGCCTAAGAGGACATAAGGAACAGCGTGTGTAGTTAGAACGCGAGTCTAAACATCCATTAACACCAACTATTATCAGCCTCCCATTATCCTGCTATCCGTCTTTAAGCTCGTCTTTATCACCGATGACCGCTGAATCGCCTAGTTTGCAAGGTTGATTACTTATTCTCCATATCTCTGACTCCGTCATATCTACATCTAGACAATTTCTCCTTAGAAATTCGAGCAAGCTTTGGGAGACCCCTATCTCTCTTGGCATCCACTCGTGATACATTCTGTACTTTACAGCGATCACACCGTCTAAATGCTTGTTGAACTCCTTCACACTTGCCATAACACTCTGCTCATCTATGCCATCTATGCCAAAAAGCACGTAGGCTATGAAATCTACTTCTCCATCGAATTCATTTTTCATATAGCCTCTAAGCTCTACTACCCTCTTCACTTCTCCATCGCTTATACCCTTTATCAAAAGACTGTTCCTTATTTTATCATAAATCGATTCGAAGCCTATCCTTATGACGAGCCTCCTCGGATCCAATATCTTGTACAGATGATGGATGCTATCTAATTCAAGGAACTCTGGTCTGCTCTCTATCTCTACCAATTTCTGCTTTGTTACCTGAGATAGATCAGAGACCACGCTCAATGGTAGCTCAAAAAAAGATCCTCCGTTGAAGAAGGATAGTCTGTCTACTGGCTTTTCTCTCATCAACTCTTTGATCTTCAAAAGAATATCCTTTCCTGTCAAGAACAGATCGCCAAGGTCCTTTGCCGCCTCCTCATAAAAGCAGCAGAAGGTACATCTATTCCAAGAGCAGACAGACCCCTTCAGAATCGCTATGATCCTCTTTGCCCTCTCATCATAGGTTACTCCTATCAAAGGACAGCCTCCTCAACTCTTTGAACCAAGTTACGAAGATTCTTTGGCGTTATAAGAACCAGATCCTCTTCATAATGATGAATATTACAGACATCTTCTACCTCTGATTTTGGTATATCGTTCGGTCTCAGAGAGAAGTTAGGGATCTTCAAGCCAAGATCAACCTCGACCATCTTCACTGCTTTGTAACTTTCAGAGTCCCATCTAAGGTAGCAGGCGAACCCTTCGTAATACCCTCTGAATTTTAGGATATAGCCCTTGAGCCTCTTGAAAAGAACCTTTACATAAATATCTTTGATATAAGGTTCTTCGAACCTTGGGTTCCAATCATAGCAACAGAAGGGATAATGCTCCTCCAACTCTCTTGGAACTACTCCAGCATTCGTCAATATGACTTGATGTGCTCTATCGTATCTTTCTTCCAGATTCCTTAAGGATTTTATGATCATGTAATGGATATACGACTGTGAGTAAGGCTTCCCATAAGAGCAAGGTAGGAGAAGGCATAGGCTGTAATGGGTCCTTGGCTTGTAGTCTGACAATATCTTCTTATAAGCTTCCTCAAAGAAGGGATGAGTTAGGAAACTTTCACCAACCCCTCTTAGGAAGGTCTTACCGTCACCTGCCCAGATCAGCTCTTTTCCATCCCAGACATCTTTATCTTGTATCATTTAAGATTCCTTTGGGGTTATATAGCGGAACGGAGGTAGACCACCGCTCATTTACAATGCCCACACATAATCTTTAAGGCTCTTTATTAACGTTAAGAATAATAAATAACCCTTCTCTAAGGTCTGTGGGATGGTATTGGCTAAGTACAAGCTCATCGCCTTCGACTTGGATGGAACACTTTTGGTACAAAAAAGTAGTTGGAGTACTCTACATGAGTACTTCGGCACTGCCTCGATAGCCAGACAGACCTTTGCCCTATACCATCAAGGCATGATAGATTACGCCGAATTTATGAGAAGAGATATATCTGCATGGCCAAAACC
>JACGUG010000053.1 GCA_024256285.1 archaeon
ATATATGCTGTTATAGATCGTTCCTTTACATAAGCCCTTTAATTAAAATTCTGACATTAGAAGTTTTTTATATAAAAAGTTGAAAATTAAAGTAAGAATTTACAGAATGTCGGCACTACAAAAAATTTTTATTTTTTAATGAAAAGAGGTTGTGGGGATAAATTTTGAGGAAAAGACGTGTGGACGCTCTAAGTCTCAAGCCGGGTCCAACTGAAAGTGGAATAATAATAGAACCAGAAGTACCTGGACCTGTCGGAGGAGAATTAGTGCCGACAGATATACTACCAGCCTTCCTATCACAGTACTGGATTCTTATAATACTTCTTTTTCTTCCCTTGGGCTTCCTACTTTACAAGAGAAGGAACATTCTATTCCCTTGGATTCTTAGGTTACTGACACGTTAATCCCCCCTCTTTTTTGGTTTGCTAAGTTAAAATGGGTTCAACTGCATTTTGGGTGAGGACCAAAGGGGTCACCACTAGTTGCGTAGGGGAGAAGTCGACAGTAGAAATCCTTGCATCTCATCAGGTCTTTGCAACCCCTACATTTTTTTAGTTCACTTATCTTCACTCCCCCTCTGAAGAACAGCCATTTCTGGGAGAACCAGAGATCCCATATTTTTTCGTTTTTTATGTTCCCCATCCTCCATTTTGGATCAGAGAGAACAAGATTGCATGGGTAGACCGAACCTTCGCTGTCTATAGATAGACTAGTTTTTCCAGCCTGACAGGAGACATATCCCTCCCTTGCCTCCATAATAGATTCCTTTAAGGGCTTACAATGTAGAAAGACGTCCAAGGCAACATCTATTCTTCTCCTATACCTGAATCTATCCACCATTAGATTGAACATCGCTTCTTGGTATTCTCTGTAGGATGGAACCCACTCCACATGATTCTTCATTCTGCCTACAACCTTGAGGTCTAAGAAGGCTATCCTGTAGGTTCCGTGTTTCGCCACGAGGTCTATGATTTCCCTGTACCTGTTTAGGTTCCTCTTGTGTAGACAGCAGTTTATCCCGTATTGAACCCCAGTTTTCTGTAGGAGCTTCAGGGCTTCGACCGTGCGTTTAAAGGACCCCTTCACTCCCCTGAAGATGTCATGTTCCTCCATCTCTGAATCGTCTAGGGATACGGTTGGGATAGTCTCCGACTCTTTTAGAAGGGCCACCATCTCCTCATCCATCAATGTTCCATTCGTTATTATGACCCTACGAAACCTCTTCCCTTTAAGGGCAAGGAGGACCCTACCTATCTCTGGATGTAGTAAAGGTTCGCCCCCATTTATTCTGACCTCCAAAATCCCCATCCTCTCCAGCTGATTGAAGATAGATTCTAGATCATTCAAAGATAACTCATGTATCGTTCCTTCTCCTCCCCTTGAGAAGCAGTGGACGCAGTTCAGGTTGCATCTACTTGTTATGAAGACATCGACCGATGTAGGGGCAGATAGGAAAGGGATAGGAAACCTACTGTAGAGTTGAGGATCAACCTTAACTCTTTCAGGCGACCTGACCTTGAGGCTTTCGGCTCCTACCTGAACGTACCCCAACTGTACCATTCTCTTCAGAAATCTTTCACATCTCACATAATTCATCCCAGATTCTTTGGAGACGATCTTCACATCGGCAGGTCTATCATAAATGTATTCTAGAGCTCTGAATTCCTCCTCCATCAGAAATTCGGTCCTGACCCTCTTATGGTCGAAAGCTGCGTAAGTGTCGTAATACTGGGGTTCAGACCTTAGTATAACTGAAGAGCTAAGTGAGAACTTTTGGGACAAATCCTATCTTCTCTACAATGCAGTTGAGGGGCCCTCCATAAAAAAGATTTGTAGGTCCGATAAAAAGAATGCTAACTTAGGCTTAACTTCATAGCCTATCTCAGTAACTTTTTCTTCTTTTACCCAAATGACTCAATGTAAAGGCAAGCATAGATTACTACTCTGCAAAGATAAGCTAACCAATTTCCCTATTGATTGCCTTCTTTAAGGTTCACTCCATTGTCACGTTATTCCTCTACATCACTTTCATTTTCTCGTACCCAACTGGGCTTGCTGAAATGGTGGATTATTAATGGTATCACGCTCATAATTATAATCCCGATGACTAGGAAGATCTCAAAGAAAAATATATTTCCGACTTGTATTTCTGATGGTGGAATATAGCCGGCGAAGATCGCAAAAACGCATGCTACAATCCCTATCCCAGCGACCATCCACATACCAAACTTTCCACCAGGGATCTTGTAGGCACGGGGAGTATCTGGCTTTGAATAGCGTAGCTTAATAGCTGAGACAAACATAATAAAATACATAAGCAAATAGACTTGGGTAGTTAGAATAGTCAAAATCCAGTAAGAAGCACTGACAGTCGGCATGAGCAAGAAAACAAGTGATAAGATCGATACAATGATTGCTTGGACGAACAATATGTTTGTTTGCACTCCTTTACGGTTGACCTTTCGAAGTGTGGGTGGCAGGTAGCCGTCGTTAGCAACAACTAGAAGTCCTTTACTCGGACCAGGGATCCAAGTAGAAATTTGACCAAAAACACCCAATGCGATAAACAAAGCGATTATTGGAATGAGCCATGCTAAGTTAAATGCTTTCGTAAAATCTTGAAGCGCTTGCATTATACCAGCGACCAAGCTTATTGCCCCATGTGGAACAACGATCGCGATTGCCAATGTACCCAACACGAAAATAATGAGTATAATGATGGATGAAAAAAAGATCGCTTTCGGATAATTTCTTTGTGGGTCTTTAACCTCTTGTGCGTGTGCTGCAGACATCTCCATTCCTGCAAAGTAAAGTAGAACCCCTAACGCTAATACGATGTTGCTAAAATTGCTCAGATCGGGGATCATAGCACTTACGGTGAGGGGAGTCTGTGATGGATTACCCAAGGCCAGCCAGATCAATCCTAACAAGATGATGAATAACCCGGGGATGATTGTACCTGTGATTACGCCTATAGTACTGATCCGCCCGGAAGCCTTCATTCCTAGGAAATTGGCCAATGTAGCAGCCCAGTATACGATGAGAATCACAATGACCATGTAGATATTATTGTTTGCCAAGGCAGGATCTATGATGAAAGCAAAAGTTGCTGCTGCAAAGGACAACACCGTTGGATACCAGATTACATTCTGAATCCATTGCAACCATATAGCAAGAAAGCCCCATCGCCCTCCGAACGCCTCTTTGACCCAGATGTAGATGCCACCTCTTTTAGGCCAGCCTGTAGCCAGTTCTGCAGATATAAGGGATGTTGGAATGAGAAAGATGAGTGTAGCAACGACGAAATAAAAAATTGATGAGAGACCGTACTCGGCCATTGCGGGTAATCCGCGCAAACTCGCTATCGCGGCAACATTGATCATTGCGAGAGTAAACACGCTTAACACTCGACGATTAGATGACAATTCTTTTTCCCCCTTTTTCAGTAAAAGCTAGTTACAGTACAATCAGGTGATATGGTGTCCTTCACGTGGAGATCGCCGACCCACGATTTCCTCTTTTTTAGTTCCTTCAAGAGCCTCACATGCTTTCAGAATATCAGTGGCAAGCATATCTGCCATGTCCTCACTGAAGTTTTCCTTAACCACAACCCTCATAATGGCGATGCTTTCTGCATTTGGCGGTAAAGTATAGGCTGGAACGATCCACCCTCGTTCACGTAGTTTATGAGACAGGTCGAAGGGCGTGTAGTTCGCTGGTTCTTTTAGTTTGAATGTAACTATAGGAAGAAGTTTGGCAGTGTTCAGCATGTCAAATTTGCCCATCTTGGTGAGGTGTTTGACAAGATAACGTGCGTTTTTAAGAGTATTAGTAGCTATATTCTTGTAGCCTTCTCGACCTAGCCGTATCAGGTTGTAATACTGCACAATCACCATAGCTGCTCCTCTAGAGAAATTCAGGGTGTAGGTAGGCATTTCGTCACCGAGATAGTTCACGTAGAAAATCAAATCCTCCGGCAGATCGCTATATTCCCGAAAAATCAGCCATCCCAGACCAGGATAGACCAACCCGTATTTATGTCCAGAGACATTTATCGACTTGACTTGTGGAAGTCGAAAATCCCACACTAATTCTGGATTAACAAAGGGGGTAATGAATCCACCGCTGGCTGCGTCCACATGAATAGGGATATCCCATCCCTTGGATCTTTTTATCTCCACAAGCAGGTCGTTAATTTCTTTGATCGGATCGGCTTCACCAGTAAAGGTTGTTCCCAAGATTGCTCCAACGCAGATGGTGTTCTCATCTATCAGATCAGCTACAGTTTCTGGGCCGATGGTGAAACGGTCCGTTTCCATTGGGACAATCCGAGGCTCAACATCGAAATATTTGGCGAACTTATCCCAGCAAACGTGGGCGTCTGCGCCGAAAATGATGTTCGGTTTGTTGTGGGGTTTTCCCTGAGACTTCCGCCGCTTCTTCCATGCCCATTTATGAGCGAGCAATCCCAACATTATGGCTTCGGACGAGCCGATGGTTGCCGTACCGGCAAAATTGGTTTCTTCTGGGGCATTAAACAAGCGTGCCAGCATATTCACGACGCGCTTTTGGATTACTTCGGTCTGAGGATATTCAAAGTGGTCGATGAAGTTTTTGCTGATGTTTTCCATGACGAGTTTAGTTGCCTCAGGCTCCATCCAAGTTGTAACAAAACTGGCAAGATTGAGGGATGGATTACCGTCTAGATTCATCTCATCGTGAACTATTTGATAAGCGGCATTTGGGGGCATACCCTTCTCAGGAATTTCATATTTAGGCACAAATTCTCGAAAATATCTGGTACCATATGTAGTGGTATGAAATTTCTTCGATTCTTCTAGTTTCTCTAAATCTTCTTTCTTAGAAATCATAATATTTCACCCTACAATTATTTAGGAAAGTGATTTTTATTTTATTTGGTTAAAAAATACTGTTTTTATTTGTATCTATTCTCCCATTGAAATTGATTTATTCTGCTTCTTTCTTCTAAGATTTTCTTAGGATGCAAGAATAATCTTGTAGTCGTCTCCCGAAGGTTACCGCCACAAATTTTAAACCGTCATCCCACTAAGAGTAAACCAGAATCGAATTTGATTACTCCTTGATCCACTATATATAACATAGGGATGAGTTATATTGAGCGTCATAAAATATTACATATGGGAGCATAATTTTTATAAAGAAGATTCAAATATATCCTCAAGATGAGAAACAATAAGACTGATAAAAGGAGATATCTGCCAAAAAATCTATCTCTTACCGTAGTCATTGGGACTATCCTAATACTTTCTACTACAGCTATCATTATTACCACACCGAATGCTCAAGCTAACAGCAGTCTCGTAAATGTTAAGTTCAAAGGAGTAGTCATCGGAGAACCTAATATTTCTGGAGTTGGTGTCGGCAGTGCTAATGTCTTACTCTATGACATTATTTCTGTTGATCCACTAGCCCCTGGACCTTTGGTGAATTTCACCGTTGGTGAAGTAATAACAGTAACATGGCCTATTTCTGGGAAGTTCGCTGGAACAACAACTTACTTCTTAGAAACCGTTGAAGTCAACGGTGGTTTCATGGATGAGCCGATGCCAGAATCGTGGTCTGAAGTAGGCAAAGCTTGGGTAGAGTTGAGTGACGAAGACCACTATCTGAATGAGATAAAGTTCGAAGAGCTTCCCATCTGGGAATGGGGCGCCATAATTCTGGCAATCATAGCGATCATTATAGCTGCAGCGGCGTTGATGAGAAAGAAATAAGGGATTCAAAGACTCCACACATTTTTTTGCTTCAGCGAAAGGAGAAATAATTAAGATGTTAACCATGCTCATGGGCCCCCATGAACACGGATAGCATCCTCACACAATCAGATAACAGTGAGAAGTATCATAGATTAAATTGATGATGAATATTTTATGGGTTGTAAATGAAATGTAAATGATATCTCTCACTCTATTGAGGCGGGTATTAACCTCTACTCTTTTTTCCTTTATCCATAACCTATCTGCAATATTTTCTTTAATAAGATTGATTACTTGTAAGTTAAATGTATATTAATAAGATTTTTTACATAAATTTTATCTTATTAAGATAACAATGAGTTCTAATAGAAAATTATCAATAGCCATAATCAGCATACTAATCCTATCAGCATTCACTACATCACCGATGACATCCGCCATAAGTGATCCATACATAACCGTTTATCCGTCTTCAGTCAGCCCTGGACGTACTGTTTATGTTAAAGGCTACAACTTCGAACCTGGAAATACAGTAGATATATTGTGATGAAGTAGATGACTACCATCATCTTGGCAGTGCTGCTGTGAACTGGTACGGCAGGTTCTACTTCTCCTTCGTAATGCAGGAGGGCTATCCTGGTATCTGTACCATAATAGCTGTCAATCCCCCTGAGACTTACACTGCAGATATAGAACTTAGGTATACAAATCCTTTGGATCAGAGGCTGGTAGATATCATTAACGGTTTATCAGCAGGAGTCGGAGATATAGGGGGAACGCTCGATGATATCTGGAGTGCTGTTGATACAATGGAAGCAGATCTGTTGAGTTGGATGACAACGAATCTTAAGACCAACATCGATAAGATCTGGTCATTAACGGGCAATACCCATGGATGGAGTAACTTAGCTTCAGCATTGGATGACATAAAGGGTGAGATAAATGACATCTGGGGTAAGGTCGACGATCTAGACTCTTGGTTCGGTTCAGGAGGAAAATACAGCAAAACTGAACAAATTGTAGCAGGAAAAGGTTCCACGACCTTTACAGATCAACCCTATTATCATTACATTTTTACCCAAGCCGATAAGACCACCAAGATTGCGATAACAATAAAAACATTTGGCATTGGTTCCGGTGAAAAGTTAGGCTTCATATATGACGTAGGATATTTGGGGATGCTGGAGACTATCGCAGACGGAACAGACATAGGCCCACAAACCTACGAATTTTGTTTTACAGGATACCTTGCCCTACATGGAAAGGCCAATCAGGGTGAAAGTTTTAGGGTCGATTATAGCTACGTAGTCGAGTACCAACCCTAAGAGCAAAGAGGGTTGCTCAAGCAACCCCCACCAATTTTTATTTCATCTATTTGAGGAGAAGGTTATCTCAACCTTCTAACTGGATGACACCTCTATCGATAAAGATAGAAGGGTGCTGGATGTTTTACAGCTCTTGGCTTTCTTATTTATTTCTGTATCACTTTGATCGTGTCGGTGCCTTCGAATGTCGTTTCATCTAAAAGAGTTACCGTGACCGTCAATGTAAGTTCATAGAATTTTTCACCGGCATCACAATCTATCGTGTCTATTAAGCTAATCACCATAGCTCTTTCGAACTTGACCATTAAAACACCGTCTTGAACTTCCCACCATACTGCTTGAACTTGTTCTAGTTCTGGATATAGTCCTGGATATGATTGTTCAACTGCTGGTTCTGTAACTACTGGTTCTTCATCTGGAGGAGGTATTGAAGGTGGTGGTTCTTCATCTGGAGGAGGTATTGAAGGTGGTGGTTCTTCATCTGGAGGAGGTATTGAAGGTGGTGGTT
>JACGUG010000054.1 GCA_024256285.1 archaeon
TTTGATACCGTCACACCTCTATGGCCTGATGGTAAGATCGATCCCCTTATGGCTGTCTATAAGAGAGAGCATATACTCCTCTGTTACCCAGCCCTTCTAAACCTTAAGAGATGGAGGCCTAGCGATCTCATAAGAAGTAGCACAAAGTCATACCTGATAAACGTAGAGAATATGAGAGTTTTAGACCCAGAATTGATCTCTTTTTTCAACATAAACTATCCCAAGGACCTAGATAATGTCAAAGGGGTTAAATTGCATAATGGATACATGAGAGAAGATAAGGTAATCTGCCCCAACCAAGTCTCGATAAAACTCATGAAGGAAGTCGTAAAGTCCATTTCAGCCACAGATATAGACATCGGACTTATCGATGGTTTGAAAAAGGCTCCCTTTTGGCTCGCCCTCCTTGTAACGGCTCTTTTGGAGAGATCAGATAAAAGATGGTCGAGGCTAGCTGGAAGAAATTTTGAGGTTGAGGCGGATTACTACATCAAAGAAGAAGTGAACATGTTAGCTCTACATGCCATATTGGATGCTCTACGATGCTGGCGGAGAATAAGCTCTATAGAGGATATGAAAAGGACCTCAACCAGAGCAGAAGGGCTAAAGAGCTCCCTTAGTATAGACTTCGAAGGAAGATTAAATGTAGCGAAAGGCACCAGTAAAAAAGGTGTAAAAGAAAAATTATAGAAGAGGATGATAAACCTTTGAAGAGGGATAAGAAGATTTTATGATAAAGGGAACAGATTATAACGAGCAAACTATCTCATAAAAGATGATCGTAGATGGACTTAGAGGAGTGGTGGCCTTGGTACGATAAGATTGTATCGTCCTTCAACTTTAGCAGGTCTGAGGATCAAAGGGCAACAGATATTTTGAGCGAGTTGCTTCGAGGCAGATGTATGGAACCTTCAGAGATCAGAACTCTGATTCATGGTGAACCTGTGTTGGTATTCGGTGCAGGGCCTTCTCTGGAGAGGGATATTCACAGCATAAAAGGGGCTGGATTACTGGACAAGTTCATCATGATCACGGCAGATGGTGCCACAACAGCCCTTCTAGAAGTTGCAAATAAGGTTCCTCAAGTAATAGTAACCGACCTTGATGGTAGGTTCCAAGACCTTTTATCAGCAAACCAGAAGGGCTCATTCATGGTTGTTCATGGACATGGAGACAACATACCACAACTTCTAGAATACGTCCCAAAGTTGACTAGGGTTTTAGGTACTACCCAAGTCAGGCCTACAGAGAGGGTGTATAACTTTGGAGGGTTCACGGACGGGGGCAGGGCGGTCTTTCTCGCTGTAGAAATGAGTGCCAAGATAGTCGCCTTGGCTGGCATGGATTTTGGTAAGATTATAGGAAAGTATTCGAAAGCATATGTAAGATCGCCGGAGAAGAAGGTTCTTAAGCTGAAATTCTGCAAAGAGCTACTTGAATGGCTGGCTTTAAGGACAGATATCGGGCTTTATAACCTTACATGGCAAGGGGAGAGGATAAAAGGTTTTAGGGATGTAACCCCCCAGAACATCGCCCACTTTTTATAAGTGGAATGCTAAAACGATAAAGTGGAGGATCGATGGTAAGGGTAGTAGGAATAGACCCTGGATCGAAGAGCTTCGATTTCTGTGGGTTAGATGATGGCAACGTCTTCATCGATAAGGCGATCCCTTCAGAATACATTGCAAAAGACCCTAAAGTTGCCATAGAAGTCCTAAGGTCGGCAAGCCCCTTAGACCTTATAGTAGGACCTTCTGGCTACGGTCTCCCTCTTACACATATAGATGAGGTAGATGATCGCAGACTCTTTCTTATGGTTCTTGTGAGACCCGACGATTCAAAGAAAAGTGCAACCTTGGGCTTGAGGAGGGTTTTGACGATGTTAAAAGAGGAGAGGTTTAACGTATACTTCATCCCTGGCGTGATACATATGCCCACAGTACCAGCTCATAGAAAAGTGAATAAGATAGATATGGGAACTGCAGACAAGCTTTGCTGCTCTATCTTGGGCATCTTCGATCAATCAAGGCACTATAATATAGGATATGATGAGACCTCATTCATACTCGTAGAGGTTGGTTATGGATATAACGCCGTAATAGGTGTCGAAAAAGGCCAGATAGTCGATGGGATAGGGGGGACGACGGGTAGTATCGGTTTCTTATCACTCGGAGCGATGGATGGTGAGCTTGCTTACCTATTAGATATGTCTGATAAAGGCATCCTTCGCCAAGGTGGTGCAGCATACATAGCTGGAGATGAAAAAGTTACGCCGAAGGAGTTTGCAAAGAGAGCTCTTGATAATGAGCGATATAATTTGGCATGGGAAGCATTTATGGAAGGTATAGAGAAGGGGGTTGCTCAAATGAGGGTATCTGTTAAAAGACCGAGGGAGATCTTGCTCTCTGGGAGGTTGTGTAGAGTGAAGAGAATTCACGATGAACTCTCTAAGAGGCTTTCTTATTTAGGAAGAGTCAGAAGAGTAGAAGGATTTGCACAGGTATCGAAAGAGGCAGCACAAGGAGCAGCACTACTGGCTGATGGTTTGGCAGGAGGGAAGTATAAAGGGCTTATCGATACCATGATGATCAGAGAGGCGGAAGGCACCGTACTCGACTACATACACATAAAGGGGATGGATGAATTGAGGCGCAGGTATGGAGTCTGAAAGTTACCCTTTTTGCCTTGATATCCAATCTATATGCTCTATGGGAGATTTCATCCGCTTCAGTTTATCCCTCATATCCCATCTTTCCGGTTCTTGAACGAATCTATCCACAAGACTCTTCAACTCTCTGTATGAGCTTGCATCATAGACTGGCAGCCCTTTCTCTTTAAGGTAGTTCAGCACACTTAAAGCCATGCTATCGATACCTTTAGTATACATTATTGTAGGCACACCCAGAAGGCATGCTTCCTTACCGACGGTACTGCCACAGAGTGTAACTACACAGTATGACCTTGCTATAAGTTCGATCATATCATCGAACCTCTTATACCTCCTTGAATAATACACATCGTTAAACTCCTTAGCTAATAAATGGAACTCCTTAAACTCGTAGTCCAAATAAGATGACTTCACCTCCGGCTCTCTCACTAATACGTACTTGGGCTCCCAACTCAGATTTATGCTCCTAGTCCATGCCACTGCTATATCACCATCATACTCGTAAGAGATTGCTGATGACTTAATAGGCCAGAGGCCTTTGCTCCATACTGGGATAATATGGTAATCACACAGGGGCAGGAGGAGCCTTGCTACATGAATGCTCCATGGTGTATCATCGCTGGTGATCATGGGCTTAAGTCCAAGGCCATAGGCTACTCTTGCACCCTCTACACTTGCATGTGTATAGAAAGCATGATCCTTGAGCTTTTTGGCATACTCTGTCAATTCTTTCATTCTATTGATGGATGCCACAAGCTTACTGTAGGGGTCTTTCCCTCCATACTTGCCTATGATATCGAAATTCAAGTCCAGAAGCTTTGCCATTTCTTCTGTGCCTGCACCCTCTCTTACTGTAACCTTCACGTCTATATCCAGCCTATCGACCAGTGCCTTTGCTAGCCTGACAGATGCTGGGTCTGTACAATCGATCCATAACTTATCGATAATACGATACCACCTCCTCGATACCCTTTTTCAAATCTAAGTGCTTGGGCTCAAACCCATAAGACCTTAGCCTATCGATCCGAGGGTAGAGCTTGAACGCAACATCCTTATCTCTGCATGGTAGATACTCTACACTACAACCCGATATGGAGCTTACAACCTCTGCAAGGTTCTTGTAGGTTCTTGGTACCCCGCTACCTACATTATACACTTTACATGGGTCTAACTTCTTTAACCCTAGCTCGTAGGCTTGGCATAGATCTAAGACATGTGTGAAGTCATGCTTCTGCTCACCGTAACAGAATACTTTGATGTGATTTTTATACAAGGCATTCTCTACAAAAATCTTCACTATACCAGATGTAACGCCTTTGCCATATACCTCGAACCCCCTGAATATGACGCATGGCAAGCCCAAGCCACAGTATCGTAATGCAAGGTACTCCGTGGCTACTTTAGATGTAGCGTAACTACTTAAAGGGTTGAGGCGCGAGTCTTCATCGACGGGTTCATCCTTAGTAGGCAAGCCGTATACAGTGGAGCTACTCATATATACAAGCCTTTTTGCACCTGCCCTCAAAGATGTCTCAAGAACATTCAGGTTCATCATCAGGTTGTCCCTCATAAGCCTACACTCTTCATCCTTCATCACCACAGCAAGATGTATCACATAATCTGGCTTAAAGTTCATAAATACTTTATATGTGCTGTCAAAGTCCATAAGATCACATAATACTACATTCTCCCTTGTCACCTTATCTACGCCCAAGACCTCATAACCTTTCTTACGAAAGTACATCAGAGCATGGTAGCCTATGAATCCACTGGCGCCTGTGATGACCAGCCTAGGCATATCAAAGCAAAGTGCTGCAATGTTAATTAAATCTTTAGTGCTCCTTTCTCGTTGTGTAATAAATAGCATCAATTCTAATTTTTGGATGTTTGATAAGATTCTTTTGGGACGAAGAAAAAGATTGTACTTTGAGGAGTTCTCATAGATTCAAAAGGTTCAACGATTCGATCTTTTACATTTACATATATATCGACTCATAAATAGACGAACCTTCTTCTATGAAGTTCAGAGCCCTTTTTCTTAGGAACTTTTAACCAACATTATCGCTTTTTAGAAAAGTTTATGAATATAAACCAGAATGATTAGACCAAATGGATTTAATTCAATGGATCTTGATAATTATTGTTGCAGTAGTTGTCATCGGCATAATATTGTCCTTTGTATTTATCTACAACAGATTCTATAGGCTCAGGAACTCTGCAGACGCAACATTGGGACAGATCAGAGTCGCCATGAAAAAGAGGCTCGACATGATTGAACAACTACTCAACTCAGTTAAGAGCTACGCCAAGTTCGAGAGGGAGGTTTTTGAGAAGATAACCAGTCTAAGGGCAGAAGTCTTCAAAACGGGTGCAGAGGGACTGCGGGATATAGATAACGAATCCAGAAGGATTCTTGGTAACATTCTTGCAGTGGCTGAGAATTACCCCGACCTAAAGACCTCTAACACGGTTACCGAATTGATGGGAGCAGTTAAGTCCGTGGAGGATGAGATTGCAAGGCAAAGATACACATACAACAACATCGTCCAAGAGTTCAACATACTCACCGATACAGTCCCATCTAACTTTGTTGCTAGGATTATTGGCATGATAAAGCTAAATTATCTAAAGTTTGAAGAGGAGATAACGAAACCGCCAAGGATAGAGTTCTGAGGATCATGAAATGGTTGAAACCAAACAGATAGCAGCCCTGGTCCTCCTAACTTTTTTTATTGGAGTTGCCGGCGTCTCTGTTTTAAACTTCTTCTCACAGTTCTTGTTTTCTGGAGAGGTTGTGGTTGACGACTATAGCGCCACCTTTTACCTCAACGGAACCCTCGTAGAGCGCTACACATACAACATTGGAGTATCCAATAAGTATCGTATGCTTTACAGGCTTTGGGAGGCGCCCCTCTCATTCAGTAGCTTGGACGAGCCGTACATAGAGCTACTCCAAGTGAATGGGCCGGAGGGGACAATTGCATACGCAAAGGACTACCTTGGAAAAGTTCAGCTTTTCACTGGAGTGGATGACGTAACCTACAATACGATCAGTCAGCTTGCAGAGTTTAATGAAGCGGGAGTATTCAACTCACATTACTTCAGCTCAGGTATTCACTCTGTTGAATATGTCTTCAAATTATACCCGCCAGTAGAGTATGACGATGAGGTAGGCCATCTTAACATGAAGCTTGCTTCAACCCACTTACCCTATCGTGAAGTGTCTATCATTATAGAGGACGCAGGTTACATAGAAGCCCTTTATCCCCACCCTCCCCCCATGCACGTTACCAATTTAGGTGATAAAATCCTTCTCCAAGGAAGTGTCACAAAGGACGAACTCCTGGAGGTAGAGATGCTTCTGAAAAAAGATGCTCTCTCTATAATAGATGGCTTTCCGCGTGAGGTAAGCAACGTTAGGTCTTTGACCGTCAACGCCAATACTCAGTACTCTGTCCAGTACGATCTCTCGTTAGTATTGAAGTACACATCTCTACTTTTTGTCTTAATAATCCCCTTTCTATTTGTCATCATCTACTTCTTTTTTGGAAGGGAGAGAGACCTCGTAGTACCCAGATATCTTAGCACAATTCCCAATAGATTAAGAAAGTCATGGGTGGTTAACCTTTTATTTAAGAGCGATGCTTTGGACTTCGATGAAGACGGTTTCTACGCCACCCTCTTGGACCTGCACTTAAGAGGGAAGATCAAGATAAACACCGAAAATGAAGATTTGACGATTCAGGTTCTAGACCCAAGGAGCGAAGATAAATACGAACGCCAAGTTCTGCGTTTTCTTGAAAATAACACGAGGAACGGTCTTTTTAAAACAGATTATATTAAGAGATTATTAGAAGACCAAAAGAAATCTTCCAGTATTTATCCAGAGCTCCTCTCAATAAAGAATGAACTGAAGAGTTTGACTAAGTTCGTAGATAGGGAAACGGCTTCAGAGTTCGCGATCAGTGGAAGGGGAAGAGTGGCCCTTCTTCTGTTGATGCCTGCTATCATTCTTTTGGCATCGATAATTCTGATGATTTTAACTCCTACTGTTCTGCATCTATTAACCGAACCGCTCATTCTATCAATAATTGGAATAATACAGGTGAGCGTGGCGGTTGTCTTTCCATCGACCCTCTTCGGCAAATGGAAAGGAGATTATTATAAGGAGAAACTAGAGTGGGAATCTTTCAGGAACTTTCTCTCAGACCTCGCCCAGATAAAGAAGTATGCAACAGAGGATCTCTCCATGTGGGGCGAGTGGTTGGTCTACGGGACGGCTTTGGGCGTTGGCAAGAAGGTGGTGGAGGGTATGAGAAAACTCAATATCAACATTCCAGAAGTGACTATGTTGAGCCACGTTCCTATCTTCTTCCATCCGGTAATAGCGACGCCAATACAGACTAGTGGCGGAGGCGCGGGTGGATTCGGTGGGGGCGGATTTGGAGGAGGTGGCGGATTCGGTGGGGGCGGGGGAGGGGCACGTTTCTTACCTACCCTCTCAT
>JACGUG010000055.1 GCA_024256285.1 archaeon
GGTCCTCGCCATAGAAAAAAAGGTCATAGAATGTAAACTCTCACCCAACGCTCTAAGAGTACTTGAGAAGAGGTACTTAAGGAAGGATGAAGAAGGCAAGGTCATAGAAACCCCTGAACAGATGTTTCTTAGAGTGGCTAGTGCGATAGCCATCGCAGATACTCAATACGAGCCTGATGCTGATGTCTCTAAGACTGAAGAGGAGTTCTATAGAGCCATGGTCAACTTGGAGTTCTTGCCAAATTCCCCAACTCTGATGAATGCTGGCACTGATCTGGGCCAACTTTCGGCATGCTTCGTCCTCCCAGTTTTAGACTCGATAGAGAGTATATTCGATGTAGTAAAGAGTACGGCTTTGATCCACAAATCTGGCGGTGGGACTGGTTTTTCTTTTTCTAATGTAAGGCCCAAAAACGATGTTGTAAGATCCACAGGTGGAATAGCTTCAGGCCCAGTCTCTTTTATGAAGGTATTCGACATAGCGACCGATGTCATAAAGCAGGGAGGTAGGCGAAGAGGCGCCAACATGGGCATACTGAGGGTAGACCATCCTGATATAATAGAGTTCATCAAAGCGAAGGAGGAGAGCGATGCTTTCAACAATTTCAATATTTCAATAGCCCTTACAGAGAAATTCATGCAAGCTGTGGAGAACGATGAGGAGTATGGGTTGATAAATCCACGTACAGATCGAGCTGTAAGGAAGTTGCCAGCCAGAGAAGTCTTTGAGTTGATAGTGAGTATGGCTTGGAAGAACGGTGAGCCTGGAATTTTATTCTTGGATAGAATCGATATGGGTAACCCTACCCCTCACATAGGCGTTATAGAGAGTACAAATCCGTGTGGTGAACAACCACTACTGCCTTATGAATCGTGCAACCTGGGCTCTATAAATCTGTCCTTGATGGTTAGGGATGGGAAGTTAGATTACGATAAGCTGTTAAGAACAGTTAGAACCGCCGTTCATTTTCTCGACAATGTCATAGACGTAAACAAGTATCCATTACTTCAGATAGAGAAGATGACAAAGGGAAATAGGAAGATAGGTCTCGGGGTCATTGGGTATACCTTACGACTCGAAAGAAGCGATCGATCTTGCTGAGGGAGTTATGAAGACCATCCAAGATGAGGCGAGGAAGGCGTCGGCTGAGCTTGAGGAGGTGAGGGGGTGCTTCCCTAACTTCAAGGGGAGTGTTTACGATGTTCTAGGAGGGTTAAAGCTGAGAAATGCCTCTCTGACGACCATAGCTCCAACTGGGAGTATCTCTATAATAGCCGGTTGCTCCAGTGGCATAGAGCCCCTTTATGCGATATGTTATGTTCGTAACGTCCTTGATGGCCAAAGGCTAGTTGAAGCGAACCCTCTCTTTGAAAAGATAGCCAAGGAAGAAGGTTTCTATAGTGAGGACTTGATGGACAAGATAGCCATGAAGGGGTCGTTAAAGGAGGTAGAGGGCATGCCAGAACATGTCAGGAGAATCTTCGTTACAGCACATGATATATCCCCTGAGTGGCATATAAAGATGCAGGCAACCTTTCAAAAATACGTCGACAACGCAGTATCCAAGACTGTAAACTTCCCAAATAGCGCTACGATCAAGGATATAAGAAGGGCGTATATGCTGGCCTATAAATTGGGTTGTAAGGGCGTTACTGTGTATAGGGATGGTAGTAGGGAGGGACAGGTTTTAGAGACTAAGAAAACTGTTCAGAAGGACATCAAGAAGCCAACTCCAGAGAAGGCTTATGGGATGCGCTTGAGGAAGAGGACTGGTTGTGGGAACATTTACACAAAGGTCTTTAAAAATGAGTATAATGAGCCCATCGAGATCTTCATTACCTTGGGTAAAGCAGGAGGGTGTGCAGCCGCCTTTACCGAAGGCTTAGCTAGAGCTTGCTCACTGGCTTTGAAATATGGTGCTACTTTGAAGGAATTGAAAGATGAGCTCATGGGGATAAGTTGCCACAAACAGGAGGGGTTCGGGCCCAGTAAAGTGCTGTCATGTATAGATGCTGTAGGAAAGTCGATAGGAGAGATAGTTATGCAGAAGGAGGCCGAAAAGATCAACATTCAGAAGAACAACGGTTTTGGTGCATGCCCAGTATGTGGAAGTCAGGTGATCTATGTTGAAGGCTGTCTAAAATGCATATCTTGTGGCTTCTCTGAATGTGAATAAATGAAGATTCGGGCAAGGACTAAACTTTCAAGAATCTATCAAAGCGTAGGGATCAGGATTAAGAACAGATACCAGTATCCCTGACCTTAGGACCTTGCCGAGATACACTTGGAGGAAGTACTTTGCATTGGGCGTATTATCCACTTCGGGCGCTATCTCCCCTACTTTTGGGAGGGGGTGCATCACTATGCATTCCTCTTTTCCACTTTTAAGCAACTCAGAATCGATTATATAAGATCCCTTGACTTTCTCATACTCATGGGGATCGGGGAACCTCTCCTTTTGAATTCTCGTGACGTATATAACATCCAACTCTCCAATGATCTCCTTTATGTCTTTATGCTCTGAAACCTTGATCTTATCATCGATGCCGAATAGAGCCTCCTTCTTCACCTTGAGTTGTGGCGGAGAGACCAGAAATATCCTTAGGCTGTACTTCGATAGACCGTAGATGAGAGAGTAGACCGTCCTTCCATACTTCAGATCGCCAAATATGGCTATATTCAAGCCATCTATCCTCCCCTTTACCTTCATGATTGTATAAAGGTCGATCATGGCTTGAGTCGGGTGTTCTTCAGTTCCACTTCCCGCATTTATCACTGGCTTAGAGATAACTTCGGTTGCGAAGCGACTGGCCCCTTCCATAGGATGCCTGAGCACTATAGCATCTACATAACTCTCAACGGTCCTCATAGTATCGGCAAGGTTCTCTCCCTTCTCAACAGAAGACATGCTAGGGTGGGCAAAACCCAATACATCGCCCCCTATGGAGAGCATGGCAGCCTCAAAGCTCAACCTAGTCCTAGTGCTAGGCTCAAAGAATAGGAGCCCAAGAATCTTACCTTTTCCCAACTCTTTCTTTCGCTCATAATCAAGAGAATTGACCTTGTCAGCAATTGAAAATAGATACTCAAGTTCAGGGCGAGAAAAGTCCTTTATCGAGATTATGTCTCGGTTGAAGAAAGGGTTTGTCATTTGTACCTTTTCGCATTCTATAGAAATATAAAGCTATTTAAACATGAACAAGCCCAAGATTCGTCTAACCACATATGCCCTTGATATTCTTCTCCTTCTTGATCATCTTCTTGATATAATCCTCGAATTTATCGATAGTTTTGACTACTATGCCATCTGCTGTAAATTCTTCCTCTGAGATAATGACCTTGTGCTCTACATTTTTGACAAGCCTCAAGTTCTCGATCTGCTTCTGTAGATCGCCCATGGGTACATCCACGATTATAGGGCACAATGGTGCTGGGAAACCTACATGTAAAACTCCTACTATATCGAACTTTATGGCTCTTATATACCCGCTCCTTGCAGATGATCGATAGACGATAGAATCCCAGATCTCCATGCCTGTGGTAGATGATGAGCCCATGTAACCTTTCTGGGCGGCAAATCTCAACTCCTTAAGATATTCATCTATTATATCGATGATCGCCCTTGGCTCTTTAGGATAGACTGCATCACTCTTTAACTTTTTACTAGAAATCCTCTCTAAGGCTATGTCGATCTTCTTTTGATAAATTCCTTTAATGTGAGATAAGAAGCACTCGTAATGGGACAGTCTGCCATTAACCTCTGCGAACCTGTCTCCAAGTTTTATGGTTACATTACAGAAATTGCATACAGCACCGATCAAAAAATCCTCAGTCAAAACGGTCTGATTGGGCACTGAAGATACGTATGGTTGGTAGACCATATCGACCTTGGTAACAGTGTCATTCCTGCCTGTTGTAAAGTCCTTACGGGCATAGCCTCCAACGTTAGGGTTGTAGAAGTAAACGTAACCATCAGTATTAGGGAGGATATCGAAAATAACCTCTCCATTCATGTCTGTGAGGCCGCTATTGGCTGAGACATTCATCATCAACACCTGTAGATCTGAGATAGGGTTACCATCAGGGTCTTTGACAGATACAAGGAGATGAGATGGCGTATTACCTCGCCTCAAAAGAAGTTCGATTCTGATTGATTAGAGATCCTTTATTAAGGTGTCGTGATCAGAAACCTAAAGTACCTTAGATCATTCATAGCAAACTTCAAACTTAAATGGGTGGTGTAAATGACTGTAGGGAGGCGGAAGTTATGAGTGAAGGAGAGGATTATGAGTGGAAAGGGAAGCTTTTGAAGGTTGAGGGGGGGCGCATTACGACAAAGGACGGGGCTTTCCCTGTAGCGCTGAACGTGAACCTAGAAGAAGCGAAGAAGCAAGAAGGGAAAGAGGCCATACTGAAGGTCAAGGAAGACGTAATCGTAGAGGTAAAGACAAAGAAACCACCAATAGATCATACACAATGGCCCATCTGATCAGTCTACCTTTTCACAATACTATCAAGGAAATTTAGAGGTGGACACATAAGAACGACATCTTCTAGATGTAGTTTTCTATGAAGATAAGATTAACTCGAATAACTACTCATAATAAAGTATAATTAAAGCAAAATTACTTTTGAGAATCATGAGTAAAGAGCAACTTGTCAGAAAGATAAAAGACGGTACTGTCTTAGACCATGTTGAGCAAGGGAGAGCTCTACAAGTTTTGGAAGCATTGAGTATAGACGGCAAAGACGGCAACATCGTAACAGTAGCCATGAACGTACCGAGCAAAAAGATTGGAAAGAAGGATATAATAAAGATCGAGAATAGGTTTCTGAAATCTGAAGAGACGAATAGGATAGCCCTGATATCTCCGAGAGCAACGGTAAACCTGATCAGAAACTATCAAGTGATAGAGAAGAGAAAGATCGAGACTCCCGATACCTTTGTAGACGTTTTCAAGTGTCCAAACCCAACATGTATCTCCAACTCCAACGAGCCTATACGGCCCATTATAGACGTTTTGAGGAAGAGTCCGCCTTTGCTCAGATGTAGATATTGTAGTAGACTACTATCGCCGAATGAAGTAATTTAAGTTCTGGTAACATTAGAGATAGGCAAGGGAAAGACCCGTGAAGATCATGCCGATGTTAGCAATCAGTTATACGCTGCATATGCAAGGGCTGTGGAATTAAGGGCTCTGGCAGAGATAGTTGGCAAGGCAAGCCTTACTGGCGTAGACTTAAAGTACTTAAGGTTCGGTGATGTCTTTGAACAGACTTTCTTGAAGCAAGACTATGAGGAGAATAGAAGCTTAGAGGAAACTTTATCCCTTGCTTGGGAGATCCTATCTACCCTTCCTGAATCTGAGCTTATGAAGATCAAAGAAGATTACGTTAAGCAGTACTACGTATCAGTAGAGGTGGAAGTATAATGTCTGTCAGCTTTGGTAGGAAGGCCCTCCCCACAAAACTCGAATTGATCAGGATCAAGAGAAGTTTAAAGGTAGCTGATGTGGTGCATAAGATCCTTGAGGATAAAAGGGAGATACTGCTTCGGAGGTTGGATGAACTGATCAGAGAGACTATAACAGCAAGAGATGCTATGGGAGAGCCTCTAAGTAATGCTTACCGTGCCCTCTTTGACGCTTACTTGAAATTAGGTCCGATGGAGCTAGAGTCTATCGCTTTGACGACGCCTGTCCAATTAGAAGCCGACGTCGATGTAAAGGTCGTCTTGGACGTAGAAGTACCTACACTCAAAATCAAAGAGGAGAAGAGAAGGTTGACTTATGGCTTCATGGATACCAGCTTCAATCTAGACGAGACTACCGAGATGATGAAGATAGCATTGCCCTATATACTTAGAGCAGCCGAAATTGAGAACTCGATCTTCCGTTTGGCAGCAGAGTTGGAGAAGACTCAACGCCTCATGAATGCTTTGGAGTATCTCATCATCCCCAGTTACCATGAAAACATAAAGTTCATTTCATCTAGTCTAGATGAAAGGGAGAGGGAGGATTTCACGAGGCTAAAGCATGTAAAACGAATCCTAGAGAGATCAAGGTCGGGCGAGGTTAATGGTTGATATAAAGGAAATTGTTGAGAGTAAGTTTAAGGAATCGAGAAAGAAGGTAATCGCCAAGCATGATGAAATGTTGGGGGAGATAGAGAAGGAATTAAGGAGCGGTGAAGAGAAAGTCCTCGATAAATTCAGAAAATTGCAATAAAGATCAACAGCCTAAACTCCTTCTACAGTACTCCCTTAGCTCACATTTACTACACTTCCCTTTGCGGCAGAAATCCCTCCCAAATCTTACCAAAGCTACTTCAAAATCTACAAAGGTTTTATCAAAGATTTTACTCTCGGCCCATAATCTCTTTAAATCTAACAATGCTTTAGAACGCTCTGAATCTTTTGCACCAGAAACCTTCGTAAAGCCCAAGTTATATGCGGCAAGCATCTCTATCTCTTGAGGCAGAGGGTCTGCCTTCGACCATACTTTCCTCAACTCCCTAAGAAATATGTCGACCGTTACAGGACCGATTCCCTTACCCAGAGCCATTAAATTCAACTCAAGTTCTCTTGGACTTGAGGATCCATCATGTAGCGCACCTAAATCGCCATAATTTGCCAAAAGATTCTTCACCATCTCTAAGAGCTTCGTGGCAGTCTTAAAATCGTACCTCACATACCCCCCTTCATCCAATATCTCCACCAACCCATCCCAGCCTACCTCAAGAATCCTCTTTGGTGTCAGTGCCCCATGATCTTCGAACTTCTTGTAAGTGTTGATGGCTATCTTCTCAGATATCCTTGCACCGAAAAGAACCGATGCAATAAACCACTTGAAGATTTCATCTGATGTGCCAGATCTTAAATCTATCCCCAATCTGCTTGAAAAGGACTCACCGTAAAGTGATACCAACTTCTTGACGCATTCAGAGAGAGTCAAACCATCAATCTAAAGTAACCACTTCTTTTTTACTTAAAAGTCGATAGGATCGAGCCTTTTATGAGCCGAAAGGCTCACGCTTAAATACGTCATGTGTGAAGGGATTGGATGAGCACGTAAAGTTAGGTGGATGAAAAATGGTTCAGGCATTTTGTGTAAAGTGCAAGACGAAAAGGGAAATAAAAAATCCTAAACAAGTGACGTTGAAGAACAATAGGCCAGCTGTCAAGGGTACATGTTCTGTGTGCGGAACTACGGTCTTCAGAATCGGTAAAATGTAATCCACCCCCCTATTTTTTGTTTAATTTTTGGGCATTAGAATAATTCTATCCCTTATATTCATGAATTATATTTATGAACAGGCTTAAACCTTCTAAATGGCGATGGCTCGGTAATTTGAAGATAAACGAACTTCCAGTCCCAAAGAAATTGGTCGATCTCATAGAATCTCTTGGCTACTCCACTTTATACCCTCCTCAAGAAGAAGCAGTGAAGGCAGGTGTATTGGATGGTCGAAGTCTACTCCTTACAACACCTACTGCCAGTGGGAAGACACTGGTTGCTATGCTGGCGGCTGGGAAGACGGTTCTAGAGGGCTTAGGAAAGGTTGTATACCTTACCCCCCTCAGGGCTCTTGCAAATGAAAAGTATAACGAATTCAAGGCTTTTGAGAGATTGGCCAAACCTAATGGGAGGAATGTGAAAGTTATGATCGCCACAGGGGATTACGATTCATCAGGGAGATATTTAGGAAAAGGCGATATTTTAGTTCTGACGAATGAAAAGTTTGACTCGGTCCTCCGCCATGGTGTTCCGTGGATAGACTCTGTGAAGCTCTTCGTAGCCGATGAAGTCCATATAGTTGGAGATGATCATAGGGGACCTACTCTTGAGATGACTGTGGCAAAGATCCTCTCTCATGCACATGAGTCTCAGATCCTTGCTCTGAGCGCTACTGTAAAGAACTCAAAGGACTTGGCGAAGTGGCTATCTGCAAAACTCATCGATACGAGATGGAGACCTATAAAGCTGGTTGAGGGGGCCTACCAGTATGGAGAGATAAAGTTCTCTGATGGTTCGGTAAAAAAGATAAAACCAACAAATAGAGGGCAGGCCATAGATGTGGCGATAAATTCTGTTGCAGAAGGGGGGCAGTCACTGATCTTTGCTGAG
>JACGUG010000118.1 GCA_024256285.1 archaeon
AGAAGGTTTGAAGGATATTATGTCGGAGGATGAAGATGCAGGAGAAATCGTGAAGTCATTGATGCAATCGGGCGCAATACTTCATTCGACTGAAGATAAAGTCTTGGTTGGGGAGACAGAATCCTGGTTGAGCATGATGGAGACTATGAATGATGAGACCATAGTTGATATGTTGCACGAGAACATGAGAGAGAGATGAATATGTGTGCCACTCGATAGACTCGACTTTAAAGGAAGGAGAGATGGCAATGCTCTTCCTTTCCCCTGAAAGGAAGATAAATCTAAGCGAAGATATTAAGGTCTTAAGAGTGTGCAGATTCGAGCCTTTAGACTATCTCAAAAGTTACTTAGTTCAAATTAACATTAGGGATACAAAACGTAGTCGTTAGGCGTATGAAGTTGTATCGTGTAAATGAAGAAAAAAGGATAGAACTTTTCGACTTCGGTGTGGACAAGAGGAAAATACCTGTCATCTCTGCTCTATCTGGCTATAGACCCCCCTCAATAGATCGTCCCGTGTGACCAATCCAAGCAACTTCCCATTCTTGTCGACGATAGGTATCCTGTTCACATCTTTTTTGAACATCAAGCCAGCCAACTCTGTTAGACTGGCCTTTGGGGATGCAGTAAAAACTTTCTTCGTCATGATTTCTGAGACCTTCGTCTTTTCCATAAACCCTTTTGCTTGGCTTAACCTCTCGATCTTGCTTTTCTTGACTAATTCTATGATGTCTAGTTCGCTAATTACGCCTATCAGTCTATCTTCCAGATCGACGACAGGTGAACCGCTTATATTTTTCTTGTAGAAGGTCTGTGCTACATAAGATACGTCGTCATCAGGATGGAAGGTAACGACTCGATCTCTTTTAACCATGATATCCTCAGCCAAGGGCATACTAGTTCTCCTCCACACCTTGAGAGATGCTTTTTATTATGTCTGCACGAGTCACTATCCCCACCAGCTTCCCTTCTTCAGTAATAACGGGCACACGATTTACACCCTTTTCGACCATAAGTCCGATCAATTTATCGATGCCTTCGTTCTCTGAAACGGTCAAAGGTTTCTTTGTCATGATATCTTCTACCTTTCCATCTTCGATTTCTTTCCAAAACTTCTCCTCTTGGTCGAGTTCTCTCATGGTCCGCCTGAACTCGATCGAAACAACTGGATAGATATGGAAGAATTGGAGGGTTTCAGCAAATATCTCTTCTGTCCTTTCTTTGATGCCTGACTTCGACTTGATAAGCTCGATTATGTCCCTCTCAGAGATTACACCGATCACCTTATTGTGATCATCAACCACAGGTGCGCCACTTATTCCCAGTTTAGCAAAGGTCTCGGCAACCTTGGAGAGCTTATCACTCGGCCTAAAACTTATCACCTTAAAGGTCATCAAGTCCTTTACTGATTTCAAGGTCTACTCCGATTCAGATTACAAAACCTCTATGATAAACATTACTACTTTCGGTTCTGCCGACTCTTAGTGGTTAGATGATCTTCTGGATGCTGAC
>JACGUG010000008.1 GCA_024256285.1 archaeon
CTCCCCTTTTCAACTGCTCATAACTTTCGACTTGAGCGCTATCTGGATACTTCCAAGTAGAAACGACCTCAAGATTCCCGTCTAAGACCATCGCCCCAACTTCACATATGTATAATATGCCCTTCATCTGGTTTTACTATCTCCAATAGATTGGTTCCTAATATAAATGGATACCATAAAAATATTATCTATGAACGATCCCGTAATATATAAGGCAGACCATCGAGTTAAAGTTAATTAATCTATCCTATAGTTCTTTAGGCTACGATTTATTATGATATATGACGAAATCTCCTTCTAATCCGGTCGGTGATAGAAATTAAGATAGATTTCCATGTTCATACACAATGGTCGCACGATGCCTTCGGTGATCTATCTGAAATCAGCAGATGGGCAAGATTCAAGGGGATAGATGTAGTCGTTGTCACAGATCATGAGAAGATTACCCTCAGTAAGCCTGAAGTTTTCAACTCTGTAAAGTTCATCCCTGGGATCGAAGTTAAAACCATTTATGGGCACGTCTTGGGAGTCGACATTCGAGGCGCTCTTGACATGGAATTTCTGAAGGACAACCCCGTAGATGCCATACATGAGAGTGGGGGCATAAGTGTCCTTGCCCATCCCTTCGATACAAGTCGTGGAAAGAAACCTCAGAGATCGATGAAGATCGATGCAATCGAAGTTATAAACGCTTCAGTCCTCCTCTTCAACTTCAACTTTAGGCAGTCAAGGGCTTATGCAAAGATGCTAGGCCTTCCAGAGACTGCAGGCAGTGACTCACATATGCCACCAACGGTTGGAGATGCCTTTGTAGAAGTTGAAGATACAGACTTTGATGGGGCCATGAGGTCGGTAATCAAAGGTAGAGGAAGAGTCTTCGGTAGACCTACTTCAATGGCGAATAAAATTAAATTAAATCTACTACGTCTAACTAAACGAAGTCATAGTTCGTTCATAGTTAAGCAAGATTCACATAAGTAGGAACAACTTCTTTAGGGATACCGTAAGGCGAGACAACCCCTTGAGAACAAGTAGATCATGATGGTTGTCGATTTAGATGGTACATGTTTGGTAATTCAACATTTATACTCGTATCTAAATCATCCATTTCGAGGTCATGAAGAACATTGGCGATGGGATCATAATCGTCGAACTTTGTGCCTCTGAAACCCGAAGCCAGTAAGATCGCCGTTAAACCTTGTCCACCCATCTCACTTATCCCATACTGCACCTCGATGGAACCGTTGCCGAAGAACGATCCAAGTCTTTCTACCGATGTGGCTACCTCTTCTGTCGATATCTTTCCATCACTCATGAGATATAGAATCGCCTTCCTTGCTTGGTCTGGCTCAGCGATCTGACATACCGATCTGACTGCTCCAGCCACAACATCTCCGGTTGCTGCAAAGGATTCACAAACGCTTAAAACGGCGTAGCCTTCTTCTTTTATACTCTCCACGAACTTCTTCAAACCTATCCCAACCTCTCTCCCTTTAGGGGGCTCTATGAGTTTATTAAGGGCAGTTGTAATCTTTTCATTGATAAGTGTAAAGACATCCAATATGGACTTTTTGGGAACCATTTCCCGCAAAGAGTCATTATCGATGATCATCACTGCATCGGACAATTTCCTCATCTGTCTCAAAGCCACCCCTGCGTGGAAGTGTTTATGCTTCTCGAACTTAAAGGGCATGGCTAATATGCTGACTACGGTAGCCTCCATCTCTTTGGCTACTTTTGCTAAAAAGGGGGCCAATCCCGACCCTACGCTGCCACCCAAGCCTGAGATTATAAAGACGTACTTAGAGCCAGATAAGATTTCTCTTATCTGATCGATGTAGTCTATAGCTACACCTCTGACAGCTGAAGGCGATCTTGATAAGTTAGAATCTGAAGCGATCAGCAGTTTCTCTCCCAGAGGGGAATAACAGAGGTCTTCTTCATCAGAGCTTATGTATACAAACTTCTCTATGGGGATACCGGAGTGATGAAGATGGGAGAGGATACAACAACCAGCACTCCCCACACCTAAAGAGATTATCCCTGCCCCGTTGGGACGGGCTTTGACCGCCTTTAATAATGAGAGGGAACGTGTAAATTCCAATTCGATCTAACACCATCCCCTTATCAACTTCCAAATTAATTTTAGTATGGTTAAAATATTAAACTATCAGTTAAATATCCTTAACTCGACCGATTTCCGATCGATTTTCATAACAAAAATTGTGCTTCTTTGACGTAGTTTTTGTATAGGTTGATTCTAGATGGAAGAGAAAAGTTCCGAAGTGGTAAGTCTACCAATGCTCAGCGAACTTGCCTGCATAAAAGTTATAGAGATCATCCAACCCTATCTTTTGAGATTGTTGTGAGGTGTCGTTATGAATAAACAGTCATTGAAGAATATAATAGAAAATGCTGTTAATGAATATAACAGATACAGGTCTCCCGAAGCTACAGCTACACTGATCTCCATGGATAAGAGATTCTTCGATATAGAATTCACAGGAACTTTCTGTTATACTTGTGGGTTTTATGATTATTTTGATGACTACAAGATTTTACTTGAAGAGATAGGATTGAAGACGAAGATCACAAAAATAGAAGAAATCGATGAAGGAGCGGTCGTTAAATTCGAGGTAATCGAATAATTTTAAAAACTGGTATCATACAAGACGGAAACCATTATTATCTTATCGCCTTCCTTTTAATATTTAAAAGATACATCTAATCTTCAATGTTGATGAGATAAAGGAGAAGTATTTTATGTCATGTCTTTAGAAGAAAACAAGGCCAAATTTCGCCTCTTCTGTGAGGAGGTAATGAACAAAGGGAACGTGGATTTTAGACGAATTGAACGCGTTGATTGGTATTTTCTCAACAGTTATCCAAACAACTATATATTTTGATGATAGAATAGGTTGCCATGAGAGAAAAAGAACCGAACCCCTTCATCCCCATAGTGATATCGATCCTCGCAGGAATCGGCTGGGCTATCTTTATCTTATTGTATACAGTCTTCTGGTCGACAGACTTCACCCTCTTCCAGAACATCATCATAATCTTGGTCTCCTTAGTTGTGGTAGGAGGTCTTATCGGCCTGATGTGGGTGGTCTGGAGCTTTAGAGCCGGCAAGTCGAGCATCAGCTGATATTTAGGTAGACGGGTAACACGCACATCATGGAGGTAGCCTTGAGGAAAAATTTCTTCATAAAATCCTTTGGTTGCTCTGCCAATAAATCCGATGCCGAGGTTATGGCAGGGCTTCTTGGAGAAGCGGGCTACTCTCTGACAAGCTTGGAAGAGGCTGAATACGTATTGGTCAACACTTGTGGGGTGAAGCAACCAACAGAGGATAGGGTGATCTCGACCTTAAAGCAACTTTCCTCTTTGAATAAGAAGTTGATAATATCTGGTTGCCTTCCCAGAATAAATTTCGAGAGGATCGTGAAGAACGTTCCAAGTTTTTCAGCGATGCTGGATCCAAGATCGGTTCACCTGATCGTCGATATAGTGAGGAAGATCGATGAAGGGCAGAACAACCTAGTAGTCTTCTCTGATGAGCCACCAATCAAACCCTCATTACCCAAACATCTTCTCAACCCAGTTATAGGCATCATCCAGATAGCCGAGGGCTGCACCATGGCTTGCACTTACTGCTGTACAAGGTTCGCAAGGGGCTCGATCTACTGCTATCCAAATTATGAGATAGTGAAAGAAGCTCATGGCTTGATAGAGAAGGGATGTAAGGAGATATGGATAACTTCTCAAGACAATGGGATCTACGATTTTGAGGGGATGAAACTACCAGATATTCTTGAAGGTATATGTAAAATTGAAGGGGAGTTCTTCATCAGAGTTGGGATGATGAACCCCTTACACGTAAAGGGGATATTGAAAGGTTTGATCGAGTCTTTTCTTGATGAGAAGGTCTACAAGTTCCTACATCTTCCTTTACAGTCTGCAAGTGTAAGGATACTGGAGCTCATGAGGAGGGGTTACCCCCCAAAGACTGTGATGGATATAATATATGAATTCTTAGAATACTTCCCTTCCTTGACCTTATCTACCGATATAATCGTCGGCTTTCCTACAGAGGACGATACAGACTTAGAGGACACGATTAAGTTCGTTCAGAAGATCAAGCCCGATATAATGAACATCTCAAAGTTTGGAGCCCGCCCTGGGACAGAAGCTTCAAAATTCGAACAGTTGCCTCACAGTGTAGTTAATAGAAGGTGCAAAGAATTGGTACAAATAGCGAGAGAGGTATCTTATGAGAAGAATCTGAACTGGCTGGGCTGGTCTGGTAGATGCCTGATCGATGAGAAGGGCAAGAAGGATGGGACGTGGATAGGAAGAAATTTCGCCTACAAGCCTATAGTTGTGAAGAGCGAGCAGAACATTCTGGGGAGATTTTTGAATGTCGAGGTAGTCGAGGCGAAGAGCACATATCTACTTGGTAAGCCGATTTAAAGATCAGATCATTCCTCACTAGGTTGCAAGGGTATGATCTTGGCTTCTATGAGCGATGTGAGCAACCTCCTCGATCTCCCTATGATCTCTATGGCTCTCTCATATATTTCGTCTTTAGACATTTTTTTCCTGGCTAGACCAAGCTCTACCCCTTTCTCGCCTACTTTGGCTGCCACCTTTGGGTAGACCTCCCATTCCGCCATAGTTGGGATTATATAGTCTCTACTCAACCCCTTCTCCTCTGCGCATCTGGCCAGCTCTTCTGCTGCCGCTATCACCATATCGTCGGTGATGGCCTTGGCTCTTATATCCAGCACTCCTCTGAATACTGCTGGGAATATCAGACTGTTGTTCGCTTGATTGGGGAAGTCAGAACGACCAGTTGCCACTATATGTGCACCAGCTTCTTCGGCCTCCCATGGCCATATTTCAGGGATCGGGTTTGCCAATGTGAATGCGATAGCCTTCTCATTCATCTTAGATATCCATTCTTTCTTTATCACATCTGGACCAGGCTTAGACGCCGCTATCAGAACGTCCGAACCTTCGAAGGCTTTGGTTAAATCGCCTGAGACCTTCTCTCTATTGGTCTTTATGACGAGATCATGCTTCCAAGGGTGTTCGAGCAATAATCTATCCATATCCTCCCGCTCTGAGTGAAGAATCCCCTTAGAATCTATCAAGATGAAGTCACCTGGGTCCGCTCCTGCTTCCATTATGAGTCTTGCATTCGCTATGTTCGCTGCACCAACCCCAAAGAACACGATCTTGGTGCCACGGAGCTTACGCCCAGTCAACTTCAGCGAATTTATGAGGCTTGCCAAGATCACGCCCGCTGTACCTTGCTGATCATCGTGCCAGATAGGTATCTCCATCTCTTCTCTAAGCTTATCCATCATGTAGAAGCACTTTGGTGAAGATATATCTTCAAGGTTCATGCCCCCAAAGGCTGGTTGCAAGCTCTTGATCACTTCTATCATCTTATCAGGCTCATAGACATCTATTGGAAGTGGGATAGCGTCCACACCACCTAGGTATTTGTATATCAGAGCTTTGCCCTCCATGACGGGCATGGCTGCCTCTGGACCTATATCTCCCAGCCCAAGCACCCTGCTCCCATCAGTTATTATGGCTATGGTGTTCCATCTACATGTATACTCGAATGATAGTTCTCTGTTGCCTTTAATGGCCTCTGAGACTGCAGCCACGCCTGGTGTATACCATATCGAGAAGTCCTTTAGGTCTCGAATTGGAACTTTAGGGGCAACCTCTATCTTGCCTCCATAGAGTGAAGAGTACTTTAAGGCAAGCCTTGATGCCCCGCCTGTAAATGAGTCTTCGCTCATAAGTAACCTTGGCTAGACTGCTTATTAAATATCCTGAATGATGCCTATGATACATCCTGATTGTTGATATGCCTGTGCCATATAGAAACACTTATAATTTTAAGATAGCTTAAAATAATTACTGAAATTTTTTGGTGAAATAAAATCATGACCCTGCAATTTCGCTATCCTATAAAGAAGATCGGTGAAGTAGAATATAAGATAGGGACTGATGCAAAAGATGGGATGAAGGTACCGGTAACCATCTATGCAGACGAGACTCTGCTCACCAAGATGTTCACAGATAGGACGATAGATCAAGCGGTAAACGTGAGTTACCTGCCAGGGGTCTACAAGCATGTCATAGTACTGCCAGACGGTCATGAGGGATACGGTTTCCCGATAGGGGGCGTTGCAGCTACCGATGCTGAGACAGGTGTGGTCTCCCCAGGCGGTGTTGGTTACGATATCAACTGTGGAGTTCGCCTTATCCGGACAAATCTGACTGAGAAAGATGTCAGACCTCGACTTGGAGGATTATTGAGGGAGCTATCCAGAGCCATTCCCTCAGGTCTGGGGAGTCGTGGCCAGATCAAGTTGAGCATAGGTCAACTTGATCAAGTGCTTACCGACGGCGTGAAGTGGGCTATCAAGAATGGCTATGGATGGGAAGAGGATGCTGAGTTCTGTGAAGAGAATGGTACGATGAAGAATGCCAATCCAAGCAAGGTTTCATCCAGAGCCAAATCGAGAGGGCTATCGCAACTCGGTAGTCTAGGCGCTGGGAACCATTTCGCCGAAGTGCAGTTGGTGGATGGGATCTTCAATAAGGATGCTGCCGATAAATTCGGCTTGACACAAGTTGGGCAGGTCGTTGTACTGGTCCACACAGGTTCGAGAGGCTATGGTCACCAAGTATGTAGTGATTACCTAAAGGTTATGGAATCCGCTGTACGCAAGTACGGTATCTACCTCCCTGACAGGGAGCTTGCATGTGCTCCAAATAAATCAAAAGAGGCTGAGGATTATATGAAGGCTATGGCTACAGCTCTGAACTATGCATGGTCGAACCGCCAGATGATCACTCATTGGACTAGAAATGTCTTTGAGGACTTCTTCAAGATGTCAGAGCAAGATCTTGGGATGAAGCTTGTATACGATGTAGCTCATAATATAGCGAAGCTTGAGGAGCACTCGATCAATGGGTCGAAGAAGAAAGTGGTTGTGCACAGAAAGGGCGCTACCAGAGCTTTTCCACCAGGCAGTTCTGCTATACCTCGTGCTTATAGGGATGTAGGTCAACCTGTGCTCCTCCCTGGCTCTATGGGCACTGCTAGCTGGGTTCTCCTTGGCACTTCCAAGGCTATGGAGTTGAGCTTCGGTTCTACTGCTCACGGCGCTGGCAGAATGATGTCAAGAGCAAAGGCGATAAAGACCTATCCTGCAAGTGAGATCAAAAAGAACCTCAAGAACAGAGGGATTCTCATCGAAGCGGCTAGCTGGAAGGGTATTGCCGAAGAGGCGCCGGGAGCCTACAAGGATGTAGACTCGGTAGCTGAAGTCTCCCATAGAGTAGGAATAGCGACCAAAGTGGCAAGGCTTGTACCCATGGGTGTCGTGAAAGGGTAACGACAGTCTCTCATCATCGACTTGGAATGCATTTAGGTCTCAATAAACTAGAAAGACGAGCCAGATAACTTTTAAAGAATTATTATAACTATATATACTATATGAAAAGATATTTAGCCTAGTTCATTTCTTTCCTTAAACCCGAAAACCTTATGCATGAAACGGAATCTTCATCAGACATTAAGATAGAGGACAAGATAGAGTTATACAAGGATATCTTCCCTAACAGCGATATCCCTAGGATAGCCTGGACTTCCAACAATGTACCCATGGACTTGCCCGACGAAATCTACATCACGGATACTACCTTCAGGGATGGCCAACAGGCTAGGGAGCCCTATACAGTAGATCAGATGGTAAATCTCTTCGACCTTCTGCATAAACTTGGAGGTCCAAAAGGCATCATAAGATGGAGCGAATTCTTCCCTTATACAAAGAGGGATAGGGAAGCGATCAAAAAGGTCAGGGAAAGAGGCTACGAATTCCCAAAGGTTACAGGTTGGATGAGAGCAAAAAAGAGCGATCTTCAACTGATCAAGGATATGAATTTCGAAGAGACAGGCATACTTACTTCCATCTCCGATTACCATATCCTCCATAAGTTCGGTCTTAGCCGAAGCCAAGTTATAGGGAAGTACCTCGAAATATGTGAAGAGACCCTCAAGTCAGGTATATCCGTACGTTGCCACTTGGAAGACGTCACAAGGGCTGATTTTTATGGCACTGTCGTTCCCTTTGTAAAGCGCCTTATACGCCTTGAGGAAAAGTACAACCTCCCCATCAGGGTACGCCTCAGTGATACCTTGGGTGTCGGTCTGCCTTACCCTGGAGCAGCTCTCCCAAGGAGTATCCCGAAGATGATCTATGGCCTCATTCACGATGCTGGGTTACCTCATGATAAATTAGAATTCCATGGGCACAACGACTTCCATAAAGGAGTGGTGAATGCTACTACTGCTTGGATGTACGGTTGTACCTACGTCAACTGTACCCTGCTCTCGATCGGTGAAAGGGCTGGAAATACGCCTCTCGAGGCGATGGTGATGGAGTATATACAGTTAAAGGGTACGAGTAATGGCATGGATACAAGGGTTATAAGCGAAATAGCAGATTTTTATGAGAGTATAGGATACGATATCCCCTCCTATTACCCTTTTGTGGGAAAGAATTTTACTGTAACACGGGCAGGAGTCCATGCTGATGGGATACTCAAAGACCCAGAGATATACCTGCCTTTTGATACCGAGAAAATTTTGAACAGACCGCCCACAATAGCCATTACGCCCTACTCTGGAGCGGCTGGCATAACCTTCTGGATCAATCGATACCTTAAACTGGATGGCGACAGAAGGATCAACAAAAACGACAAAAAGGTGAGGGAAATCTATGAATGGGTTGAAAAGCAGTATGCAAAAGGCAGGATGACCGCCATTTCGGATAAGGAGATGGAAGAACAGGTCAAGAAAATTTTTTCCTGAATTATGAAGTATTTCTGATAAAAAGCAAGAATAAATTAAAATGTATTTCGGTATCCAGATCTGCCATCCTATTTATTTATTTATGTATCGAGTAAGCCAAAAATCACCAAGTATCATGGGAAAAGTTAAATAATGGCAAAAATAGATCATTACTGCATTTCATGAGTGTATGCAAAAAATGCGGACTGCCCCTTGATCTCTGCGTTTGTGAGGAGCTTGAAAAAGAGGAGATAAGGATCGTTGTCCGCCTTGAGATGAGAAGGTTTAAGAAACCTACAACCATGATCGAAGGGCTAAACCCAAAGCGGACCGATCTGCATAAAATAGCTCAAAGGTTGAAAAGCAAGCTAGCCTGTGGTGGAACTGCAAAGGATGGCTATATACTATTGCAGGGAGACCATAGAGACATGATCAAGGAAGAGCTTGTCGATCTGGGCTTCAATGAATCTTCGATAGAAGTCCAGTAAAATAAGGAGGACCTTTTTGTCAGAGGATAAGACCGAAGATAAGAAGCTGAAATTTGTTTTACGCCACGCTTCAATAAAGGGAAGAAAGGTCTGCCCTATATGCCTAGGTGACCTTGAGATGGTTCCACCTTTTTGGGGATGGCTTATGCCACAGGAGTACAGGTGTAAAGCTTGTGGTTATCAAGGTCCAGTATTTGTGGAGCCTGCTGAGCAAGAAGATGCTTAGATAGATTGCTCCATAAGTAACATATCTATATATGAAAATCGATGGTTCATGGTTCCAAGTGGTAAGAAGTGGGGATCGAGTTCATAAACGGCTGCCTTTATACCTCTTTTAGGGATAGACCTAGAACTAAAACACTTTATAAAAGGCCCTCCAAGTATTCATCTCCGTATCAAAGGGGTATGAATTGAAAAAGGTTAAGTTCGCTCTGCCCAAAGGCTCTCTTGAGAGTGCTACTTTTGAGATTCTTGGCAGGGCTGGATATAAGTTATCAGGGCAAGAACGTACATACCGCCCATCTATAAACGATCCTAAGTTAGAGCCAAGGGTATTAAGACCACAGGAGATACCAATCTACGTAGCAGAAGGATTGCAAGACATAGGAATAACTGGAATGGACTGGATAAAGGAGACCGATTCTGATGTCGAAGTTCTTCTAGACCTAGAGTACGGTGCCATAAAGATAGTGATAGCCATACCTAAGCCTTGGACAACCACAAACTCTCTCTCACAACTTGTTGAAAACTTTTGGAAAGAGAAGAAAGAGTTGAGGTTTTCAACAGAGTACCTTAACACAACTGTTTCATACCTAAAATCCAATCCTAATTATAAAAAGTATTATGGGGATCTGGACCCTTTGGTCATAACCCCTTGGTGGAGGATAGGTAACAACCCTAAAGTGAGTGTCTTTCTATCCTTTGGAGCTACAGAAGCGAAACCACCAGAAACCGCTGATGCCATAGTGGATGTGATAGAGACTGGTACGACCCTTGAACAGAACGATCTTAAGATAATCGAGGTTGTAGATGGGTCTACAGCCCATCTGATAGCTAATAAAGATGCCTTAAAAGACCCTGAAAAGAAAGAAAAGATATACGATACATTGACGTTGCTCAAGGGAGTTGTAGATGGTAGAAAGAGGCTACATATATTCTTAAATGTGAGTGAAACTAATTTGCCGAAGTTGCTAAAGCAACTTCCAGCTCTTAAGAAGCCTACTATATCGCCCCTTTCAGAAAAAGGCTGGTATTCCGTGAATACTGTGATAGAGAAAGAAGCCTTCATCGAGCTTCTGCCAAAGTTGAGAAGATTGGCCCAAGGACTTGTAGTCTATGAACCAAGGCAGGTTCTCTCTCTCGATGAAGTCTTAGGTGGAAAGAAGGGTGATCTGCCATAAGGGTATGGAAGGCCTCAGAGATACCTCCTCAACTCCTTGAGGAGAGATCGTACTCTTCACCGAAGTGGGTCGGTGAGCTTGAGGGTTATGTAAAGGACATAATAGATGGCGTCAAGAAGAACGGTGATAAGGCTTTGGTAGATCTCGTCAGGAAATACGATGGAGTCAAGGTAGATATTAAAAAATTCATTGTTGAGAGAGAAGAGATCGATAGGGCCTATGAGAGTGTGACTGAAGATGAGATTTCAGCTTTAAAATTCTCAAAGAAGAGGATAGAGAGTTTTCAGAGGTCTCTCCTTAAAAGGTTGAAATTCAGATGGTATGACAAAGGAAAAAGTGTCAAAGTAATCAATCTAACCCTTCCCATCGAGAGCGTTGGTTGCTACGTTCCTGGTGGATATTCGCCTTATCCAAGCAGCCTCCTCATGACAGTAGTTCCAGCAAAGGTTGCAAAAGTTCCACGCATCGTAGTCTGCTCACCACCTATGAGTGATTATAGACTCGATCCGATTCTGCTTGTGGCTTCAGATATCTGTGAAGTAGATGAGATATATAAGATCGGGGGGGCTCACGCTATAGCAGCTCTGGCTTATGGGACCGAGAGTGTAAAGCCTGTCAAAAAGGTTGTGGGTGCGGGGAACAGATACGTCACTACTGCCAAGGTACTGGTATCTAAAGACATTGCAGTGGACATGCCAGCAGGTCCAAGCGAGATACTGGTATTGGCAGACGATTCGGCGAACCCCCACTTTATCGCCCTCGATCTGTTATCGCAAGCTGAGCACTCACCAGAAAGCGTCTGTGGGTTGGTTACGACATCGAAGGGGCTGGCAGATCAGGTCATCTCCGAGTTGGAAAAGATGGCAACAAAGACGGCAAGGGCAGAGATAGTTACAAAAGCTCTTAACAGTGGTTTTGTGATAATCTGTGATGATATGGATGAGGCAGTAGACTTTGTAAACGATTTCGCTCCTGAACACTTGGAGATAGTGGCCAAGAAACTTGATAAGATTACGGAGAAGATAAGATCGGCAGGGATGATCTTTTTGGGCTCTTACAGCCCGGTCCCAGCTGGCGACTACTGTGCTGGAACCGATCACATCCTGCCTACAGGAGGTTCTGCGAAGGTCTATTCTAACCTTTCTGTGACGGACTTTGTAAAAAGGGTCAGTGTAGTGAAATGCTCCAAGAGGGGATTACGCAAAATGATGAAGCCCATCAGCATACTGGCCCGTAGAGAAGGGTTGGTCAACCATGCCATAGCAGTGGAGGAAAGGTTCAAAGAATGAAAGCCACCAAAAACTCGATGGTTTGCTTGGTGTCCTTATGAATAGTACTTCAGAGAATTGGCTTCAGAACAGGCTGAAGGAGATCCGATTCTTCATAAAATATGTAAAACCGGAGTCGGTCTCAGATGTCGCTTTAAAGGCAGGAATAGAGCCCAAGAGGGTGATAAAGCTCAACCAGAACGAGAACCTATTCCTGTCAAGGGAGTTTCTTCTTTCTCTTATAGGTGAAGTCGTCGATGAGATCGATCCAAGGGTCTACCCCAAGGAAGGAGAGATGAAACTGAGAGAGTCCTTGGGCAGGTATGTCGGTCTAACCTCAGATTGTATAACATTGGGGAACGGAAGCGATCAGATCATAGACCTTGTCCTCCGAACCTTCTTAAGAAAGGACGATATCGCTGTTTCCATTACGCCTACATACTCGATGTATGAGTGGTCGGCAAATCATCTAGGAATAAAATATCTTGAAATTCCTTTGAAAGAGGATTTTTCTTTGGATGTTGAAGGGATTCTAGAATCCTCAAAGGGAAGGGAAGGCATATGTGTCATATGCTCACCCAACAACCCAACGAGCAACCAATTCGAACAAGATGATGTTGTGGCTCTGATCGAGAACTTTCCTGGGATAGTCTTATTGGATGAAGCCTACGTAGAGTTCGCGAAAGGATCGTTGGTAAGATTTGTAAAGAAGCATGAGAACCTGATCGTAACTAGAACGTTCTCAAAGGCATTTGGTCTTGCTGGAGTAAGGGCAGGGTACGCCATAGCCAGCCCTGAGATTTCGACTACCATCTCTGAATACGCCCAACTTCCTTATTCCTTAAACTGCATCGCCCTAAGACTGCCCTTGAAAGTCCTTGATGTCATAGAAAAATTCAAAGAGAGTATCGAAAGATTAAAGGAAGAGAGGGAGAGGCTCATAAAGAGGCTCAATACGATAAAAGGTGTGAAGGCCTTCAGATCTGATGCAAACTTCATTCTATTCACAGTTAAGAAGCCTTATGAAGAAGTTTTCGATGAACTTCTCAGCAGAGGGGTACTGGTGAGGAAGATAGGGACAGTATTGAACTTGGGGGGGTGCCTAAGGGCAACTGTAGGCCTGCCCTATATGAACGATAGCTTCATAGAAGCGCTTACATCGATAAGTTAAGTGGATAGCCCATGTGTCAAGAGAATTACATCAAGATTCGATTGGGAGGGGGTCCTGCCTTCATAAGACTTGATAGCCTTGAAAAGTTGGCAAAGGTCGATGCAATAATATTTGACTGCGATGGTGTGATCGTAGATGTAACGAAATCTTATCTATCTTCTATAAAAGAAACGGTCAATTACATCTTCTCTCGTCTGACAGGATCTAGGATCGAGGAGAAGTCATTGGACAGATTGATCTACATTCTTAAAAAAGGCGGTGGATTCAATAACGACTGGGCTGTAGCGTACGTAATATCTTTACTCACCCTCAAGATTATACCAGAAGAATTGAAAGAAGAGTTCAGAAGAGCCTTGGATTCAGAGCATTTCAAGAATTTAGACAAACCCTTGGATAAGTTACTGTTGGTCGAAGAGAGACTGAGAGAAAAGAAGATCGATCTTGAGAGGTTAGAAGAATCCTTACAAAGATTGATAGAGTTAACAGAGAGGGTGAGTTCATCCGGTAAGTTCTTTGAGAAAACTCTCTTCTCTGACGGTTCCATGATGGAAGATGATCTAGAAGTTCTAATATCTGGCAAAAAGTTCCTTTCCTACCCTGGAGAGGTTGGAGAGAGTCTTCTCATGACCGTCTTTGAGGAGATATTCTTAGGGTGTGAGCTTTTCAAGGAGGTCTACGGCCAGGGTTGTTCGTTTAATAAAGGTAGGGGGTTGATAGAGAACGAGAAAGTTCTCTTAGAAAAGGAGACTCTGCAAAAAATCTCTTCTTTGATCGGCAGAGCGAACTTCGGGATAGCTTCAGGGAGGCCTTTTATTGTTTCTAAATACACCATGGGAGAATTGATGGATTACTTTAAGCCAGAAGCGAGGATCTTTCTTGATGAAGTCGATAAGGCTGAAAAAGATGCAGAACAGAGAGGAGAAGCCAGCGATCTGAGCAAGCCCCACCCTTACTCTCTATTGGAGTGCGCAAAGGGTCTTATGCCCTTCACCTTCGCCCTGTATTTAGGAGACTCGATGGCAGACTTTATGATGGTCGAGCTTGCGAATAAGATCGAATCACACTATTTATTTGGGGGAGTATACTCCCACTTCGTTATGAGTGATGAACAGAGGCTCGACTTCATCAAAAGAGGGGCGGACATAGTCATACCTTCAGTAAGATATTTACCTTACATTCTGAAATCCATCAAAGAGGGAAAAAGCCTTGCGTGAAGGTCAGTTCGAGAGAAAGACGAGTGAGACAGAAGTCGATGTAAAGGTAAAGTTGGATGGAAAGGGAAAGAGTAGTGTAAAGACTGGAGTAAAATTCCTCGATCATATGATAAAGACATTATCGACTCATAGTCTTATCGATATCGATATCACAGCTAAAGGAGACCTAGTACACCATCTGGTAGAGGATGTAGCCATAGGATTGGGTGAAGCCTTAAAGAAGGCTCTTGGAGATCGTAATGGGATTCGCCGCTTTGGATCGAGCATAGTACCCATGGACTGTTCCCTTGCAATCGTTGCCATAGACCTTGTCAAGAGGCCTTACAGCGTAATCAATCTGAAGGTAGAAGGTAGAGAAGTAGGGGATACGAAGACTGAAGACATCTACCACTTCCTAAACTCTTTGGCATCATCCCTAGAGGCAAACTTTCATGTTCAGGTTCAATATGGGGGGAACGATCACCACAAGATAGAGGCTGCTTTCAAGGCTTTAGCCTTATCTCTGAGACAGGCAGTAACGATAGACTCAAGGAGGAAAGGCACCCCCAGTGCTAAAGGTGCAATATGAGTGGATATAGCTATCTTAGACTACGGAGTTGGGAACCTCTTCAGCTTAAAGTGCGCCTTGCAGAGGGCAGGTGCTGAGCCAAGAATAGTGACGATAGAAGAGTTAGGAGATGAAATCGATGGCTTGATACTGCCAGGTGTTGGTAGTTTTACAGCAGCCTTGAGGAAGATAGGAGCATCTAAAACAAAGATCTTCGATCTAATCGATTCAGGCACTGTAGTTCTGGGCATATGTTTGGGGATGCAGATCTTCTTCAAAGAGAGTGAGGAAGGGAGAGGGGAAGGTTTAGGGGTCATGCCGGGCAGGGTGGTGAAGTTTCGAGAAGATGTCAAGATCCCTCACATGGGCTGGAATAATCTAAAGATAGTTAAATACAACGAACTCATAGAAGGCTTGGCCGATGAATCTTATGTCTATTTCGTGCACTCGTACTATCCATCACCTTCAAGAAGAGATTTCATAGTAACCGAGACAGACTATGGAGTGACCTTTCCATCCATGTTGGCTCATGAAAATTTATATGGCACACAATTTCATCCTGAAAAATCGGGCGAAGCAGGTCGCATCATCTTAGAGAATTTTGTCAAGATCATCAAAAGGTAGCCGAAGATGGAAGTAATCCCGGCTGTGGACTTAAAAGATGGGCAAGTCGTAAGGCTAACTAGGGGAGATCCAACTCTATCAAAATCTTACTCATCTTTGGGGGGTCCTTTGAGCGTGGCCAAGATGTGGGTGGATGAAGGTGCAAAGACGATACATATAGTAGATCTGGATGCGGCTCTGGGTTTGGGCAGCAATCTTACGATAATAAAAAGGATGGTCAAGACTCTTGATGTCGATTTTCAAGTTGGTGGGGGCATCAGAAGCTTCCATACGGCTCAAAGTCTAATCGACATAGGTGTAAAGAGGATAATCCTTGGGACCATGGCTTTCAGAGACGAAGAGACACTGATCAAGCTTTTAGAGAACTGTGGTGAAGAGAAGATCGTAGTGTCTTTAGACCATTATGGGAGGGAGGTAATGGTGAAGGGCTGGAGGGTATCATCGAGGATCGATATCCATGATGCCATTACGAATTTCATCGATCTTGGAGTGAGGATCTTCTTGGTTACGTCGATAAAGAGGGATGGGACGTTGACGAGGCCTGATTTCAAGATATTGGCCGAGATGCTTGAGATAAAGGAGGCAAAGGTCATAGCTGCTGGAGGCATCAGCAAACTTGAGCATCTGTCAAAGCTAAGAGATATGGGAGTTTACGGTGTCGTGGTGGGAAAGGCGCTGTATGAAGATAGGTTTACCTTAAAGGATGCCATCGATATAGCTAAGGAGGAAGGAGGATGACACTAGCAAAGAGGATCGTACCTTGTTTAGACGTCGATCACGGTAGGGTAGTGAAAGGAATCAATTTCGTAAACTTGAGGAGTGCTGGAGACCCAGTCGAGCTTGCTCAACGTTACTGCGAAGCGAGGGCCGATGAATTGGTATTCTTGGATATAACCGCATCCCCAGAGAAACGCAAGATACTGGAGAGGGTTGTGAGAGATGTGGCAACGAACCTTGACATACCCTTCACTGTAGGAGGAGGGATAAGGGGGGAGGACGATGCAAGATCGGTCTTATGTAGTGGTGCGGATAAGGTCTCAGTAAATACCGCTGCTGTAGAAGAACCCAGAGTGGTCTCAAGGCTTGTAGAGATATTTGGCAGTCAGTGTGTGGTGGTAGCCATAGATGCAAAACGCCGCTATGATAGTGGAGGCTCGGTTATTGTAAAAACAGCTGAAGGAGATTGCTGGTTCGAGGTCTATACTTATGGGGGGAGGAAGGCGACTGGTATGGATGCTGTCATCTGGGCTCAAAAAGTTGCTAAATTGGGTGCCGGCGAGCTCTTGGTCACTTCTATGGATAGGGACGGTACTGAGAAGGGTTACGACTTGGAACTGACCCTGACCATATCTGAGAAAGTGAACATTCCAGTTATTGCCAGTGGGGGGGCGGGCAAACCCGAGCATTTCTACGATGCCTTCACCATAGGCAAAGCCGATGCGGCCCTTGCAGCCTCGGTCTTCCATTACGATAAGTTCCCCGTACCTTTGATCAAGAAGCACCTTATAGAGAGGGGTATAGAGATAAGACCATGAATGAAGTTGATATAAAACAGCTGAAATTCGACAAGACTACTGGCCTCATACCAGCTATAGCTCAAGATTACAGAAGCAAGAAGGTGCTCATGCTGGCTTACATGAACGAAGAGTCATTGATGAAGACCATCGAAACGGGCTATGCCCACTACTGGAGCAGGTCGAGGAAGAAGTTATGGATGAAGGGGGAGACCTCTGGAAACACACAGAGGGTAAAGGAGATACTGATCGATTGTGATAAAGATGCCATATTGCTGCTCGTAGATCAGAAGGGTCCAGCATGCCATACTGGGCATGAGACTTGTTTTTATAACGAATTGAAGACAGATTCGAAATTCGAGGCAGATAGGAACAGATGATAAAAGTTCTGCCATATACTTTTATCCTTGTAACTATAAATAATTCCCAGCCATGAGTATAGATTCAAAGTTATCCCTCAATACCTTCAAGGTCTACAAGAAGAGCCATATCATCGTTGATAAGGAGAAGTGTATGGAATGTATAGACAAGCCTTGCACCTACTGTTGCCCAACGAAAACTTACACCTGGGAGGATGGAGATCTGATAGTTTCATTCGAGGGTTGTGTGGAGTGTGGGACATGTGAGATAGTGTGCCCCTACAAAAAGATTCGCCTCACATACCCTCCAGCTGGACATGGCATAGTCTACCGTTATGGATGACGCTCCATTCTTTTGTTCAAAGGTGTAAAGAATCGCCTTTTTATGTACAACAATCCCCAAAAATAGTCAAACTTTTTTCTAAGTAGTTGCTAAGTTCTTATAGAGTAAGAAGAGTTCTTGTGGAGGGGGAGTTGGTGCCTTCCAAAAGTCTGAAGATCGTAGTCTGCATAAAGCAAGTCCCAGCTGTTCCAGACATGAAGATAGACCCTGCTACTCACACTCTTGTACGTGAGGGTGTGCCGAGTATATTGAACCCTTGGGATAAAATTGGGGTCGAAGAAGGTATCAGGTTGCGTGAAAAGTACGGTGGGGAGGTAACTGTCATAACGATGGGGCCACCACAGGCAAAAGAGGCGGTATTAGAGTGTCTGGCCATGGGGGCAGATAAAGGCATAATACTAAGTGATAGTACCTTTGCCGGTGCAGACACCATAGCTACAGCATATACTCTATCTATGCAGATCAAGAAGATGATATACGACATCATAATCTGTGGAAGGCTGGCGATGGATGCGGAGACCGGTCATGTGGGTCCTCATCTGGCGGAGTTGCTCGGCATACCTCAAATCTGCTATGTAAAAAGAGTCGATGTAGATATAGATAGGGAGAGGGTGATCGCCCATAGAGAGGTTGAGGAAGGGGTAGAGATCGTCGAGGCTCCTCTGCCTGTTTTACTGACTGTAATGAAGGGTTTGAACGAGCCACGCCTTCCAACCCTTAAGGGGGTCATAGGTTCGAGAAGGAAGGAGATCAGGGTAATAAATTCTTCAGAACTGGGGGGGGACATGAGTAAGTATGGGTTAAAGGGCTCTCCGACTTCTATGAAGAAAGTCTTTCCACCGCCCCTCCGTAAACCCAAGATGATACTTCAAGGCGATCCGAAAGAAGTTGTCGAGAGTCTTGTTCAGGTCCTATTGAGAGAGAAGTAATTTAAGGAGTTGATCGAAATGTCGGAAGATACGATCAAGGAGATCACAGATTTCTCAGGCTACAAGGGGGTATGGGTATTTGCAGAGCAAAGGGATGAAAGACTCAAGAATGTCGGTCTTGAGCTTTTAAGCGTTGGTAGAAGGCTGGCCGATAAGCTCAGGGAGGAGCTCGTAGCAGTTCTGTTGGGGCATAAAGTAGAGGAGCTGGCAGATGAGCTATCAGCATATGGCGCCGACAAGGTAATTCTAGTTGAGAACGAGCTTCTAAAGAGGTATACCGTCGATGCTTATGTGAAGGCCTTGGCCGAGCTCTCTCTCAAGTATAAACCATCGATATTGCTCATAGGAGGTACTCTGAAGGGACGAGAACTAGCGCCTAGGCTTGCAGCCCGCCTTGGTACAGGCATAACCTCTGATTGCACCGATTTCGATATAGACGAAGAGGGATACCTGGTTCAGATCAAGCCCTTTGGCAAGCTCATGGCAGAGATACTATGTAGGACCAGACCCCAGATGGCTACCGCAAAACCCAATATATTCAAAAAGCTGGAGCAGGATCGAAGTAGAAAGGCGGCCGTCATACGTGAAGAGGTGAAGATAAGCCCTGAAGAGATACACACAAAGGTCATCAAGGTTATAGAGGTGACCAACAATCCTTACGAGAATATCGAGAACGCTGAGAGGATCGTAGCTGGTGGGCGAGGTCTAGGCTCCAAGGAGAATTTCAAGTTGATCTATGAATTGGCAGATGTAGTGGGGGCAGCAGTGGCAGGAACCCGTTCAGTAGTCGACAGAGGATGGTTGTCTGCCAATCAGCAAGTAGGTCAGAGTGGGAAGACCGTTGCACCGAAGCTTTACATAGCTGTGGGCATATCAGGGGGGGCGTATCACACAGTTGGGATGCAGAACTCTGAAGTCATAGTAGCTATCAACAAAGACCCTAATGCTCCTATCTTACAGATGGCTACTTATGGTGTTGTGGGCGACCTCTTCAAGATCGTCCCTCTTTTGATAGAGAAGTTGAAGAGAATTCAAAGGTAAAGGCAGGCAGGTACTTTAACAGAGGAGCATCTGAAGAAGAGACGTCATGTAATATGGATGTTCAAGGTAAAAGCTTCCTTGCCTTTATCAGATCTCGCAAAAGGTTCGATAGGCCAACCCTCTTTCGGATCATCTTCATAACTTTTTTACGTTTAGCTCCCCTCAACTCACCATCCATCGTCAATAACTCCCTCAATGCATAGTTTATCATCTCAGGATAGAGGCTGAAAAGGCGGGGATTGCTACCAAAGATCTCTGGCAGATCTCTTAATTGATATAGCTCCCGCATTACATAGCTGGACCTGAGGGTTCTCTCATACTCTGATAGAGTCTTGGAGGAGTAGTCTCCCCTCTCCTTCGCTTTTATCACGGTTCTACCAGCATACAGACCGGATTCTACCGCCATATTGACCCCCTCTTGGTACACGCTGCTAGTAAGAGAGGCGGCATCACCAACCAGTAGTAACCCATCAAGGTATAACTTGGGGACTCCATAATAGCCTGCTTCGGGAACTAGATGAGCGCTATACTCTCTGGGCTCCCCTCCCTTTATCAAGGGCGCTATAAGGGGATGGCACTTAAATTCGTCCAATATCTCGTAGGGCTTCATCTTCGATCGAATTAGATGCTCCAGTAACGCTACGATGCCTATACTCAAACTTTTTCGATTTGTGTAGATGAAGCCACCGCCCATCATCCCATGTGTTGCTCCAATCACTTGAACAGCTGCTCCTTCACCTTTTTCCAAGTTAAACCTAGATCTGATGGTTTCAGGTCTAAGTTCAAGGATCTCTTTCACCCCTAGAGCAACTTCTTTAGAACTTAAAGGTTGGCGCAAGCCAGACTTTACAGCTAGCCTAGAGTTCGCCCCATCGGCAGCTATCACAACATCACTGTATAATTCGTTCTCAGGACCGCTCCCAGCCCTTACGCCCACAACCTTTTTACCATCCCAGATCAGATCGGTGACATTCACTGAAGTTGCAAGCAAGGCTCCTGCCTGTTCTGCTAAACCAGCATACCAGCAGTCAAATTTGGCCCTAAGGGTCGTGAAGGCGTTGTAAGGAGGTTGAGCAAAGCTCAGGTCTTTAAAGCTCAAGGTTAGACCCGATCTCTTCGAGAGGATCATCAACCTATGTTCTGTAACCCTCCTCTCGACTGGAGCCTTTTCTGCAAAGTCAGGGACGACAAGCTCGATAGGCCACCTGTATATCACCCCACCATACATATTCTTCGCTCCAGGGTAATCTCCCCTTTCAAGTAGGGCCACATCAAGTCCTGCCTTTGCCATTACGTATGCAGCAGTAGTGCCTGCAGGACCGGCTCCAACCACTATCACATCGAACTTTTCTACCTTCACCACACAGTACCTAAGATTTTTACTTTAACTCTGTTTTTTAATATTCCTTAAGGCCATTGTGCTAAAAAGGTTGGAGAAGGGAAGATCACCTAACAGATTTAAAAGAGTGTAAAGGGTCTGGTGGGGTAATAGAATGGATACGGAGTTCCGCTTTCGTGTATAGGAGTTTCACGTTTTTTAAGAATCTTTTTTGGGTCGAAGATGTAAAGGTAGATTACATGGCCGTTCGATTCATCCTTATAGACCTTCGATGGCATCCAACCCCTTACTTCATAATCGTGGGATGCTACACGGGCTCCCTTCTTAAGTTCTTTCTCAAGTTTTGGCCTCAACTTTTCATTTGCAGAGGTTGTGAGATATAGGAAGACGATATCAGCATTGGATACATCTATGTCGAAGAAATCGCCCTTGATTATCTGGATTCTGCTCTCTAAGTTCAACTTTTTGATCTCCTCCACAGCCCTACTTATCAGATCGCCACGAAGCTCTATACCTACACAATTTGCACCAAACTTTTTTGCTGCCATGATAAGTACTCTCCCATCACCTGAACCCAGATCGTAGAGGATTTCACCAGGCTTTGGCTTAACCAGCTCTAACATCTTCTCCACCACATCGCGAGGAGACCCAACAAAAGGTGCTACGTTCATGGATAAAATGTAAAAATCCAGATTTATAAAAAGATTGATGTAGGGTGGATTTCAACGGTGATCTCGTTCTTTATCCTTGCCTTCTCATTTCTACTTAAGAAGCCTTTGTCAAATCTTAAAGTTGATCAGAATCAGTAGACGTATCCTATGAGCCTACCGCCTAGACCAAGGTTCATGGCTTCATTATGGGACATTATACCCTTTGGGGTCGATACTATCAAGACTCCACTACCTATAGCTGGTAGAAATCGGCGCTCCCAATCACTATACTGATCCTTTTTGACAGGGAATCTAGGCGAAGTGATACCACACTTGTTGACTCTTCCTAGAAGCTGAATCCTCAATTTCCCTGATCGTCCGTCATCGACATACTCGAACTCTCCTATGTATTTGTACCTCTGCATCGTCCTTAGAACTTCACTGGCAAGCTTAGAGGCAGGTATGACGATGCACTCCTTCTTCTTCCTAATCTCATTATTGTAGATCGTTGAGAATAGGTTGGCTAAGACATTTTTAGCTGGCATGGTCATCACTCATTCAAACTTTCTGAAACCGATCTTTTCGGCAACTTCCCTAAAACACTGCCTACATAGCATTAAATTATATTTTTGTATCATGGCACCGTACCGTCCACATCTTCTACAGTATCTAGAGCCTTTACCAAACTTTCTCTGTTTGCCATGCCTTACTTTGACCATTAATAGACATCTACTCCCAAATTTTCCTTAAAAAATTTTATTGCCTCCTCTTGAGTCACTCTATGGTTCTTACCGACTTTTGATCTTGCTCTCCTACGCCTAGATACTCTATGGCCAGGGCGCTCCAATACAACAGATACATCCAAGCCAAATACACCGATCTCTGGATCATACTTCATGCCTGGTATCTCTATATGCTCCCTTATTCCAAAGGAACAGTTTCCTCTTTTATCAAAGGATGAAGATGGAAGTTTCGTTTCTTTAGCAATCAAAAGATTTTTTAGAGTTTCTGAAGCATCATCGCCACGAAGGGTAACCATAGTGGCTATCGATTCACCCCTATGAATGCCAAAATCACGTACAGTCCTTTTTGCCTTTCTATGACAGGGTCTATGACCTGTCAACTCTTTGAGAATCTTCTTTGCGCGCTCGAGCACTTCTCCCGATTTACCAACCCCTATGTTGAGCACTACTTTACCGATCTCTATTTTACGCATTACATTTTTAGGCATCACATTTTTGGTTGTTTTTATTGTTTGAACTTTAGACAAACTCAGACCTCTCCACCGATAGTTATCAAAGGCTTTTCATCCCCAACTGCAAAAATTATATCTGATGGAAGCTCGGTCGATATGCTTCCGATCGATATAGAGACCATTTTAGGTCGGGAGAAAGTCCCTGTTTTTATCTTTTCAACTTTGCCCAGTTGACCGACTTTCGCCCCCCTAGTTATAATGACCAAGGTACCTTTCTGCAACTGCACGGATCCGATTATCTTCTGAGATGGAATTTCTATCAAGTAAGTATCTCCTGGATTCAGCTCTACATCATTCCTAAGAAGGATAGACCTACCATCATGGAGACCGTATTGAATCTGTCCTCCTTTAAATGTCTTCTTTACCTTCACTTTACAGAGCTTCAAAGATTTTTCAGATTCATGAATGGTTATCGGATGAAGAGGATGGCCCAGAATAGGAACCAACCTGAAGGTTTTGCCGATAGAGGGTATATCGATAACATCCATCAGACCTGCAGGAAAATCTGGCTCTCTTCGGGGGATGCCATCGACTAAAATCTTCCCTTCATGAATGACGGCCTTGGCCTCTCTATAGGTCTTGGCGAGACCGAGTATGTCCCGAATGAGCACAGCTATAGGGTAACTCTCTTTTTTAGAGTGAGGTCCAGGAGGTACAGTTATAGTGAAGCGGAGTTTCTTCCTAGGAATCTTCCAGAAGGCTGGCACCTCTGATCTCTTGGCCCTTTTATCTCCCCCCATCTTCACCATAATTAAGCCTCCTCCATACGAGCTTCTAGTTTTTCCTTCCTCCGTTTATCATCGAGGTTTAATTTCATAATTATTACTTTAGACGGATGAATCTTTACGGGCGTGGTTCCGCCTGCTATCTTCTCACGAGTGATGCCTTCTACCATAATCCTTCCAGTCTTTACATCCACCCCCGTCACTTTACCTTCTATCCCCTTATACTCGCCCCTCAACACTTTGACAACGTCGTCTTTTCTAACGCGCAACGACCTCACATCATATTTAGAACGCAGCCCTTCTGATAGGTGTGAAGAAATCTGCTTCGCCCTTACATGGGGAGGGGATGTGGAAAGTTTTTTCCTAACTTTAGATGGCTTGGACGACATTGGACTACGCCTATTAGATTATCGTACTCGCCAAGTTTGCGAGTCTTGGCCAGCGCTCTGCTGCCTCTGCTGCTACAGGTCCCTTTACATCTGTACCCTTCAAGTCTCCTTCAGGGGTGACTATTACAGCAGCGTTATCCTCGAACATCACTCTCACGCCGCTTATCCTTCTAATCGGGTACTTCTGTCTGACGATAACTGCTCCAAAGGTCTGCTTTTTCAGCTCGGGACGCCCCTTCTTCACTACAGTGATTACATAATCGCCAACTGCGGCTGCTGGGACGCGCTTCAATCTGCCCTTATACATCGTTACCTGAACTATCTTAAGAGTCTTCGCGCCAGTGTTGTCTGCACAGTTGACGACAGCGCTGACTGGGATAGCTCTGGTTACGTAGAGCCTGAACTCCTCCACACCTTTTGCTGAGACTGCCCGGGACTTTTTCGACATATCACTCACCTAACTTTTCAATAACTACAAAAGATACCGTCTTGCTTAAAGGCCTACATTCTGCTATCATTACAGAGTCACCTTCATTCACACCAAGGCATGGTGGGAGATGAGCTGGAATCCTACTCCTACGCTTTTCATACATCATATACTTCTTGATATATTGCAGATACTCCCTCTCAATTATTGCCATGTCCTTAGCCTTTATGCTGACAGCCTTCCCTTTTAGAAGTTTCCCTCTTATGCCCAAAGAGCCGTGAAAAGGGCAGAACCTATCGTCACAGGATTTGGTGGGCGGTTTGACATCTATACCTATGTTCTTCATATTCTCACTTAAACTTTCCCAATCGATCTTCAGGTCTTCCAACTAATAAAGACCCGTGAATTCTCACCTTGGCGCCATCTGGCAGCTTAAAGATGAAGGAAGAATTCGCCTTTGGTACGATCTTTATCTTGTCTTCAATATATAATTTTAATATGTTCTTTGTCTCATCAACAACTGTACCTGAGAGATTCTTTAATTTAGGATCACTGCTCTTAACGATACGGGCTTCCAGCCCTATCAATTCATGAAACTTGATCGTTATAGGGGTAATCTGCATCTCCAACGCCTCGATCTCAAAGTTCGATGTAAAATGTTGTTTAAATGCTTTCCCCATTTTTGATATAAAGCTTTTTATCTTATGATGTAAAGAGACTTCGATGGTGTAGAAGATGAAGGTTACCCTTTCTGTAATCAAGGCAGATGTAGGAAGCTTGGTTGGACATCATGTCGTCCATCCAGATCAGATTCGAGTAGCATCTGAAAAGCTGAAAGAGGCAAAAGAGGCAGGTCTGCTCATAGACTACCATGTCACGAATGTAGGTGACGACCTTCAGCTGATAATGACCCATACCAAAGGTACCGATAGCGCAGAGGTTCACGGGCTGGCTTGGGATACCTTTACTGAGGTAACGGAGAAGGTCTCGAAGAAGCTAAAGTTATACGCTGCTGGTCAGGACCTCCTTGCAACTGCTTTCTCTGGGAACTTGAAAGGAATGGGACCGGGGATCGCTGAAGCCGAGTTCGAGGAGCGGGTAAGCGAGCCTGTGATAGTCCTCATGGCAGACAAGACTGAGCCTGGGGCTTGGAACTTACCACTGTACAAAATCTTTGCCGACCCCTTCAATACTGCAGGCTTGGTCATAGACGAAAACTTACATGAAGGTTTCACCTTCAGAGTGATGGATGTGTATGAAGACAAAGTGGTGGATCTTCATGCCCCTGAAGAGCTGTATGACTTACTGGCCTTGATAGGAACTACGGGGAGATACGTGATTCAGTCGATCTTTAGGCGTAAAGACAATCTCTTGGCAGCAGTGGCAAGTACTGCTAGACTATCTCTGATAGCAGGAAAATACGTTGGCAAAGATGACCCTGCCATGTTCATAAGGGCACAACATGGACTTCCAGCAGTTGGGGAGGTCTTGGAGACTTTCGCCTTCCCACACCTAGTAGCAGGGTGGATGAGGGGCTCTCACAATGGACCATTGATGCCTGTCTCGATAAAAAATGCAAAATGCACAAGATTCGACGGTCCACCTAGGGTTGCGAGTCTAGGATTTCAACTTAATGAAGGGAAGTTGGTAGGTCCTGAAGATATGTTCGACGATCCAGCCTTCGATAGGGCGAGAGAGATAGCGAATAGAGTAGCCGATTACATAAGGCGGCACGGTCCCTTCATGCCAGCGAGGCTCGGACCAGAAGAGATGGAGTATACGACTCTGAAGGTAGTGCTGAAGAAGCTAGAATCGAGGTTCAGATCGATAAGATAAGCTAATTCTCTGAATTGCTTACTGAATCGAATGAAAATCGGATATGAAAGAGTGTAGTATTCGATGCTACGTACTCCATTATTGATGATAAACTTCAAGAATTACCTTGAAGCCTCTGGCGAAGGAGCCATCAGATTGGCGAAGGTTGCGGGAAGAGTAGCAGAAGAACTCGATGTCGAAATCGCTGTTGCCCCACCCATTCCAGACCTATCGAATGTGGCAAGATCGGTCAAAATACCAGTCTTCGCTCAGCATGTAGACCTTGCCAAACCTGGCAGTACGACGGGCGCCATAGTCCCAGAGGTAGTAGATGCGTGTGGTGGTGCTGGCACTTTATTGAACCATAGTGAGAAGAGGATACCTATAAGCACGATAAGGGAGATGATACCAAAGCTGAAGGAGCTAGGACTCTTTACTGTAGCGTGTGCCAAGACTCCAAAAGAAGTAAAGGAGGTGGCGATGTTCTTACCTGAGTTCGTAGCTGTCGAGCCCCCTGAACTCATAGGAACGGGAAGAGCGGTATCTAAAGTCAAGCCTGAAGTTATTTCAAAGTCTGTTGAAGCGGTAAGAGAAGTTAGCAGTTCGGTCAGACTGATCTGTGGAGCGGGGATTACATCGGGCGAAGATGTTGAAATCGCTCTAGAGCTAGGCTCAGTTGGAGTTCTCGTTGCCAGCAGCATCGTAAAATCTGATTCATGGGAGCTCAAGATAAGGGAACTGGCCAAGCCTTTAGTAAAATAACCCAAAATTTATGGAAGATTTTCTTTTGGAAAGACATTTAAATGAGTGCAATCGCTCTCTTGATATGTCCAGCGAGAAGCCTAACCCCTTTGAAGTGGCTCAGAAACAGTTGGAAGATTGCGCAAAGATCATGAATCTGGATCCCAGTATCTATAGAATTCTCAGAGTTCCCATGCGAGAGATCCATGTATCGTTACCTCTCCGGATGGATGGTGGCTCTATACAAATATTTGAAGGTTTTAGAGTTCAATACAATGATACTTTAGGCCCCACAAAAGGAGGTATCAGGTTTCATCCAGATGAAACGATCGATACTGTCCGAGCCCTTGCAGCTTGGATGACCTGGAAATGTAGCTTACTCGATCTACCTTTGGGTGGAGCGAAAGGTGGAGTCATCTGCAATCCTAAAGAGATGTCTCTAGGCGAGTTGGAGCGTCTAAGCCGAGCATACATAGATGCGATCTGGCAGTTTATTGGACCTGATAAAGATATTCCAGCCCCCGATGTTTATACAGACGCCCAGATTATGGTCTGGATGATGGATGAATATTCAAAGTTTTTGGGCAAAAATCAGTTTGGGGTGATCACTGGCAAACCTCCTATACTCGGAGGTTCTGCTGGCCGAGATGATGCTACGGCTAGAGGCGGCATGTACGCTATCCGTGAGGCTGCGAAAGAACTCGGTATAGATCTCAAAAGAGCTACCTTTGCTATCCAGGGTTATGGTAATGCTGGCTACAATGCAGCTCGTCTAATTAAAACCTTCTTTGGGGGGAAGGTAATAGCTGTCAGTGACAGTAAGGGAGGCATACTATCCAAAGAAGGTCTAGACCCGGAGAAAGTTCTTGAACATAAAACTAAAACAAGGTCGGTGATCAATTTTCCTAACACAGAAATGATCTCCAATGAAGATCTTTTAGAGCTCGAGGTGGATGTACTTTTGCCCTCTGCCTTAGAGAACGTTATTACTGAAAAGAATGCCAAGAATATCAAAGCCAAGATCGTCGCTGAATTGGCCAACGGTCCAACTACACCAGAAGCAGATTATGTTCTGTATAAGAACGGTATTCATGTAATACCTGATTTCTTGTGCAACGCTGGCGGAGTTACCGTCTCATACTTTGAGATGGTGCAGAATTTTTATATGTACTATTGGGATGATAAGGAAGTTCACGAACGTTTAAACAGGAAGATGACCACTGCTTACCATTCGGTATTAGATACTTCCAAGGAATATAACATAAACATGAGACAAGCAGCTTATGTTGTTGCTGTCAGAAGAGTAGCTGAAGCGATGAAACTTCGAGGTAGGGTATAATTCGTAAAAGACCACTGATATTGGCTAAAAAACCTGATCTGCATCCCTTCACGTTATAAATGGATAGTCTTATCCGGCACTTGTCATAAAAGTTGAAAGGGTCGCCGATGCTATAAAAACTAGTCTTTAGTCATAGGTTAACGTTTCACTCTCATAAAGATAAGTGTGTGGAAATCGATCTGTAATGGACTACAATCATATATGGATACATATTGAATTATATCTAGGCTTCCACATTTGAAGGGCATATCGGATTCCACAGTATCACTATGGACGCCCCCAATTAGGGTGAGTATATGAAGAGAGTCACTACAGGCATCTCAGGCATGAATGTCTTATTGATGGGGGGGTTGCCGAGAGCATCCATGATTTTGGTGATCGGGCGACCAGGATCAGGAAAGAGCACCCTTGGCATCCGATTCCTTTATGAAGGTCTGACAAGAAAGCAACCAGCCATATTGATCAGCACCTCCCCGTCCATAGATATGTTATTGAAGGAAATAATATTGACATACAATTGGAATTCTAAGGTTCTCAGCAAGTTAATCTATATGGATTGCCATTCATGGATGGCTGGAATAACTAGAGAAAGATATTCAGCCAATCTAACAAAACTAAGAGAGGTAAATATCACATTTAACAGTATCATAGAGAATCAAAGCATTACTCCTCAACATGATGCAAGATTGGTCATAGATACTTTTTCAGATTTATTGCTTTACAATCCATCAAATCTTGCTTTAGAATTTCTTAAAGACTTGAAATCTAGACTCTTCGAATATAATATCTCCTCCCTGATTTTGGTAGAGGAAGGTGCCCACGATGATAGAATAGTATCCTCACTGGAATCTATAACTGATGAGACGATAAGGTTAAAGATTGATGAAGTCTTCCGTTACACTCATGAGAAACTGTATTAAGAGAGTCAAACACATAGCCAATCCGTTGCTTTGTGTATACAGATGGTTTCAATATGTGATAAGATGCCTATATGCCTCAACTTAGTTTGGAGCATCTTTAAAAGTTTAAATAAGATTATATATAAAGATACAACGTACGGCTCTTCTGAAAATCTTTTATAAACCATGATCAGACTTTTGAGCGGTGGATGGAGAGTGTCGGATAAGCCTAAGACCTTTGGAAGTCTTTCACTTGACGTTATAAGAGCGGGTAAATGCACCTTCTGTGGAGGTTGTATAGCAGCGTGTCCCTGGTCGGTCATAGGGTTCGAAGGCGAGTTGCCTAAACTTGTAGGTCCATGTTATGCCTGCGAAATTTGTTGGTATACTTGCCCAAGAACCGTGTACGACAGTGAAGCAATAGAGAAGGCAGTCTTCGGCAGAACTCGAAAGGAGGACGAATACTTAGGGATCTACAGAGAAATATACTCCGCTAGGTCCAAGATCAAAGAAGTTCTGGATTATGCCCAAGACGGCGGGATAGCCACAACACTACTTATGTACGCCTTGGACAAGGGTATAATAGATAGTGCAGTCGTATCTGAAGTTAAAGAAGAAATCTGGAGACCTTGGCCCAGCATAGCAT
>JACGUG010000009.1 GCA_024256285.1 archaeon
TTATTATTTATGCTTTCCTTTATCGGTCTTTATCGTTTTAGATTCTTATCTTCTTCTCAAGCTTCAGATAGAATCTTCAGTATCTTTTCTATATCTTCTGTAGGCAATAACTTCTTCCAGCCAGATGTGAAGACCCTCGTCTCTCCGATACTCTTCGGCATTATATTGACCAACTCCGTCGCTTCCTCATCAGTCAATGAGCACTCTTTAACGAGTTTCTCTCTAATCTCTTTAGCTTTTTCAGGCGTAGTTTTGGAGAATTTTGTAACGTAGTCTAAAGTCCTCTTCTGTATCTGGTCAGCTTTTTCTATATCGATCTTCTCCAATATCTCCTTGGCTTCTGGTGTGGATATCACGGTTTTTTTAACTTTAGTCAATAGAATCACCCTAAATGGTCATGCATACTAGACTGAGACCTTTTCAGTATGTGGCTTTACATGCTCTAATCTTGCGATGACCTTCTTGACCTTCCCACCCATCGGTACAGTTACCACTACAGACCTCCTTCTCACCTCTCTTATGGTGCCTACTCGACCATGATAACGCCTATGGGGCATACCCTTGACTTGACTTGGATCAATATTTATCACTACTTTATCTTCGACCTTATACTCGTGGAGGAAGGGCGTCAAACCCTTCTTTTTCTTCTTGGTCAACAAACTTCTTGTCTTTCGCCTAAAACCTTTACTACGCACCATGCCTTATCTCCTCTCTCTCATGTTTGGTATTCAACTTTACTTTGAACTTCATTTTAAGCTTTCCTTAATTCTATATATGGAGCTTTATGGATGTCATTTAATATCGATTTATCTGTTCTTGTTTCAGATATTGAGAGTTTATGACTTCTTTCCAGACCAACGCCATTACGTAAGGACGTCTTTGAGCTTCTTCATAGCTTCGAGAACGACGTCTTTAAGTCCATCGATCCCTACTGCTCTCTTTTCTAAGACTGGAAGCCCTGTGCAATTCCTGAACTCTTCTATCTCATCCCTAAACTCATCCAAATCTCCAAGAGAGTCGAGTAAAATTATTCCTTTGAGCTTGCTGAACTGCTTCTTCACTTCTTTCTTACTCCAGTCGAAGAGACGGCTGAATCGTCCATCCATCTTTAAGTTTGAAGGCATCCAGCCAGGAGACAGATAAAAGTAATAGTGATCTGGATCGATCTCCAAAAGCCTCCCATGACCACCAAGTAGACAATCGATACAGTTCAAAGCATCAACTTTAACAACGTTACCATACTTCCCAATTATGCCCTCCATATCAGGGTGGCACACATCACCGTAAACAACTATGATTCTTCTCAACTTGTCTTTTGAACATTCTTCTATGGCCCGTATCAACTCTCTTTCTAACTCATCATAATCGGTGTGAAGACCTGCGTCTAAGTAATACGGTTCAACGTCCAAAGAACCACATTCTATCAGTTTTTCTATCTCTTTTTTCAATATGCCACAAGAAATTAGGTAAGGTCTTATGCATCCCATCTTACAAATTTCAGATACCCTACATTTGTTTTTATATTTAACAATTATATGAACCTTTTAGCTCAGATTGAAGCCAACGAGAAATCCACCAAGTTGTGGATCGGAAAGGTCCACTCCATCCTTAACTTGCTCCTTCAAAAAATCAAAGACGGGTGGCGACGGGAACGATACAACATGGTCCTTCATCTCTGAAATACTTGAAAATTGCCTGGACTGAACCCCATTAATTACATAGTATGCGTCTCCACTATCAAAGGCAGCCCGATTGATCTTTGCACCCCTCTCCATCACAAAAAAATCGCTAATGACCACATAATTTTTATCTTCTTTAAACTTTTTAATCCTGTCTGGGTCCTCCACATTCATCCCCACAATCCTACCTTCGCTGAACAATAGCATATCACAAGGAATATCGAAGTCTATATTACTGAAAAAGACCATAACAACGTCACGAGAAAGCGAATCTTTAACACCCTCGTTCCTACCACGGCCCATGCCGCTTAAAACATTCTCCATAGCCTTCTCTTCCAAACATGCCACGGTTTCACACTGTTCCTTGTTCAACTCGGCAACTCCTACAACCCCCTTAACGCTCATTATCTTGGCCTTTACCTTCTCTAGCACTTCCTTTTTGCTTACAGAATCCATTTTGCAGACATCCACCTCTTACGTGATCTGAAACAACCATACGTTATTTTATAGTTATCGTGTTCCATAACTCTTTATCTAAATTCATTCTTATCATTTAAAATCTCCAAATCCAATATATCAAAAACATCACAGACTAAATCTATGCCTAAGATTTCGGATAAATTTGGCGTTATCTCCATCGTATCCCTTTTACCAGAGTTAGAGACGCCGATGAACCTCTTTATGTTGAGCCCTCCATCACATCTGAAGTAGATTTTGGCTTCTCTGCCATCCATTCTCTTTACATCGAAATCGTATACCTTCCTAGTAAAGACCTTTTTCTTCGAGGACCTTACCTCAACCTCAGTGTTCTGTAGGGCTTTTTTGAGTGCGTCGAGTTTACCTTCGTCTACATCTTCTCCAAATCTTACATGAGCGGAGACCGTTACGATAAAACTTGGTTTCTCCTTTGGCTTCTTGTCTACCACTCTTATCTCCTTAAGAATTACGCCTCTCTGATCCTTGAGTATCCTAGATTCATCTAAATGCCTCAATTTAGCCTCACTTATTTCAGCATAGAAAGGTCTGCCACTTCCCAGTACAACGCTTTCGATGCTCTCCCCTCCTATCCATGTGAACTTCGCCCTCTTCCCTTTGAAATGCTCTATCAACCTTTGGGCAAGTATCTGCTCGACACTCTCTTCCTTCATAAAGCCTGTATAGCCACATATTTTACATCCCCTTCCCCTACACTCTCTGCACCTTCTCCTCTTTTGGGGCAACCCCCTTACCATCTTCAGATATCTTCCGTAGACGAAGACTGGCTTAGAAGTTATCTTGACTTCTCCAGAGACGAAGTTCATTAGAATGGTTACGTTTGGCTTGCGAAAGTTGACCTTTTTACCAGTCTTCGAAGCTACTGCCTTCCCTATCTCCCTCGTTATCTCTCTCTTTATAGATTCTCCGCCTCTCAGCTTGAACTTGGCCCTTAGTTCATCCTCCCTTTCTATAACTTCTCTTGGAAGGGTTGCACCCATGAGAAAGTCGTCGAACTCGTAATCTCTTAATTTCTCTACTATCTTGGCTGAAATATCGTCTAGAGACTGCATTATACCCTGACAGATGACGCACCCTTCCTTTCTTGCTACTTTGACTTCTCTTCTTATCATCTCGCCCTTGAGTTTGTCATCCTTCCCTCTATAACTTGGGAACTGCCTCCCAAGGCACCAGTCACATAGTGGGTAATCGGCAAGTATCGACTCTGCTAACTCGACCATGCTTTTTTCGACCAATTACTACAACACCTTAAAGATGCTTAACTCCATTAGAACGAATTAAAAAGAACTTAATTCCATTTAGATCGATCTTATGCCTGCACCTCATTTAACATTTACGTCGTCGCCATCCTCTTTAACAGTTGCCTCATCTTCCTACCTTTGGATGCCTTCATGATGGCCTTCGTCTGCCTGTATTTTGAGAGCATCTCTTTAACTTCCTTCTCACTTGTACCGGAGCCTCTGGCCATCCTCCTGATTCTTGATGAATTTAGAATTTCAGGGTTCTCCTTTTCAGCTTTGGTCATGGAGAGAATTATGTTCTTCCATCTCTTCATCTTTACCTCAAGCTCTTCTAAGCCTTCGGCAGGGATAGAAGATGAAAGTCCTGGGATGAGCTCCAGAACCTTCTTTAAAGAACCCATCTTCTTAACCTGCTCCAATTGGTAATAGAGATCGTCTATGGTCATCTTCCCAGAAATTATTCTTTGAACCTTCTTCTCATCAGCCTCTATCTCCAGCTCTCTCGCCCTCTCAACAAGGGCTTTGATATCTCCTAACCCTAGAAGCCTCCCAACGAACCTTGTAGGCGAAAAAGCCTCCAGATCGTCTACTCTCTCACCTGTGCCTATGAATATCACCCTCGCTCCGGTTGCTGCTGCAGCAGTCAGCGCCCCGCCCCCCTTGGCAGCACCATCCAACTTCGTTACTATTATCCCCCCGACATTTACAGCCTTATGAAAAGCCTCAGCTTGAGCATAGGACTGTTGCCCTATGGTGCCATCGATGACAAGTAGTGTTAGAGCTGGGTTTATCTTGCTCGATATATGCTTCATCTCGTCCAAGAGACCCTTCTCTTCTTTGTGCCTTCCAGCCGTGTCGACTATTATTACGTTCTCCTTATCCTCAAAATATCTCAACCCTTCAACAGCAACTTTTATAGAATCTTTGAACTTCTCATCACCGAAGACTTCTACGCTTACATCCTTTGCATAGGTCCTTAACTGTACAAGAGCCCCGGGGCGAAAGGTATCCGCACATACCAACCCCACTTTGTATCCCCTCTTGCGAAGGTATCTTGCAAGTTTCGCTGCCACTAGGGTCTTACCTGAGCCCTGAATCCCCATGAGAAGGATCACGTTGACCTTGTTTGTTGGAAGGTCGATTTTGCTCTCAGTGCCTAGTATGTTGACCAACTCATCGTATAGAATCTTTATGATGTAATCCTTCCTTGACAAGCCTGGAGGTGGACTCTCACGAAGAGCTCTTTTTTCGATCTTTGATGAAAGTTCCAAGACCAATTTGACGTTGACATCTGCTTGCAATAGAGCCCTCTGTGCATCTCTCACAAAATCCTTTATCAACTGCTCATCGATCGTGCTTGCTGACAGAATCCTCCTTACCGCTGCCTGCAGTCCTTCCTTCAGCCTTTCTAACATATCTTCATCAAACTCTACTCTTGATTTCTTTCAGATTCATAATAAAAGCCTACAATAAATAACTTATCTCTTACGTTATTTTATCTTCCAATACCAATTCTTGAATCTCTAATGAGCCTCTATCTTTCTCCCATGTTTTAACGACTCTTAAAGGTCTAAGCCTTTTCTTGTAAAGTGGTGCATCCAATACAAAGGACTCTAGATCTCCACCTTCACCTGTAGGGTTAAAATGATACTTCTCTGACAGCCTTAGCAGCTCACCTACACTCTCCTCTGTCAAATGCCTCCCAAGCCACTCTTCGCCCAACCCGTAAGCTGCAACAGCCACTACGATCACATCCATCTTGATCAAGAGTATCTCTTTAAGAACTTCACTAGGTCCCATGCCCCAGAGAGGTGTAAAGTGCTTCATATTTACAGACTCTGCTATCCGATCGAACTTCTCTTTCTGGTAGTTTGATGCTATCTCCCCGCTGACAAGTACTTCAGCATCTAATCGCTCAAGCGCTCTTTCTAACGCTCTTTCCTCCTCTTCCCTTTTAGCTTCAACTCCATACCATCTTATCCCTATACTCTCGGCTATCTTCTTCACATGTATGACGTTATAGGTGTGGTATAACATACTTTCAGGGTCTTCTGGTAACATCGTTATGATCCCATCCACCCTCAATCCCGACTTACATGCTTTATGAAGCGCTAAGATAGAATCCTTCCCCCCTGAAGATAAGACAAGAGTTTTCTCACCTTGAATTATAAGAGCCACGAATTATCTTGAACAAAGACAGAATTAAATATGACGCATTAAAAGAGGATTCGGATGATGTAAAGAGCTGTCTGAGCGCTTAGCGCTATGAAGTGGATTATGAGTGCTGAACGTAAAGCCCTAGCTCACCATATGTTATGCCTTGGGCATTTAGGCAAAAGTCGCCTTCAATTTATATACATCCTTTTAGATAGCAATAGTGCGTTGAGGTGTTGAAACTGAGCAAGCCAGCAAACCTTGGTAGTTTAAAGACAGGTTCGTATATAATAATCGATGATGAAGCTTGCAGGATAGTTTCGTATGACAAGTCCAAGCCGGGCAAGCATGGGTCTGCAAAGGCAAGAGTTGTAGCGATAGGACTCTTCGATGATGCGAAGAGGAGCATGGTGGCACCTGTGTCTAGCATGGTCCAAGTTCCAATCGTGGAGAAGAGGAGCGGCCAGGTAATCGCCACTATACAAGATAAGATTCAAGTCATGGACCTTGAAACCTTTGAGGTCTTCGAGTCTCCCATGCCTGATGAGCCTGAGTTGAAAGAGAGGATCACTTCAGGGATAGAAGTAGAGTATTGGAAGGTCTTAGGAAAGAGGAAGATCATGCGCACGAAGGGCTAACGATCGTCGAGAAATTTGTTATTTTGTAAATGAAGGAAACTCTTAAAAGATAATAAAACGCCCATTTAAAGGCAGTTTAGATGGCTCGTCTCGAAAGCTATGATGTGATTATCGTAGGCGCTGGTCCAGCTGGAATCTTCGCTGCCCTAGAACTTTGTGAAAAATCGGATTTACGAGTTCTCATCTTGGAGAAGGGCAAGGATATATCCGAGCGTGTCCGATCCAAAGGTTCTATCCTTTATGGTTGGGGCGGAGCAGGGGCCTTCAGTGATGGTAAACTAACCTTCTCCACAGAGACTGGAGGGTGGTTGAAGGACTACGTGGGAGAGAAGAGGTTGACGAGGCTGATGCAAGAAGTTGACGAGACCTACTTAAGGTTCACCCCTCCTACCACCATCTACGGTGGTGACGATGATGCCATTGCTGAGATAGCAAGAAAGGCAGCAAAGGTTGAATTGAGACTCATCCCAAGCCTTGTAAGGCATCTCGGGACCGATCAATGTACTCAACTGCTAAAAAAGATGAGGCAAGAGATAGATGGTAAGGTAGAGGTGATCGTAGAAAAACCTGTCAGCAACCTTCTTGTTCAAGGCGACAAAGTGAAAGGTGTAAGAACCGTCGATGGAGAAGAGATTCTTGCAAAGTATGTATTGGTCGCCCCTGGAAGAGGCGGGGCTGATTGGTTGGGACATGAAGCCTCTAGGCTTGGCTTAAGAACGATAAACAATCCTGTCGACATAGGTGTGAGGGTTGAAGTTCCAGCTGCTGTGATGAGCGATCTTACAGACGTACTATATGAACCTAAGTTCGTCTACTACTCTAAATCTTTTGATGACCAGGTTCGGACTTTTTGTGTCTGCCCTCAAGGCTTTGTAGTAACAGAGCAGCTGAATGATATAGTAACTGTAAACGGTCATAGCTATAAAGGAAAAAAGTCTGAAAATACGAACTTTGCAATTCTTGCAAGTACATCCTTCACAGAGCCCTTTAAGGAGCCTGTAGCCTATGGGAAGTATGTGGCAAAACTTGCAAACTTGCTGGTTGGTGGCGTGATAGTACAGAGGCTTGGTGACCTCGATGTCGGTAGAAGGTCTACACTGGAGAGGTTGAGCAGAAGTATCGTAAAGCCTACCCTTGAGGATATAAATCCAGGGGATCTGAGCTTCGCTTTGCCGGGGCGCTATCTGAACGATGTAAAAGAGATGTTAAGAGCTCTTGATAAGATATCTCCAGGCATATATTCGAGGCATACCCTTCTTTATGGAGTAGAAGTGAAGTTTTACTCATCGAGGCTGGAGCTTAGCGGTGTCCTTGAGACCAAGATTAGAAATCTATTCACTGCTGGAGACGGTGCAGGCATTACTCGAGGTCTTGTGCAGTCATCCACCTCTGGCCTAATAGTTGCCAAGGAGATACTGAAAAGGGCTGGCCCTCTCCCCTCATAAGTTTAATGATTTATTTAAAAAATATGGCAAAATTAAATAGTAAGCTGATAAATTGGTAAAATAGTAGATAATAAGAAAGTAAATCGAACTTGTGGGAAAGTCAGAAAATGAAATTTTTAGAGGTAATCGACGAGATCACTAAAAAGATAGCGCCGGGGCTACTTCCTTCATTTACGCCTGTTCATATATTTACCTTCATAAGGGTAGTCGGCTCGAGAGAGCCTATAGGAAGAGCAAAATTATCGCTTGTTCTGCAATTGGGAGAGGGTGCAACCCGCACTCTGATCAAGCGTCTGCAGAGAGAGGGTGTGATAGAATCTACAAAGTTCGGTTGTGTACTCACCGATTTTGGCAAGGAGATCTTTTCAGACCTAAACTCAAGAATCTCAGAAGATTTAGAGCTTCCACCATCCTCTTACTCAGTAAGTCGATTTAACATCGCAATCTTGGTCAAAGGTGCTGCGAAGGTTATAGGGCAGGGGGTAGAGCAGAGGGATGCTGCCCTTAAGGCGGGTGCTTCAGGAGCTACAACACTGGTCTACACTAAAGGCAAGTTGACCATGCCTGGACTGAAGAAAAGTTTCTCTGAACATTCACCCGAGATTCACGACATACTGATGACAAAGCTAAGACCAGATGAGGGCGACTCGATAGTGATAGGAAGCGCCAATGATAAAAAAATTGCAGAGTTCGGTGCCAAGGCAGCAGCTTTAGAGACGTTAAGAAAGCTTTCTGATAAAGCTCATACCAATCCTTGATAGATCATCTTTATAGAGGGCAACCTACTATTAATGGCCATGATGATGGTGCTAGAAGTGATCATGCCTAGGGTAACAATCGCAGGTCTTACAGTGGGTTGGGAAGACTACGATTCCGGTTGGTCTTATGGGTTCTTTGAAGAGGCATGATCTTGAAGTTCAAGCCTTCAAAGTCAGTCTTGACTACATAGATCCAAGCCATCATACAGCCATTCTTGGCAGACCATCTCGGAACCTTGATGCTTGGCTTGAACATATACTGTTCTTACACACATTCATTTCGCTTACCAACAAGATTGGTGAAGAATTTTTTAAGAGCTTGTGAAGATTATTGCCGTTCTTGATTTTTCTTTTTATAAGACTATTGGAATGAGGAATGATCTAATATGGAGAATGTAGTCATTATTGGGCGCAGTGGGACAAATACTCGTTACTCTTCTATACGCTTTAAAAGACCATGGGTTGAAGAGAGGTTTGGTAACAGCTTGCCTTGGTGGGGGAAATACCGTAGCGATGACTGTAGAAAGGGCTTGATCTTCGATCTTCAAGATAGGAGTTGCGCCACCTTCATGCTCTAAATCTAACCATGTGATCGTTAAGGAGAGTGTCTGGGAATTGAAGATAGGACTTGAGAAAGCTTCCGAGGTGATAGAGAACGCCTTATCCATGGGGAGGCACTTGTTACTCGAATCGGAGGGTATGGCTTTGATGGCTATGATAGGCATCCCTGTGCCGACCTTTCAGTTAGCTACCTCTATGGAAGAAGCCCAGAAGATAGCTGATGCTTTAGGCTACCCAATAGTGCTCAAAGTCGTATCCCCAGACATAATCCACAAGAGCGATGTAGGGGGCGTAAAGTTGGGCATAGCCGATTCGAATCAGATCTCGGAGAAGTTCAAAGAGATCCAAGAGAGCGTTAAAGAGAAAGCACCTAATGCAAGGATTTCTGGCATCATCGTGCATAAGATGGTACCTTCATCAACAGAGGTGGTTATAGGGGCAGTAAGGGATCGCCAGTTCGGTCCAGCAGTGATGTTCGGTCTTGGCGGCATCTTCGTAGAGCTCCTTAAAGATACATCCTTCAGAATAGCCCCTGTTACCAAGGATGACGCTTTGGAGATGGTCCAAGAGATAAGGGGTTACCCTCTTTTAGTTGGCTACAGGGGTTCCCCAAAATTGGATGTAGAAACCATCGCAGATGCTATAGTGCGAGTCTCTAAACTTATGGTGGCCATCAAAGAGATCGACCAGATCGACTTGAACCCTATAATGGTCTACCAGTCTGGACTGATAGCAGTCAGTGCTAGAATAATTCTTACCCGCGCAACGGAGTCTGAAAGATGATGCCCGAAGATGAGCAGAATCTGGATGAAATAGAGCAGAGGATTTCATCATTAATCAAATATAGATCGAGTCTGGTCGGTGAGCTTAAAAGGCTGGCCCAAAGAAGGCGTGAGCTAAGGAAGGAGACCAGAGAGACCAAGGACAAAGAGAATGAAGAGAGAAGAACTCTTTCGGAGCGATATAAATTGATAAGGCAACTCAGAGATGCACGTAAAGAAATTCTATCAAAGATAAATGAAATAAAGGGTAAGGTTGGTGAAGTCGATAAGGCCCTCAGGGGGTTCGAGAAGAGAGTCTCCCATAAATCTGAAAAGATACTGATGGAGAAGTTGGAAAAGATAGAGTGGAAGCTTCAGACAGAGCGCCTTACAAGGGATGAGGAAAAACAACTGGTAGAATACATAAAGAAGTTAGAATTCGAGTTGTACCTTTGGAAGAAGGCCTATGTGATGAGGCAGGAAATGAATGAGCTCTTATCTGAAGTCGGCTCTCTTAAGAGTAAACTAGATGAATTGGACGAGACGAAGACATCGATCCTGCCCGAATTGAAGAATCATAAGGGAATTTTACGCAAAATCGTGATGACTAAGCAGCAGTTATTGCAGGAAGATAAAGAGATAGAGCAAGATATATCTGAGCTTAAAGAAAACTTAGATCATATAGATGCAGAGCTATCCGAGTTGAAAGAAAGAAAAAGATTGAGGGAGAGTATTATCATGAAGCGCAAGGAGCAATTTCTGCTTGAAGAAGCTCGATCTAAAGTGAAAGATAAACTCGCAAAAGGCAAGAGTCTGAGTTGGGATGAGCTGAAGATCTTATTTGAAGAAGATAAAAAGTGAATCGTTTAAGTAATACTCACGACTTTATTATATGGCGATTTTGAGCGCGGAGCAAAGACCGTCCAAGCTACTTGTACTCAGTGTTGATAGAGATGACGATATAGGGGTTAAGGCCAAAGTCAAGACCCCAGTAATTGGCAGAGATGCTTGCATAGCAGCAGCCACAAAGCTGTCTATTGCAGACCCTGAGGAAGCCGATGCCAACGCCATCTTTGCAGCAGTGAAGCAGTACGACGAGCTAGTAAGTAAAGGTCACGAATGTGAAGTAGCGGCGATAGCTGGATCGTCTGAAGAAGGGGTCGAAGCCGACCAGAAGTTAAGGGCTGAACTGGTGGAAGTGATAAGCAGATTCGGCGCAAGCGGAATGATCTTGGTATCGGATGGTTTTGATGATAGAGCTATATTGCCCATCTTGTTGGGAGTGGGACCTGTAATCTCCGTGAGAAGGGTTGTTATAAAACATAGTAAAAGTTTAGAAGAATCTTATGCTGTGCTTGGGAGATACCTTAAGATGCTCGTCAGCGACCCTAAATACTCCAAATTTTCTTTAGGGGTGCCAGGATTGTTACTTCTCGTTACAGGCCTTCTTAGTCTCTTCAATTTACTTCAACTTGCTACACAGATAACCTCGATAATCCTTGGTATCGCTTTGATGGCATGGGGCTTCGATTTACTCAAATATGCCACATCGATAAGGAAGGTGCGGATATCGATAAAGAAGATGAGTCCATCTTCATATATCAGGCTCTTCTCTGTAGTGACGACCCTCTTGGTCATATCTGTAGCTTTCTATCAAGCATTCATTTCTATGTCGAGTTTACCTCAATATCTGGAGATTTTACGTGATTTTTCCTTGATACTGAAACATGGACCTTTGCTCTTTGGATGGTTTATGAAAGAAGCCATCCCACTAACTTGGATTGGCCTCTCGATATATTTGGGCTGTTTTATGATCACCAATTGGATGAGGAAGAGTATCAAGATCTGGCAGGATGCCTTTGCCCTTATAGTATTGGCCTTTCTCTACATACCGCTCCTCGAATTTTCACAGATCTTGATAAACCCAGAGCAGAGTGTCTTTACACTCATATCACAGCTCTTATTAGGACTTATAGTGACATTTCTTGTTGCGATGGTGGCGTATAGATACATTCGCTATCATAGGAAAGTAAGGCGGAGGGCGTAAATTGCTCGGCTCATTATTGAGGATATCAGGGGTCTATAGACTTTATACCAAATACCTGAGTAACCAGATAGGGAAGGCTGAAGCTCCTAATCATATAGGGATCATATTGGATGGAAACAGAAGATGGGCAGAATCCCGCTCTTACACAAGATCGGTCGGCCATTGGTATGGAGCAGAAAAGGCGGAGAAACTTCTTGAATGGTGCCATGAATTAAATATCAAGACTTTGACTCTATACGTTCTATCTATAGAGAACCTTAAGAGATCACCTGAAGAAGTCAAAGAGCTCTTGGATCTTATGGAAGAGAAACTCAGGGATCTATTCCAAGACGAGCGCATTCACAAGCACCATATCCGTGTAAAGGCTCTGGGGAAGCTCGATCTGCTCCCTGATTCTATAAGGAAACTTATAATTAAGATCGAGAAGGCTACTGAAGATTATGATGAGCACTTCCTGAATATCGCCATCGCTTATGGTGGACGCTTGGAAATAGTCGACGGCGTCAAGAGTATAGTTGAGAAGGTTAGACGTGGAGAAATCGATCCATCGGATATAACGCCGAAGGTCATTGAGGATCATCTTTACACTTCACACCTTCCACACCCTGAGCCCGACCTCATCATAAGAACTTCTGGGGAGGAGAGGTTGAGCGGTTTCTTATTGTGGCAGAGTGCCTATAGTGAGTTCGTTTTTATAGACACCTATTGGCCTGAGTTCAGAAAGATCGATCTGATGAGAGCGATAAGAACCTATCAGAGAAGGAAGAGAAGGTTTGGAAATTAGTTCATCTCAACTCATTTCGATTTTAATATAACTCAAAAATGATCGAGCTTTCTATCGTTGTCATGATAAAACCTTCCAAAGATCGTCTGAAATACTTTCTTCTATAATTTTCTCTGATCCATCTTCCACAACTATCCTCTTACCTCTTATGAAGTGCCCTATCATGCTCACTCGAACTCCTATCTTCCTTAAATCAGCACAGACCCTATCGACTTTAGAAGGTTCTACAGCCAAGAGCAAGACTCCAGAACTTATCAGCTTTAAAGGGTCTAGATCAAGGGCTCTGCAAACGATCTTGGTCTCTAACGCTATTGGTATATCCTTTACTTCGATTACGAAACCAAGGTTCGATGCTACGCCCATCTCGTAAACCCCTCCAATTACCCCTCCTTCGGTTGCATCATGCATGGCATGGACAAAACCAGTCTTGAACGCCCTCGTTGCTTCATCGACTACACTGATCTCTCTTGCCATCTTTACAGCATTAGATATCACTTTTTCTCCTAATCTATACAACTTCTCCTTAAAACTCTCAGCCAAGATCGAAGTGCCTTCTAACCCTGCTGTCTTGGTCATCAGTATAACATCCCCCTCCTCTGCATCTGCTGCTGTAATGTATCTCTTTGTGAAGCCAAATGTGGTAGTTACTACGATTGTACGCCTCAACCCTGAAGTCAACTCTGTATGCCCACCTATTACAGATATGCCCAATTCTTTGGCTGCCCTATGAATCTGCATCGATACATTCATAACGTCTTCAGCCTTGCTTCCCTGAGGCAAAAGTATAACGGATTCAAGGTACACCGGTCTTGAGCCGCTGGTTGCAACATCGTTGGCACTCACATTGACAGCATACCAACCAACTTCTTTCTCAGCCCCTGTAACTGGGTCGGAGGCTACGATCATGTACCCTCCATCGAGCTTTATCACAGCGAAATCTATCCCAAACTTTGGACCTAGAACAACGTTCTTCGAACTCTCTCCAGTAAACTTGAGGACGTATTTCTCAAGAATCTCTTTTGGAATCTTTCCTATAGGTAAACTCAATTATGGTCCAATAAATCTAGGAGGGGTAACTATAAACGATTGTGTTGTAGACCCTACATCATGAAGTTAAAGGTGATCGAATGCTCATAGCAGCCATATTAAGAGCTGGCATAGGCAAATCCGATACACTCTCGGGACTGATAAAGAGACTCATCTTTTCAGATGTAGAGCGTGGCATCGAAATCGTATCTGCTTACATGCTCATAGGCTCCTTCGATGCCATGATAATACTGTCAGCAGAGGACGAAGAATCTGCTAGGCACTTCATCTCCAAGATAGAGAATGTTTTGGGCTCAAGGGCTCTCGTTCACGTTGCTTCACCCATCAAACCATGACTACTTTGGCCCTAACTGCTCCCTTCTATCGATCGTGTCGAAGACTTCTGGTCCAGTACTGATGATCGATACAGGCACCCCTAAAGAATCTTCTATATCCTCGATGAACTTCTTCGCCTCTGATGGTAAGTCTTCAAAGCGAGTTATGCCACGACTGTTGGGGAAGACTACATCCAATTTGGTCAGAGCGATCTGGGTCGCACTATTCAACATCACAGCTCTCTTGGCAAGACCAAAGTTAAAGGGTGCCGCTCTCCTTGCCCTCCCAGTCACTGTGGCTATCTCTGCCCAACCCCTTTTATTGGTCTCTTCTTCGCTAAGCTCTCCAGGCAGATCACCTCCACCGACTCTTGTAACGTAAGACTTGAAGACCACCAGAACATCCTTTACCTTCTTCGGCCCTATTCCGACATCTGAGCAGATGGCAGATGCAGTTACATCCTTTGATGTAACGAATGGATAAGTCCCATGATAAAGGGAGAGAAAAGTGCCTTGTGTGCCTTCCAGTAGGACCTCTGAGCCCCTGTCCAAAAATCTGTTTACCTCAAAGGCTACATCACCTACATATTTCTTTAAAGAAGGTATGTCCCTCGCAACTTTGGCCGACCTTAAAACCCTGTCTGAATTGGCTGGACCAGTGCCAGAGCCTGTAGTCCTTATCTTCTCCTTCAGGTGACCTTTCTTATCACGCTCTATATGGACATCTTCTATTATGCTACATTGTGAATCGACCATAACTCTTGAATCAACATCAGAGACCTTGATCTCATCCAACAGTACTTTGGGGTTGACCAAGACTCCCGCACCTATCATCAGCTTCGTCTGCTCATTCAGGATCGCACTTGGGAGCATCCTGAGCTTGTAGCTTCTCCCTTTATAGACTACGGTATGGCCTGCATTTGGACCGACCCCTCCCCTCACAGTTACAGCAGGATCGTCCTTCATAGCCAGATAAGATATTACCTTGCCTTTCCCTTCATCTCCAAAGAAGCCACCAACCAAAACTGTGACGGACATCACGATCACCATAACCTTGAATAAACTGATAATTAAAGATATAATAAAGAATTTAATTTACTCTTTTACAGAACTGGATCATGCTTAAGATAGACTTAGGAAAATTGAAGGAGAGAAGTGACGATCTGGCAACTTTCTTGGAGGAGAAGCTCTCGATCAAGCCATCCATAGAAGGTGATGAGATGATATTGAATGATGAAGAAGCGAAGGCCAAACTGAAGAAGAGCTCTGTGAAGACATACCTGAAGAGATACCTTCACATGAACGATTTGAGAAGAAGTTACAGAGTCTTGGTAGAAGGGGATGAACTGAGGTTCGTTGAGTTAAAGGTTGAAGAAGACTAAACCCTGCCCCTTCTGAGATGGGATAGCACCAACTTCAATGCATCCCTAGCCATCCTTGAATCCTTCAAAGCTTCATGAAGATCGGAAGAATCGAGATTATCGAGGGCATCTGTCAAACTATCAGAAGTTTTAACCAACAGCGCCCCTACATCTGGGGAGTCTTTTTCTAAGGTCTTCTGTCCTTGACTAAGTTCATCTTCAAGATCAAGTTTCAAAAGGATTATACTGTGCTCGACCTTGCTGTACGCTTCCCAGACCGTATCTGCCATACTCATCAGATTACGACCTTTAGAGACTACCATGATAGCCTCATCACTCATCTTCAAAGCATCCTCGATCAAAGTTCTTACCTTCTCGACCCTTCTATCTTTCAAATTTCTCAACTCTTCTTTATAGCCTTCAAGAGATCGACGAACGAATTGAAATCCTTTAAGCCAGACATCTTTACAATCTCCCCCAATGTAGAGACCCTTTCATCGATTCTGATCAAAAGAAAGCCCCTTCTTTTAGATATCTCCTCCGCATTTATAGGAAATCTTATCCCCTTCAGAACAACCCTTAGCCTCTCTTCTAAACTTCCTCCTTCAAGAGGCGGCAGAGATCCTTCTTCGACCAGACCCTTGAACCTGATAGCGTCCTCATGCATAGATAGATTGTTGAACATAACGAAGCTCTCTGACCATCCTGTCTTTCTGACCTCCCTTAAGAGCTTGGAAAGTTCATCGTCACGGTGTTGGTATCTATAGTCGAATCTTTCGCCCAGTCCGTGTAAACGATAGTAACATGTGCTGCTCTTTGTAATGAGCTCTTTGGAAAGGGGGTCTAAAACCTGTATCGCCCCGATCTCTTCCAATGAATGCCTTAAAATCGAAGGGTTATCATACCACGATTTATGTCTGACTTCGATTGCTATTTTAACGCTTTTAAGAGGTTTCTCCACATTTTTGAAAAATTCAGTCATATTCTTGGCATTATCTTCGGTGCAAGTGAAAGACGGCGGGAGCTGTACGACGCAGACCCTGGCATCTAAGATTTTACAAACTTCAACAGTATTCTTCCAGCACTCAAAGTTCTCTTCAGTAGGCTTTAGATGACCGTAATTCTCGACCTTTTCAACAGGTCTTTGACTCCCAGACCTTCTCCAAGTTGGACTATTTACAGGATGCGTAATTCCTTGGAAAGCTTTCACAGTGAACTTGAAATCTTTTTTAACTCGTTTGCACCAATTCTCTACTGTCTTTATGAATGGTAATCTGTAAAAAGTCGATTGGATTTCTATAACCTCGAAATTATCAGAGTAATCCTTAAGACTCAACCCCGCAGTGCCACAGCATCCTACAAATATCTCCAATACTTTTCACCTAAATCGAGCATAATCTGGCATTAAACTACTTTACTCATATCCAGTAAATTTATTTAGCCTAGGAAGTTCTCTATTAAAACCATGTCCTCTAAGAGGAGTATCAGAGGGTTAAAGCCACCATGTTTCATAGAGCTTTCTGACTTGAAGGACCTAGCAAGGCTGACTTGCGCTTTTGAGAAGATACCCCTCCCCATCTTCTCTTTTGAATTTGATAAAGAAACCTATCTTGCTACACATGTAGATACCTTCATAAATCGACCCATCTTTTACTATGCGAAGACTAAAGAAGTAAGGCACTTTCTCTGTTACAAGAACTCTGGTGGGGTAGAAGAGACCGTCTTATCCGACTCTCCTTCAACTCCTATCTTTATGTATGCTCCTATAATACATCTTAAGAAACTCCCAAAACTCTTTCGGAAAGGACTAGAACATGTTGAAGATTTTAAGGACAAGTTCGTCTCTGTTCAAGTGAAGGATGTTGCAAGCTTGGCCAAGATAAGCTCTTACAAGATACTCTTTGGAGAGCCGCCACTTCCCCTTTTCTCATTCAAATCTGATGGTGAAAATATCCTTGGCACTTTCACACGTGTAGACGAATCTGATGAGAACTCCATCTTCTTCTATGCTACATTGGAAGATATGCCTGCCTATAACTTCATAAAATATTCCGCCATCAAGATCGGAGAGTTGAACTTTACAAACAAGGTGGACGAGCCTAGCAAGGTGTACATAAAGATCATAAAGCTTGTTGGGGGCCATCCATTGGTAGAACTTGAAAAATGAAAGGACAGAACTTTGTAGATAGGATCGTAGCATCTTCTAGAAGACATTCCAGCAGGGTAGTGTTGGCCCTTGATGTAGTTGCTGATGAAAGTTCTCAACTTCTGGAGAGAGCTTTATCGCTTGTGAGAAGGTTATCGCCCTATATCGCTACAGTGAAACTCAACTACCATCTGCTTCTGCCTTTGAACCTTGCAGAAATAAAGGAGATAGTCGATCTTGCCCACGATCACGATCTACAAGTTATAGCAGACTTGAAGCTGAACGATATAGCATCGACCAACTTGATAGCGAGTGATTACCTTTGGAGGGCAGGCTTTGATGCTGTAATCGCAAATCCCTTCGTTGGTTATGAGGGAGGCCTTGAGCCGGTCATTAAAAGGGCCCATGAAATGAGAAAGGGGGTGATCTTATTGGTATACATGAGCCATAAAGGTGCAAGAGAAGGCTATGGTCTGACAGTCTTAGATGATGATAATGAAAAGAAAAAGATTTACGAACTTTTCATTAAGAGGGCCATAAAATGGCGTGTGGATGGGATAGTCGTTGGTGGGACTGATCTAAAGATATTATCATCCATAGCATCCAGAACAAAAGGCGAGCTACTGATCTTCTCCCCTGGAATAGGTGCCCAAGGTGGAAATGCAGTGAAAGCGGTAAGGTCGGGTGCCGATTTTATAATAATCGGGAGGTCGATAATATTTTCAGAAGACCCAGTATCTACTTTAGTTGAGATCAATAAGAAGACTTCTTTTAATTAAGTAAGTAACATTATAGCTTTGTAAGAAGCCAAGATAGATAGGATTGAAGAATTTGAAGGATCGGAGATTCATTAAGATTTTTTGTTAAAGATTCTTGAAGGAGGGACTTTGCGGGGTTAGCACGGGTTAAGAGATCATTGGAATCATTAAACCAGCCATCAGTGAGAATCGATAAAACACCCAGACAAACCTCTCCACAATTACATTAAGACTTAATCAAAATAAAAGACTTTTATAGAGAGGGCGAGTGGTTCGAAGGAAAAGTTTATTAACATGGTTGGATTATCCAACCATGTTAAAGGAGGAGGGAGAAAAGGCTTGTTCGAGATTGCTTCTATCTTAAGGATGCCTCCTGCTTTTGACTATGATAATTAGCTCGACAAGCCTCTCCAAACAGTTAAAAAAGGCGGTACGGACTCTTGTATTTAAAAGGAAAGAAAGATTCCAATTTAAGTTCTATTTATGCCCCAAAATTTAGCTTATGGGCGACCTTTTAATTTATGTGCCATACTATGAAAAAGTTTATATATGTAAACTTTATATATTTTCTTAAATAAATATCTTTTGGTGTATGAATTGGTTTCTGAAAGAAAAGCTTCAGACCTCTTCAAGTTAAGAAGAGTTGTAAATCGTTGTCCCAAATGTGGAAAAGGACCAATGATAGCAGATAACTCAACTGGCGAGTTGTTCTGTAGTAATTGTGGGTTTGTAGTGAAAGAGAAGATAGAGGAGACTGGGCCTGAGTGGAGAGCCTTTTCTAAAGAAGAAAAAGAGAATAGAAGCCGTACAGGGATGCCTTCATCCCTTGCTATGCACGACATGGGTTTAGCCACAATCATAGGGAAAAAGGATGTGGATGCCTCGGGAAAGTCCCTCCCCTCATCGATGAAAGCCACCATTGTACGACTTCGTACTTGGGATAGTAGAAGTCAGGTCCATCAACCCATAGATAGGAATTTGAGGCAAGCCTTCAGTGAGTTGGATCGACTTGCTGACAAACTTAATATAAGTGATGCAGTGATAGAGAAAGCAGCTTACATTTATCGTAAGGCGCTTGAGAGGGGGTTAGTAAGAGGGCGGTCTATATCTGCACTCATAGTAGCATCCCTATATGCAGCATGTCGTGACACGGAGACTCCTAGAACTCTGAAGGATGTCAGTAGAATTAGTAACATCAGAAAGAAGGATATCGCCAGATGTTATCGCCTTCTCCTTAGAGAGATGGATATAAAGATGCCAGTGGTAAACCCAGCCAAATGTGTATCTAGGATTGCAAGTGAATCTAAACTCTCAGAGAGGACGCAGAGGAAGGCTTTAGAGATCTTGGAGAAGGCTATAAAGATGAAGACATCAGCAGGAAAAGATCCTATGGGTCTTGCAGCAGCAGCGCTATACGTTGCTTGTGTTCTTGAAGGAGAGAACAAGACTCAGAAGGATATCGCTGAGGCGGCAGGGGTCACAGAAGTCACTATACGCAATCGTTACAAAGGCTTGAAGGCGACTTTAAAGATCTGATGTTAAATAGTTGGATAGATAGTATGTGAAGAAAGTTTTGCGCCCTTCGGCAGTACTGCTACCAATGATCTAAGTTAAAATTTTTACCAAAAATCATTACACGACCTTCCCCTTTCTTTTTACTGCTCATAAAGAGCCTAAATAATAAAAAGAAGAACCATACTTAAAATGCTGTATCCCATGAGAGAGTTTATCGATAACCATACATCATCATAACCATCTTATAGTAAAAGGACCCTTGACATACATCTACTTAAGAAAGATTAAAATCTGATTCTTTAATTATCTTATCGACTCGAATTGAAGTTTGAGACAGTAAAAATAATGCCTCCTGAAGGCGTAAACATGATAGTTGGGCAGAGTCACTTCATAAAATCGGTCGAAGATATATATGAAGCCTTAGTGAATTCGGTTCCAACGATAAAGTTCGGTTTGGCTTTTTGTGAATCTTCTGGGAAGTGCCTCATCAGACATGAAGGAAACGATGATGAATTAAGGAAGTTGGCTTCAGAAACTGCCTTTAAATTGAGTTCTGGGCATGCTTTTGTAGTTTTCATAAAAAATGCTTATCCCATCAATGTTTTAAATAGGATCAAGGAAGTTCCAGAAGTCTGTAATGTATACTGTGCAACAGCCAATCCTGTAGAAGTCGTCCTTGTCGAGACGGATCAGGGTAGAGGTATTATAGGAGTGATCGATGGCTTCAAGTCTAAAGGGATAGAGGGTGATGAGGGAATAAAAGAGAGGAAGGAGTTTCTTAGAAAGATAGGCTATAAGCTCTAAAAATTTCAACATGCTCCTAACCGGGTTGGCGCCCTTCGGCAAGGAAGTTTCCCCCTTTTCGAGTTATGAAGGAATTTGAAAGTACTGGTCTGCTCAGCCATGAGAGCAAGTATAAATGGGAAAGAATGTTGAAGAGGTGCAAAAGGAAGAAGTGATAGCGCCTCGGTCGGGATTTGAACCCGAGTCAGGACGGTGACAGCGTCCTATGCTAGACCGGACTACACCACCGAGGCTATATGTGCCTTATTTTCACTCTTTTTTAAAGACAGCGCCCCATACTGGACCGGACTATACTACCAGGGTGACCATAAGGTGGTATGGCTAGTAACCATTTCAGTTAAAAATTTTTCCTTTGACTTCACTAAATAAGAAGTTATTTAGGAATAATCTCACTTTAAGTATATCCAATCTGTAAAGTTCCCTTAAATCTCTAAAGCTTAACTTCAATCCTCTTCTGAGAATAATATTACTGAAAAGCTATTATAAATGATGCCCATATAGAGCTGTTGGCGGGTTCGAGGGCCCGTAGCTCAGTTAGGTAGAGCACCGGGCTTTTAACTATGGAGAAAGCCACCCGGAAGGAGCTTTTCCTGGGGATGGGTCCCGGGTCCGAATCCCGGCGGGCCCGCCACATTTTCGTCCTAAATTTAAACCTTCAAGAGGTAAGTGTCTACAACGATACATTTACTTGAGACTCTACCATAATTATCTTATCTTTTCATCAATTTGAGATAAGTAGACTAAAGGAATTCAGAGAGTTGCTGAACTATGGAAAGGTTGGAGTATATGTAAGCTTTGCAAGCGAAGGAGATCTGCCTAAGTGATATATATGTGGATGTATTCAGACAAAAAGCTAAATCTGGCAGAACTGAAAGGCATGACAATAGGTATAGAGAAACATTTTGGTAAGGAGTCAAGTTACTTAACTCATATTGTCTAAGAATAAGATTGATACCTTGGAGAAGAGATCCCTTCTATCTAGAATCAGTATCTCTGCAATCTTTAATGGTAAAATATTTGCCAGAATTAATTCTCTAACTTTATTTATTAGTTCATTCCCATTCTATAGTTGCTGGTGGTTTGTGAGTGATATCATAAGCTACCCGTGTAACTTCTGGTATTTCATTTGTTATCTTCGTTGAAATTTCTTCCAAGATATCATATGGAATCTTTGCAAAGCTAGCAGTCATCGCTTCCTTACTCTCCACAACTCTAATGGCAACGGTATAACCATAGGCCCTAGCATCACCCTTTGCTCCAGTACTCTTCGTATCTGTTAAGACAGCAAAGTACTGCCATAAATTTTCATTTAAATTCCTTTTCTCTATTTCTTCCCTTACAATTTTATCTGCTTTTTTAACAACTCTGATCTTTTCTGGCGTTACTTCTCCGACTATTCTTACAGCCAAACCAGGACCAGGAAATGGTTGTCTCGATGTGATTTCCTTAGGCAAACCAAGTTTTTTCGCTATTTCTCTGACTTCATCTTTATAGAGGTCCTTTAACGGCTCGATGATCTTCTTGAACTTGATTTTTGTTGGCAAACCCGCAACATTATGATGGGTTTTTATCTTATCCGAATGTTTTCTAAAACCAGATTCGATTCTATCCGGATAGATCGTCCCTTGTAAAAGGTATTGAGCTCCAACTTTCTTTGCAATCTTTTCAAAGATTCTTATAAATTCTTTTCCAATTATTCTTCTTTTTTCCTCCGGGTCTGTTATGCCTTTCAGCTTTTCTAGAAATCTTTTCTTTGCGTCTACAGAGATAAAGTTAATATCAAATTTTTTGAATGTATTATTGATAAATTCTGGCTCTTCATCCCTCATAAATCCGTGATCGACAAAAACTGCAAAAAGATCCTTTCCTAATGCTTTTGAAGCTAAGATGGTAGTCGTAGCAGAATCGATACCACCACTCAAAGCGACTATAACTTTTTCTTTATCAATAATCTGCTTTATTTCCTCTATAGTGTCTTCTACGAAAGCCTCTGCTTTCCAGTTGGCCTTACATTTACAGATCTTAAAAATAAAGTTACATAACATTTTCATCCCACTCTCTGTATGGATAACTTCAGGGTGCCACTGTATGCCATAGAGGGATTTTTCCTTATGTCTAAAAGCAGCTACAGGACAATTTTCTGTATGAGCAAGAACTTCAAATCCGGACGGAAGGTTGCAAACTTTATCCCCATGACTCATCCAGACCTTCTCTTCTTTCTTTAAACCACTAAGTATACCCATGGGTTTATCTATTATGACTTGAGTTATTCCGTATTCCTTCTTCTTTCCAGGTCTTACTTTTCCGCCAAAGTTAAAGGCTATCAACTGATGCCCATAGCATAAACCTAGAATCGGTATGTTTAGATCTAAAATTTTTGGATTAAATTTTGGCGAGTCGAATTCATAGACACTTGAAGGTCCTCCAGAAAAGATGATTCCCTTAATGTTAAATTTATTCCTTAAGATCTCGATCTGTTCAGGAGATGTATCACATGAAAATATTTCTGAATAGACTTTTTGTTCTCTGATTCTTCTTCTGATTAAATGGCAATACTGCCCTCCGAAATCGAAAACAATTATTGCATCGGGTTTCATATCAGATTTCTTATTATTTCAGTAAGCAATATTGTGCTTTCTTCGATCTCTTTTCATTGACCGACCGTTGAAAGGGCTTTAAGCGGGATCGGTACAACCTTTCTATAAACTTCATCTATTCTCCTTTTCTTTCCGTCTATAGTCAATAATCGATCAACAGAAATGCCATACAGCCTCTCGTTCTCTCTCAAATAAGGAAGAATCAGTTCACAATCTTCAAGAGAAAGTTGTACGATTTTTCCACTGTTAAGCTGATCTTCCGTCACTAATTTATGAGGGTCTCTCAAGTATATCGCCCCTCCAGATGCTAATGAGAACAGATTGCCTCCAGGATACGGGGTCTCCTGTTCAACGATCTCTCCACGATCGTTATATCGTATTCCGTTCAAGATTACAAAACCTCCCCCTCTCAGAGGATCGCCTGCCATGAAAGATTCAGCCAAGTAGTCGAGACAAGTTCCGTTTATTACCACCCGTGGTTTACCGACAGCATTGATCAAAGGTCTTCCCGCCGCATTCCCCAATACGTAAACTTCCCCACCTTTTGCCCCATACATGAAAGTCTGTCCTACATCTCCATATACGACGAGTTTTCCCTTTCTAAATATCTGCCCGACTTGGTCTTGTGAATTTCCGTGGACGTATATTTCGGCACCATCAAGTCCTGAACCGAGATAATCACCAGAACTGCCATAGACGTCGATTCTGATATCCGATTTATGTCCAAGACCACAACCAAGGAATCTCTGACCACGAAGACTGTATGCAATAACTTTTTTCCATCCAAGATTATACGCTGAAACAATGAATCTGGACGCAGAATCTGGTCCTTCTGGATAAAAATCTTCCATATTTATGATCAAAGTTCGATCTGGATCTTGAGGACTTTGTAAAAGATTTCTACTCTGCCAGTCAATGAGTTGATAATTGGAATTTGAGCCTATCCGTGGAGTTGAACTGAAAATCTCATCAAGTTCTTGTTGAATCTTCGTTAACATCAAACTCCTTCTTTTGTCACCGATGTTATAGCGCCGATCCATGAGAAGAGTCAGTACTTCAATAGCAAAACTTTTTTCTTGATCCCCCCCTGTTGAATATCTTCTTAACATACCAACAAGATCAAAAAGATCATTGTGATCGTAGATGTAAAGAAAATCTATCAATCGATTAAACATTTCCAGAGGGGTTTTAAATGAATTGGCAGATAATTTCTTTTCTACCATATCAACTGGATATTCGAAAGTTAGACTGGATTTACTATACGCTTGTCTTGGGTTCTTGATCGTCGTAACAACTTTTCCAAATTTATCTGTACATCTTAATTCTTTTTCTGTTTCGTCTCCTTTAATATCTGTCAGTGTGAAGATGAAAGCTCCTCCATCTGTGTGGCTGCCACCACGAGCATTCCAATATTTATCAGCAATGGGAAGGAATCTACCATCTTCATCGGATAAGCTTTTTAAGACGGCATCGATAGCTTGCTTCTCTGAGGCTATAACCCCAATCTTCACATCTCCCTCTTGTAACGCGAAGACTTGTGGTCTGAGCATAGAAGTATCGGTAATGCCAATTAGCTGTTGTTGCCGTTTATATGGGTCATTTTCTGCTATTATGAAGAACCACGGCCCATCTGGCGATCCTGTCATATGGGACAACTGAATTGCCTTGTAAATTCTCCTCTTCTCCTCAGGAAGCATATAAAAATCTCTTTCAGTTGTTGGGGCTAATGCTTCTATGATGTATTCCAATGGATATCGATAGACTCTACTTAAGAGATCAAAGAGCAACACCGAGACTTCCGTATCGGTCAGAAATTGAGGGTGTATATTCCTCTGTCTCAAGTATTTAGTAACTCTCACATAATTTGCGAAATCGCCATTATGAACTAGAGCTTCATGAAGCCCAACAAAAGGATGTGCTCCCCCCGGATGCCAGACTCTTCCTTTGGTTGGATATCTTTGATGCCCGATCCAGATATTTGCCTCGACATCCTCAAGGCAGTAATACTTTATCAATTGCTCGGCATAGCCCACGATCTTTAACACCATCATATTCTTTCCATGAGAAAGAACAAAAGCCCTCTTTTTGCCTAAGGAAGCATAAAATTTCTGATTCAATTTGAAACTGTTTTGATAGATGAACTCATCCTCTACTTGGTGACGCTCTAACTCTTCGAGATTGTTTTCTTTGCTGAAACGATCTAGAACATCTTCATCGACTCTTACAAAGTATCTGATCACATCAGGGGGTCTTACCTCCAAACCTGGGACTTTTCTATATTCATCTAAAGAAGGAATCTTTTCAGCATGATCCACCTGTAAGTAAGGAGAAATGAAAGAATCCTCTACCAATTTTCTCGAAGAAGAATCTAAGTAAGCGACTTGTAGAAGATAATCTTCTTCCAATATCGCCCTTGGAACCCCCATCTGTTCTGGTAAGAGTCCAACGGCCGCTATGCCTCCACCCTTCCCATTTCCTCTATTGTGCATCTGTAGACACGATTGAAGGATATGGTGCCCTGCAACAGGTATAGAACATGCTAACCCTACGACTCCACAACCTCCCTCAGCTTCAGATTTGTAAGTTGGAATTTGTCTATGCCCTAATTTTTCTCTAGATCTGATTATCTTTTCAACACAATCCATTTTCGGCATCCTCCTGCATCATCCAGATTGTAGTACGCCCTTACCTCCATATTCCTCGTACTTTTCTGACAAGCCCGCCCCCCTCAAATCTCTTATGTCATCAAAACCTAACCTCCAAAGAATGTCGACAAGTTGATTTTGCCATGAGTAATACAGATTACATATCCTTTGAGCCCCCCAATCAGGTTGTATAAGTTCGACGAGTTCGTGATCGGTTGTAGCTATCCCATGTGGGCATCCTCTTCCGGCTTCACAGTTCCCACATCTCGTGCAACCACAAGCCACTAAATCGGCTGTACCGATGATAACACCATCAGCTCCTAGGGCGATGGCTTTTGCAATGTCATAAGCAGTTCTGATACCGCCACTCACCATAAAGGTGATTTCATCTCTTATGCCTTCATCCACCAAGAATCTGTGAACTTTTTGAATCGCATATTCTATAGGCATCGCTATGTTCTTCTTAGCTATATCTGGTGCTGCACCAGTCCCACCATAGCTTCCATCGACATTAAATATGTTTACACCAGCATGGTAACATCCAACTGCCACCATCTCTACATCGGTTGGACTCGAAACTTTCGCTGAAATTAGGACATCAGGATTGGGACTCATCACTCTAATCCAATCGACATGCTTTTTATGATCTTCAACAGAATAAACGCTATGGAATGGAAATGGTGAAAAAAGGCTATTCCATGGCACTGATTCCCTTATCTTGGCGACATCGGGTGTAACTTTGTCAGCCAAAAGATGGCCACCTAGACCAGGCTTGGCTCCTTGAGCGTATTTGATCTCCACTATTCTCGCATAACCAATAGTCTGTTCTGTAACACCAAACTGCCCAGTCGCAAGCTGAGTGATTATGTGATCCTTATATGGCACCAGTTGTTCTGGATATCCACCTTCTCCTGTGCTGACAAAAGTATTCCAAGCTTGTGAAGCCTTGGCCCTTGCCAACATCGTGTTTAAACTTATCGAACCAAAGGACATTCCTGCACCATACCATGGGACAGGTATCTCGATTCTTGCTCCATAAGATCTTTTGTTGAGTTCTATGGAAGTTCTTATGTGTTCTTTCTCTGTCCCATTACTTGACTCTTTCCTGAATTTAAATCTCAACTTGTCGAAACCTCCACCAGAATCTCCAATTCGATATTCGATACTTAGAGGAGGTTCGCCTGTTTCTGCCTGATACCATGTTGCTAAAAGCAGATCTGGAGTCCATATAGGATCTCCGAGTACCATATAATCTGAATTGGGTTCGATACGAATGGCATTATAAGGGCAAAGGGACACACAGTAAAAGGAGTTCTCTTTACATTTGGGTCCTATACAGTTGGAACTGTTCGGTCGATCCATCTTAAGGTGTCCAGGCAATCTTTTGTGAACTCCATAAGGGCAGATATTCTCACAAAGACCACAATCGATACAGGCATCTGTGTAAGATACTTTATGCTTAGAAATACTCCGAATTTCGAATGGAGCTCGCCTCACTTTAACTGTTTTGAGCATCTTTATCACAGTCCAACCAAATCATAGAGTTCTTTTTCTTCATCAACGTAAAAGATCATCCTGCCAGTCTCTCCTTGAAGTCTTCTAACCTCTCTCATTCCCATCGCTCCGAGCACTTCTAGAAGTTGATCTCTCCATGAATTCATCAAATTTATGATTCTTTGAGTTCCCCACTCAAGATCCATGTCAGTTACTTCTATTGGAGGAAACCTTTGAATATGAGTATCGAATTGTCCTATTTCTAAGGCTATCAGATACGCAATATCGATTCCCACAACACTCGCTCCACAAGCAATTGTTTTCGGAACATGTTCAGCAGCACCAATGCCACCACTTGCAATTATTGTAATCTGCTCACGAAGACAGTAATCAACTATATAATCATCAACCGATCTTAAGGAATCCGTGATAAACCGAGGTTTTTGTTCAAACTCATTTCCTTGGTAGTCGGCATAAAGATGAAATATTTCTGCTCCTCTTTTGGTTAGATCCATGATCAACGGCTCGAGACCCCTTTTTAATGCAATCCTTATCGAGACTAAAATATCGGAATGAGAATCCTTTAGAAGCCTCAAATCTTCCATTAGGTTCCTTCTATAATCCACTTCAACGATTTTAGCTCTCTTCACCAACTCCAAGTTAAGGTTAGAGTCTGAAGAAAAGCGGGGAATTACATTATAATTGCATAGTTCTTGGTAATCGTCTGCATCGATGATAGCATAGGTTCCAAGTTTTGTGGCAACATTGGCTACAATTAATTGTAGAGTTTTATCGTTCAACTCATGGGGAGGAGGGTTGAATAGAATAGGTATAGGAATTTCGATATTTGGTGGGACTCCTTCGACATTTTTATTTGAGTCAAATTTCAAGTAAGGGAGTCTCCGTCCAAGATCAACCGCTGTCGAAATGTATTCTCTCCCATGTATTCCATCACGGGTCGGTCTTACGATCTCTGACATGTCGGTCCATATACCATCAAATCTCGGTCCGCTAAAATTCCCTCTATATCCTGCACCAGAAACTGGAACTCTACCATTCTCTGCTTCATTCCATATGGTTTTTATCATCTTTGGGATATAGTAAGAATCACCGAGTTTGAAGAACTCAGGGTTGTCATGCAAACTCAGGGCACCTTGAGGACATTCTATGACACAGCGAAAACAACCCTTGCACTTATAGCTGTCAGGTTCTGCCATTATTCTCACATCTTCTTGTCGCCTTTTATGAACATCGTATAAACAAGCCTTTATACAATCACCGCAGTTGATACAATAGTCAAGATCCCTTTCTACCAAGAATTTTCCAATCCTTTTCTTGGATGGCGCCGATTCAGTAGGAATATGATACTTCTTAAACATGTTCGCTCCTTCCTGAAGAATTTTTATTTTTATTCACAGATACGATGCCCCTCCTTCTCAATTCCTGATACTTCTCGTTCCGCTCAACATCTTCCATGAATCTTTCTATGGCTTCAGTCGGCCTCCCAAACTCCTTTTCTAAATGTCTTTCCCATAAATCCCAGATATTTACGAGTTCTAGTTTAGTCTGACATACCTTCTCACAAGCTTTACAGTGTGTACACAAGAACATCTTTTCAGCATATTCTCTTGAAAAACCATTCCCACTCATGTACTCTTTTATAAAAAATAGTTTTCCTTTCGCTGTAACGCTCTCATCACCAGTCACAATGTATGCAGGACAGACCGGAACACAAGACCCACATTTCGCACATTCCAAAACAGTCTTTTCAATAATGCTTCGAGGTCTATCTTCCTGAAGACTGTGCGTTTGTAAAAATGTTGAAACTTTGCCGAAGATAGGAGAAAAAGATCTTA
>JACGUG010000056.1 GCA_024256285.1 archaeon
AACACAACTTGGCATTGTTGAAGCAATGGAGGCTCTCGATGCGAAATGGCCTGAAGCTCACGCAGATCCTCAAAAGATGGCCACCTTGGGGGCTTCACTCTGGGAACTCATCGGAATTGGGAGCATAAGGATACCCTTTTGCTTAACGGTACAAGCTGAAGCGTTAGGCTCGAAAGCAAGGCTAGGCACCATCAACATACAACCACAGATAACCGAGCCCATTATTACTTCAGCCGACCAGCTCAAGATTCCTGAGGACTTTCTTGAACGTGGGCGCATTCCGGTCGTGTTGGAAGCTATTAAAATTCTGAAGAAAAAGTACGGAGATAAATTACCAATATTGGTGGGGTACGAAGGACCTATGACACTCGCAGGACACCTAGTTTCAACTGAAAAGTTTTTGATATGGTTGATCAGAAACAGGGATGAAGTAAAAGAGATCTTGGGGAGAGCTACTGAGGTAAATATCTTGTATACAGAAGCGCTGTTCAAAGCAGGAGCAGACGTTGTTGTCCCATGTGACCCAAATGCATCCCCTGACTTGATTCCTCCACCGGACTTCAAGGAGTTCATGGTACCATGTTATAGGGATCTTACAAGCTCCGTAAAAGGGTACTTTGTGCTTCATATTTGTGGTAAAACGAAAAAGATAATCAAGGATATGGCAGAAACAGGTGTACATGCTTTAAGCATTGAAGATAAAGTTGACATTCGTGAAGCCAAGGAAGATGCAGGAGATAAAGTCAGTATCATAGGTAACGTATCAACCAGTAAGACGATCTTCATGGGAAAACCTGGAGAGGTAAAAGAAGAATCAAAGAAGGCACTTGAGGCAGGAGTAGACCTTTTAGCGCCTAGCTGTGGAATCCCGCCTACATCTCCACTAAACAATATAAAATCGATGGTTGATGCTGTTAAGGAGTACTACAACCTGCCGAGTTAAGACCCCCATCTTTATTTTTATCTTTTAAGGGAAGTTGAATTGTTAGAGAAGTTCCGTGATATATTAGAAGAATGCACTGAATGCAACCTCTGTTTTGAAGAGTGCCCTATAAGCGCCGTCATAAAAGATGAAACTTTAGGACCTTTAGGCAAGATAAGCGCTGCAAGAACGCTTTTAAGAGGTGGGGAACTATCCGATGACGAATACAAGAGTGTGTATCTCTGCACGAGATGTAGGAAATGTGAGGTTGTATGCCCCCTTAACCTACCTGTGCCTGATCTAGTTCAAGCAATAAGATACGAATTGGCGAAGGTGAATAGAGAGCCAGAAAAGCATAGGGCCATAGCTAAAAGGATAGTTGAATATGGGAATCCAATGGGTCAACCGGCTGAAGCAAGAGACAGACTTGTACCTGAAGGAATGCATGCCACTAAGGGGATAGACACTGTTTACCTAACGGGATGTTGGTCTGGGTATGAATTACTCGACGTCGCTGAAGCTACAATTGAGGTCATGACGAGGTCTGGGTTCGAATTCAGCATGTTAGGCTCTAAAGAGAAATGTTGTGGCCTTTTCCTAATAGATAACGGCTATCTGGATGCCGCTTCTAAAAGAGCAGAAGAAAACGTAAAGTTGCTCGAGGAATTAGGTGCAAGTACTGTCGTAGTTTCATGCGCTGCATGTTATGATGTATACAATGAGATGTACCCCAAGTTGTACCGTGAGCCGAAGTTCAAAGTAAAACACATGGTTCAGATACTCAAAGAATTGGTAGATTCAGGCAAGATAAAGTTTAGGAATGAAAACTCTGAATCTGTTGTTGCTTATATGGATCCATGTCATCTAGGAAGGTGTGGAGGCATATATGGAGCGCCTCGCACGATACTTAAGAGCATACAAGGGTTAGAATTGAGAGAGTTGTATAATAACAGAGAGTTGGCATCATGTTGCGGCTCGCCAGCTGGTGTCAAACCTTTTGCCCCAGAAATATCTAACAATGTTGGGTTGAACTTGTTAAAAAGCGCTCAAGATGTTGGTGCAGATGCACTTGTAGTTTCATGTCCATTCTGTTTGTACCATTTACAAGATGTGAAAAACAAATCTGGCGTGAAGATAGAAATAAAAGAAATAACACAATTCGTATTAGAACACATGAGATAATTTCAAAAATATAAATAAATGTCAAATTAGCAAATTTACAAATTCTTGATCTGTAGCAAGGGATGTCTAAACCTTGATAAAAATGTATAGTAAAAAACTGGTAAATACTTTGAGGCGTTACAGAGGTTTAACAGGGAAATCGTGCATAAGGACTCTTGCCAACATCTTCACCACTGAATGTAAATTTGATGATGCGGGATGGTTTAAGGTGGATAAGGATGAATATATCGTTGTGTCTACCGATGGGATAACTGAAGAACTGGTGAGTGCAGACCCCGGGAGAGCAGGCTTTTATTCAGTACTTGTAAATGTCAACGATATCGTGGCGAAAGGTAGCAGGCCTATCGGTTTTACTGGAGTTGTTGCATCTAATAATCCAGAAACGAGAATCAAAATTACTAAGGGAATTAAGCGAGCAATAGATATCTATGGTTTGATTATCTTGAAGATGCATGCTCATCCCGACGCTACAGTCGACAGTGTAAGTGGGACAGCGATAGGTGTGGCTAATGAAATCCTTCCAAGCAGCACAGCTAAAATTAATGATAAGATAGTCATCGGTATCGATATCGATGGAGAGTTTGGTACAGGTGGGTGGGTTAAAACGTTCGATAGCATTCAAAGGCTTAACAGAGAAGAAGTATTAAGAAGAATAAATGCGATTCCTCAAATTGTAGAGAGAAATCTTGCTAGTGCTTCAAGAGATATAAGCGTTCCAGGGATATTGGGATCGCTCGTAATGCTCTGTGAATCTAGCCGTCTGGGTGCAGTAGTGAAGATAGAAGATATCCCTAAACCTGCAGATACTAACTTAGAGAGTTGGTTGATGTGCTACCCTTCATTTGGGTTTATATTAACAACAAATGAGCCAGAAAGATGCATTAAGATACTTAGAGAAAGTGGATACGGAGCGAATGTGGTTGGCGAAGTAACCAAAGAAAAACAGATAAAGATCGAATATCTGGGTGAACAGGAAATCTTTTGGGATTTGGAGAAAGAATCGGTGTTTGGGACTTAAGGTTTTACTCTAAATATATATCATCGGCACTTAAGATAGAGAGAGATGACTTCGCCAAATTGCTTGAAATCTTCTCTAAGTTCCTTTTCAATTTATCGACTTTATAAGTAACTTCTTTTATCGAGTTAATTTCTAATTCAGTTTTTTCAAGCGATCTATTCTTAAGATATGCTTCTAATTCCCCTATCAGTGATTCGCTGGAATTCATTAAAATGTCTACTTCTATTGAAGAATACCTTAGGAGGGCGTTCATCGATAGAAGCCTTCTATACTCTTTTAACTTTCTTCTGGCATATTTTATAGTAGCGCTTATATCTTCATTCATATCTTTAACCAGCGCCACCAAGTCCTCCAAACTCGATCTTTCCTTCCTCTTCTTCCAATCTCTTTATCCATCTCCTTAACTTTTCATCTATCGTGATAGTTTCTTTCTCTTTTCTAAGTTGTCTAGACTCTTGGAACTCACTCTCAGAAATTGGTTCAAGATAGTTTACATCATAATATAACCCATTATCTAGTTGAGTCCAAGTCTTTCCATCGAATTCCCTGATGTCTGTTACTTCACCAACTGTACCCATACGCTTGTATTTGGCAAAATCACCTATAGATAACATAGTGATTCATGGCAATATTGATCAAAAGATCGATATAAGATTTTTGAAGAGAAGATTCGATAGAGAAGAGACTTAGAAGTCTTACTTTTAAGAATGATAAAAAAAGAATGGGGAACTTTATTGCAGTTAGCGTATTGGTGGCAGAATTGAGTCGAGTAGCCCGGCTGGAACGTATTCTTTTAATACTCCTTTAGCAAGGCATTGTCTTGGATGTGTCCAATCGAATTTAAGGCTCGGATCTGCAAATGCGACTTTGATTAATGGATTGACACACCATGCATCTCCTCTTGCTACATGTGCCGCTGCTACTATTCCTGCATATTCGCCTATGTGCCCCACATTCATAGCGTAGTTAGGGTAGTTTGGCCCTCTTAGCTCGATTGGCAGACCTTCATCACTTCTCCATGACCAGAGGTTGCATGGTCCCGCTTGATCCTGTGCATCATAACCGTAGAAGCCGAGCCTACCCAAAGATTCTTTGTGCAGAAGCATACTTAGGTACCATGCACCCATGCCAGCCTGTGCAACCCCAGTAGCGATAGCCCCCCCTAGTCCTGAAGCTGCCGCTACCACTGAGGCTCTTTGTGATCCTCCAAAATGTGTTTCCATAAGAGTCGGGAGTAGCTCATATTGTGAGAGTGAGTAATCAGTTGCAAATGTAGCTATGTCCGCTATAACTTCCATCGAAGGTTTGGCCTTTGCGAAGCCACCATACTTCTTCTTCACGTAATCCATTGTAGCGTAGGCATAATCATCCAATATGTTGTCTGTGTAGACAGCTGACGCGTATTGAGTGAACCCAACACCTCCAGACATGTAGCTACCGAACCAGTATTGATCATATACAATGGAGCCGACAGCCAATGTTTCTAGACCACAGATCGCTGGATCGTCTGGTTTGACCCTATTTGTCTGGATCATGTCTGCTACGAACCCGAATGGAATCCCTCCAGGCTCATTCGGCCCTCTAGCCCTTCTCCAAGGTGTTAAAGTTGCCATCTGAACAACTTCAGCGTGTTTTGCTGCATACGCAAATTCGCCTACTGCTGCCTCTCCAGCCATAAGCCTATATGCTGATATCATCGACATCGAAATCTGCATGGCAGCCCATCTAGACATCGTTCCTCCATCGCAAAGGTGACCGACTATAGTGGGCATCCTTAAGACCTGGTAAGTTCTCTTTCCAATCGCTTTCTTCAACTTTTCAGCTTGATCTGGTGGGAACAGTTCGTTTATGTCTATTAAGAACCTATTGTCGAGTCTATCGGCTAATTCATCGTCTCCCGTAAAGACTTTAACGTAACAGTCTGAAACTAAGGCCGGGTCGATCTCAACCATATGTTCCTGTATTACGGCGCCTCCAGGAAGTGCGTGATTTAACACCTCAAGATAATGATTGATCGTCTCAGGAGTAACTTCTCTTCCTAACCTCTTGGTTAAGATCGTATGTGCGGCATCCAGACCCACTATGACAGTTCTTCTGATGTCGTCCCAGACCTGGTGCATTGCAGCATTATTAACGAAATGGATATCTTCGGGCATCCCGTAAGCTTCCGTTCCTGAAATTAAGTAAGGCATGATTACTCTTTGACCTAAACCTGCACCAGAGCAACCAAAGCTTGGATTATAGAACGGTATACCTCTCTCCTTGGCAATTCTATCTGCCATTTCCTTGTATTCCTTTTTTCTTGGATCCTGCGCCCAGCCGCCCAGTGTGTAGTATGTGGTATACCTCTCTTCGGGAGCTTCTTTGAACTTACGTTTCAGAGCCCTGTAAAAATATTTTTCTTTTTCAGACATCTTATCTCACCTCTTAAAGACCTTTAACCCCCTCTGGGTTGAAACCGCTTCTTGCTCTCAGTTCAAATGTTCTGTAAATGTATTTTACCAGATCTTTGTCATCAGTTAATTTGATGTGGTCTGCTCTGAACTGGGTCGTTCTCTTCTTTAGTTCCTCTTCAGTTAATGGCTTTCCAACTTCTATATTCTTATCTAATGGAACCCCTATCTGATCTTTAATATACACAACAACTCCCTTCTCCTTGTCAAACGTATACCTCCTTACAGCGTCGAACATCAATCCGTTTTCATCGAGTCTTAGTGCATGTCCATGAACAGTATATCCTCTAACAGCTGTACGAGCTGGATCGAATACCTCTGTCTCGATTAAATCTTTAGCCGCTTTCTCTACATCCCTCTCTCTTCCCTCAACTGGATTTCTTCCAGATAGAACTCCTGTGTCGAGTCCTCTATATCTCCAATTTATTGCCCATGTCCTTGTGAATGGTGCGAAAGGTGACAAATATACCGAATCTGTAAGTTGAACGTATCTGACCCTATCTCCGGCTTTTGCTCCGGGTGTTGGCTCTACAAGTTTTCTAATAGGATCGTCAGGCTCCTTCATCTCTTCCAATGGTGGATGTACTGAACCATATGCCTCTCCTGGCGCTCTATGTCCTAAAAGACGAACAACATCCTCGTCGCTTATGCTTCTCAGCTTTTCCCATGTATAGCTTGGATCCATGTACTTCCTTCTGTTAACAGCAGGTTCAGTTGTACCTGGGTAGAATTGAGGTGAATATTCGCTCATTTATCAATACCCCAGCAAATTAGAGAATAAGATTAGACTTATAAATCTTTTTCATTCTACATTTTT
>JACGUG010000057.1 GCA_024256285.1 archaeon
GACTACATCAGAAGAGAATTCGAAGATAAGAAAAGAATTCTTGATATTGGTTGTGGCATCGGCTCATTTGAAGAGCGATTACCAGACCTAGATATCATCGGTTTAGATTTAGATGATGAGATGCTTTACTTAGCAAAAAATAGAACTGATGGAGCTTTTATCAGAGCAGACGCAACCCGATTGCCTTTCACAAACTCTTCTTTCGATGGAGCATTTTGTGTTACAAGTCTGGAATTTATTGAAGACTATAAAAGAGCAGTGGATGAGGCTGTAAGAGTTCTCAAGCCTAACAGTAATCTTGTAGTCATGATCTTAAATCCAGAATCAGGATATTTTAAATCCCGTTCTCAGAAAGAAGGATCGTATTTTAGAAGAATGAAGCACAGGAATTTGAGAGAGATAAGAGATTACCTTGCTAAATTCTTTCAGGTTGAAGAGCATTACTTCTTGGGTATTTATGGAGAAAGAGTCTTTGATACTGAGGGTAGGAGGTATGCAAGTTTATTCGTAATAAAGGGAGCCAAGAAATAGAAATTCATGAGAAATCAATCTTTAAAATAATCTCTAAAGACAAGGAATAAGATGACCGAAATTAAACTCATCACACTACCATAAACGAAAGTTGCATTCGGAGCAATCTCAAATAAGAACCCCGCTATCAGACTTGCTGGTAGTGTTATCAGACCGATCGTTGTATGAAAAGTGCCTAAGGCTGTTGCCCTGAGTTCTTCAGATGCTAAATCGGAGACGTAAGCCCTTTGATTTCCATCGATCATCGCATAGACCATGCCGTAAAGGAAGAATAGGATTATGAAGGCTATCAGTGAATCGAAGAATGCGAAACCAAGAGAAGTCAAGGAGAATAAGAGATATCCTAAAAGAATGACCTTTCCTTTTCCTATTCTATCAGAAAGAATGCCAAAAGGGGTTGCCAGTACAGCGTAAGATATGTTGAATAAGACATACAAAAGAATGGGAACTCCAACCGATGATCTGCCCATGAAAGCCTCCTGTGCCTTAAGTATGAAGAACATGTAACTGAAGTTGGCGAGACTGAAGACGCCCGCTACGAAGATGAATAACTTAAGGGGTTTTGGCAATTCTTTTAGACCTACCTTCAAGGTCACATCCCGTAACTTCCCTCTCCTCTCCTTTACAAGATATAGTGGGATCAAAGAGACAAAGGCGAAGATCGCTGCAACGAATATGATCAAGCTAAATTCAAAGCCTAGGAACCAGAACAAGATGAAGACAGCCACCGACCCTAAGATCGCACCAGATGTATCGAGGGCTCTGTGTATCCCAAAACCTTTCCCCTTCTCTTTGGGCATGGATTCTGCGATCATGGCATCCCTTGGTGCGGCTCTCAAACCCTTCCCAACTCTCTCAAAGCCTGCGAAGACCAGTATATGCTGCCAGATGATCGAGAAGGATAGCAGTAACCTGAAGACAGCCGAGGTCAAGTAGCCAGAAGCTACAAAGATCTTTCTTCTTCCTATCTTGTCAGACCAGTGTCCAGCAAGAACGTTAAGAATACTCGTTATGCTATCCCTCAACCCTCCTATCAAACCAACGATCATACCACCTCCCCCCAACGCTGTGATGAAGATGGGTAAGATGGGCATTATCATCTCGCTACTGAGGTCGTTCAAAAAACTTACAATTCCTAGTAAGAGTATATTGGCGCTGACCCCTCTCAGGTATCTGTTTTTCACGATCGGATCGAAGTTGAAGAATCAAAATAAACTTTTCAAGAATGTAACTTGAGCCTCAAATTCATGGATCTTTCAGAGTAGCCTCTTCGATTTCACTACCTTCCCTTCGCCCATAGATTCTACATTATCGATGAATACTAAACAATATATGTCACATCGTATATCTATACCAATGTGCCGCTCTATAATTCAGCATCAAGGAGGGTGGAGTGATAAGGTATAAGACACCACTTATTGATGAAGACACCATAGACGATCAGCAAGAGACGGAATTGGCCATAGACACAGAATCGGAAGACGTAATGAAGGATCCAATTAGCGAAAGAGACACGATGGTTTTGAAGGCGATAGGAGAAGAGAGCTTAACGGCCTTCACCTTCGACGGGCTGAAGAGGAAGTTGGGAGTACATCCAGAGACCCTCTCTAGAGCCCTCAAAAGGCTCGAAGAACAAGGTATTGTGGAAAGAACGCTAGAAGGCTACAGAGTTACGCCAGAGACCGAGAAACTTCTCAAAATAAATCAGATAAGTATGGAGGAGCCAAGCGTCCCCATACTTCAAACACGCTTGCCCAATGACGTACCACCTCAAGAAGTTATTCCGAATCTTATGGGTAGATGGTTTGGGGTGCTTCGTTGGCTAGGCTACTCCCAGAATGAGGATGGTATAACGCTGAAGTGGATTACCGAAGATGGGAGAATCCAAGTCAACGCTAACTTTTCGGCTGGTGACCTCGATGTAGAAGCGAAAATCAAAGAAGAAAAAGATTTGAGTGGCGCCATAAGAGCTTCTCATCAGCTCATGGGGTATATAGCCAAGCTTTACTCCAGACTAGGGCAGACTGGGAGAATAGTTTACTTGGAACTCTTTGAGCCCTATACGATCCCAGCCTGCAAGTGACTGACCCTTTCTATACCTGATCAATAAATAGACCTCGATTCTATATACTTCATGAAGTAAAATGAGCGAAAAAGTTGTTCCAAAGATATTGCAGTCGTTATCAGATGCGGTTGTAGAAGTAGCCAATGAAGTGGCACCTTCCGTGGTCAGCGTAGGCTTGGGAAGAAGGGTAGGTTCAGGTGTGGTGTGGAGTGCTGATGGGTACATCATAACTGCCAGCCACGTAATAGGTAAACTTGACTCAGTAAACGTAAGTCTTGGAGGACAGAGACTTGAAGCGAAGGTGGTCGGTCGGGACCCCTATTCAGATATAGCGTTGCTGAAGACCGAGGGTGGTTCCTTCAGACCGATAGAACTTGGGAACTCTGAAAAACTCAAGGTCGGTCAGTTCATCCTCGCCTTTGCCAATCCCTCTGCCAGACAGCCAAGCGTCGCTTCAGGGATAGTCGCTAGCGCTAGGACTTCTATAAGAGGATGGTGGGGAGTGATGACTGAAAACGTTATCGTAACGGATGTAAGGTTGAACTCAGGGTATTCAGGGAGTCCCTTGGTGGACGCTTCTGGCAGGATGGTGGGCTTGAACATCGCCCACACTTCATCCCAAGGGATAGCGGTCCCAGTGAGCACTGTCAAGGACATCGCCGATCGACTAGCTCGTGAAGGAAAGATCAGGAGAGCCTATCTGGGCGTAGTATCGAACAACATCTCTCTTCCGAAGGAGATCGCTACAGAACCACAGATAAGCCAAGACGTAGGGGCTATGGTACTTTCAGTCGAAGCAGACAGCCCTGCAAAACAGGCGGGTCTATCACTGGGAGACGTCATAGTAAAGTTGGACGGAAAATCAGTTACGAGCGTCTACGATCTGCCCAGACTACTAACCGAGGAAGTCATAGGAAAGCGGACCAAGCTCTTGATACTGAGGGGAGGGCAGCTGATGGAGCTAGAGATCACTCCGAGTGAAAGGAGAGACTTCTAACTAGGGTTACGCCTCCCAAAACGATTGGAGGGATCGATCTGACTCTGACATCTCTTGAAAATCGCATGACCGAGGCTGTCGAGAAGCTGAGCGAGAGCGTAGTTAGCATAAGCACGGTAAGGTTGGGTAGAGGCTTCCGATTCGGCATACCAGTTGAGAGTCAGGGTTCAGGGGTCATCATCGATCCAAGAGGCTACATCATCACCAACCATCATGTAATAGACGATGGGGATAGAGTTCGAATCGATCTTAAAGATGGGAGAAGCTTTTCAGGTGAAGTGATTGGAGGAGACCCTGCAACAGACATAGCCCTCATCAAGGTCGACGCAGGTAACCTGCCTGCAGCTAAGCTCGGCGATTCAGAGAAGCTCAAGGTAGGGCAGATAGCGATAGCCATAGGTAACTCTTTAGGTCTACCAGGGGGGCCCACTGTATCGGCAGGGGTGATAAGTGCCCTCGGAAGACCACTTCCAGGTGCAGCTTTTATCATCGAGGGATTGATCCAGACAGACGCATCCATCAATCCTGGCAACAGTGGAGGACCCTTGGCCGACTTAGAGGGCAACGTAATAGGCATCAATACCGCCATAGTACCTTACGCACAAGGGGTAGGTTTCGCCATACCCATAAACACGGTGAAGAGGATCGTCGAGCAGATAGTGGAGAAGGGAAGGGTGATGAGACCTTGGCTCGGAATTTCTGGGACATCGATAAACCCTGCTATCTCTAGGAGATATAGTCTTCCAACCGATTCTGGCGTGCTGATAGTTCAGGTGACTCCTGAGAGCCCATCCTATGAGGCTGGACTAAGGGTGGGCGACATCCTAGTGAAGATAGGGCCTTATGAGATAAAGAATATGACTGACCTCTTTGCAGCCCTTTCAAAACTATCCATAGGAGAAGTAGTGGCCTTATCGATACTTAGGATGGGAAGAAAGTACGAGACGTCTCTTAGGCTGGTGGAAGGGCCTATTCAGATTATGGGAAGGATAAGGAGGTAAAGTAACAGATGGATTGGACTATAAAAGGGATATCTGCCACGATGGTGCTGTTATCTCTGAGATGTTGAGGCACTAGAATTAGACATTTCTTTCGAGGGGTCATTGCTTGTCCTAAAATATTCTTGTAAGGCTCTTAAGGGTTTCAGCTTAGGAAATAGGGACCGTATATTCTGGTACTATTGCAAAGTAGCGTTTGGGAATACTATTTTAGGTGTCTTCTTTAAATCTAGATAGAAAAGACCTTGTACTTATCGTTTGGGAAGGCATCTTTTCTTAAGAGCCTTAAAAATGTTTTAGGAAATTTTATGGCCGATCTTTAAGAATGTTAAGAACCTTTTTGGGCATTTTTTGGAGCTCTTAAGGGTTCAAAAGATTTCCTAAAAAATCCTTTTAGGAATCCTATGAGTTGGATTAGGACTCGCGCTCAGAATAAAAAATTGATATTTAAGTGCTCCCTCAAAACCTCTAAAAACAGTTCATAAGGTTTCCGAAAAATTCAAAAGATGTTCAAAAAATTTGGTTTCGTTCATTAACCATCATCAAGATGTTTCTATAAGACCTTACTGGGTCATAAACTCCTCCTACCCTCAAGTATATGTAATATAATATGTAATATGTATATAGGGTACCCTATCTAGAGTTTTGAATTTTTCGGAAATATTGATACATTTTTAAATTTTTATACCTTATTTAGTATCTATGGTGAGAGCTATTGTGAAGTTTGAGACAAATGTAAAGGAAATCATATTGAGAACGCATAATGTAAAAAGTTTCAGATTCCATAGACCTGAATCTTTGAACTATAAGCCTGGACAATTCATGTTCTTAACTATTAAAATTGAAGAAAAAGAGGCGAGAAAGCATTTTACAATTTCAAGCAGTCCAACTGAAAGGGAGTTCATAGAATTTACTAAGAAGCTCACTGGACACAGTTTTTCAGATGCCCTAGACGCCTTAAAAGTAGGCGATTGGGTGGAAATAGAAGCCCCCTACGGTAACTTCACTTTTGAAGGACAATTTAAAAAGATCGGTATGATTTCAGGGGGCATCGGAATAACACCATTAAGGAGTATCTGTAAATATTGCACGGACATGCTCTTAGAAACTAAGATCACACTCCTCTATGGAAATCATACAGAAAAAGACATCATCTTTAGGAAAGAGTTTGAGGAGATGCAACAGCAAAATAAGAACCTCAAAGTCGTGTTTACAGTTAGTGAGGCCAGTGAGAGTTGGACTGGCTACACAGGAAGAATCGATACAGATATGATAAAGAAGGAAGTACCAGACTACAAAGAAAGAGTATTCTATATCTGTGGCCCCCCAGGAATGGTTAAAGCCATGGCGAACCTATTAGAAGAACTCGACGTGTCTAAAGAGAATATCAGAAAAGAGATCTTTCCAGGCTATTGACAAGTTGACTCTCTGACTATTTATGCTAAACCTAAGGTTGATGACTTTCTAAATTCACTCGAACCTCTTTACCATGTAAGGTCCTTCCGATCTATAGCCCAGCCTTCTATAGTATTCTTTTGTTCCTATGGCACTCATCACGACCATTTTCCTTACATCGAACTCATCCTCAGCTATTCTCTCCGCCTCGCTCATCAACATGGCTCCAAACCCTTTATGTTGGTAATCGTGGCCACCCTTCTCTCCTATCGGTATCATCTTTCCATAAACGTGTAACTCTCTTACCAGGCACGATCTTCTAGTTATCTCCTCTCTATGTGCTCTTTCAGAAGGATACCTTAACCTTAAGAATCCTATCAAAG
>JACGUG010000058.1 GCA_024256285.1 archaeon
ATCTTAATGAACAAAAATTTGAATTGCCACAGGATTTCGGAGGTATGTTAAACATTGTTGTTATAGCATTCAGACGAGAACACCAAAATTTGGTAGATGGATGGATTCCATTCATTGATGATCTTGTTAAAGAAAATCCTAATTTGGCATTCTATGAACTGCCAACGCTTCAAAGGTCCTATTCGATATTTCGCAGATGGATTGATGGAGGTATGCGTGGAGGTATTCGAGATGAAGAAGCACGTAAGAGAACGATAACCCTGTATATAGATAAGAAAGAATTTAAGAAGCAACTGAATATAACAAGTGAAAATACGATCCACATACTTCTTATCAATAAAGATGGACAAGTCGTATGGAGAACTGAAGGCGGTTTTACAGAGCAGAAGTTCGATATTTTGAAAGAAGCCATTGAAAAAATTCAGGTTTAGGAAAAATATTTTTCAAAAACTATTCAAGTTAAAATCCCAAGAAAAAATGATCGAAAGAGTATTTTAACAATTTAGCAGAAAATTGTTAAAATATAGCGTACCAAGGAAAAACTAGAAAAATCTCGAAAGTACAAAAACGAGATTGTAATCGAGATAGAGCACTCATCAGTATTTTATTTAGCAAAAGATTAACACCAACAATTTCTAGAAAAAAAGGATTAACCAGTACAGAATTAAATAGAAATGGATTGAGAAGATCTCTTAAAGTATTTTAAGTACGTAATACCCAAAAAAGGATTTATGAGACAAAGGATACCTAGATCAGAGGAAGAGTGGAGGAAGATCCTTGCCCCAGAAGAGTTCCACGTTCTTAGAGAGAAGGGAACTGAGCCGCCGTTTACTGGAAAGTATCTTTACAACAAGAAGAAGGGAGTGTATCGTTGTGCTGGTTGCGGGAATGAAGTATTTCTTTCAGATTCGAAGTATGATTCAGGGACTGGTTGGCCCAGTTTCTGGGCCCCGGCTTCGAAAGAGAGCATCGAACCGAAGCCTGACAACAGTTTAGGGATGAGAAGGACCGAAGTACTTTGCAGCAAGTGTGGAGGGCATCTAGGCCATGTCTTCAATGATGGACCTGAACCTACAGGTCTTCGTTACTGTATGAATTCAATAGCACTTGATTTCTATGAGAAATGAAAATTGGTTATCCTTGTATAAATCGGTCAATAGGATGCAAAAGCAATAAGACTTTTCGTTTAAAGTCTTACTCTGAAGAGCGTTTAATAGAAACGGTTGACAAAAACTTAGATTGCCTCGTTCGCATACTAGAGTTCAATATAAAACATAATATACTGTTTTTTAGAATAACTTCGGACCTAGTCCCTTTTGCCTCACATCCTATATGCAAGTTCGACTGGCAAGAATATTTTAAAGGAAGGTTCAAAGAAATAGGAAATCTTATTGAAAGTCATAATATTAGGATATCTATGCATCCAGATCAGTTCGTTCTAATTAATTCTTTGAATAATACGGTCTTTGAAAACAGTTTAAAAGAACTCAATTATCATGTAGAGGTTTTAGATTTGATGGAACTCGACACTTCTGCCAAAATACAGATACATGTTGGAGGAATTTATGGAGAAAAAGAAAAGAGCATTAAAAGGTTTATAGAAAGGTTTGAAAAGCTTGATGAGACAATAAAAAGAAGGCTTGTGATAGAAAATGATGATAGGCGTTACAGCTTAAAAGATTGCCTCCTGTTGAATGCCGAAACAGGAATCCCAGTATTATTTGATATTTTCCATCATGAACTAAATAATTCGGAGGAAAAGATTAGTGAAGCTTTTAGACTCTTTACAAAAACTTGGAGAAAAAAAGATGGTATTCCGATGGTTGATTACAGTTCACAGAAAAAAGGTGAACTTAAAGGTAAACACACCGAATCGATCGATCTGGAACATTTTAAAAATTTTTTAAAACTAACAGAACCTTTTGATTTTGATATTATGCTGGAGATAAAAGATAAGGAGAAGAGCGCACTTAAAGCCATGAAAGTCGCTTTAAAAGATGATGATCGTTTTATTTAATGATCATCCTATTTCCAAGAAGAATTACCCATTGGGATTTTGTCTATTTCGTCATGAAAAATGGACTCATTTAGATGGAAGTTTGCAAGATTCTTTCTTATCGATTCCTTTTTTAATGAACATCGTCTTTAAAAGGACCAAAAAAATTTTTGATAGTTTTTATCATTTTTGTAAGTCCATAATATTTTTCATCAAATCATCCAGTTTTCTTTCAATATCTATATCAAGTGGCTCAGGCTTATGCTCAGCTAACAACTTCTTTGCATGTATGTTGGCTCTTCGGCAGATCTCCTCCGAATTGTATCTCTTGCGTGACCTTCTGTCTCTGTCCAAAACTAATGATGGGATATATTGCTCTTTCTCGAACCAATCAATAGTATGCTTCTCCTTTAGGAAATGTCCATCATGTGCAACAGTTTTTATTATTTCAATAGCCAATGTATCTTTTGAGACTTCTACGCCTTGGTTAAGTCTTAAAGCTTGACCACAGATCTCATTATCTATTATGAGCTTCTCAAAGCTCTGACAACTTTCAAAATCGAGCATTCCAGGACCTGATATCACATTGATGCCTGCCAAAGTTCCCATAATCATTCCAATACCAGATTCAAGACCAGCTTGAGCATCTAAAGTCTTCGAGTCGCTTAAGCCTAGATAAGCATGAGTGGGCAAGCCTAAGTACTTTCCAATCTCGGAGTAACAGCATTGGAGCATTACACTCTCAATAGCACCCATAGGTGTAGTCGCATACCTCATTTCAAAGATCGTTGGAGATCCTCCATAAATCAAAGGAGCTCCAGGATTAGTTAGTTGAGCTAGAACAATCCCACTGAGAGCTTCTGCGGTATGCTGGACAAGGGTGCCAGCTAAAGTTGCAGGACTTAAAGCTCCAGCCAATGGCATCGGTAATATTTCAGCAGGGATCCTATAATTTGAACAGTCGATAAGGTTCTGAGAAGTAAGTTCGCTCCACTTCAGAGGCGGGGTGGGGCATACATCGAATATGGCCATAGGCTTCTTAACAAGCTCCTCTTCACCAAGTACGACTGCTAGCATTTTCTTCATATCATGAAGTCCATCGATGGTAAAGGCCCCTGTAATAACAGGCTTAGTAGAGTTCTTTAACACGATGTAAAGCCTATATCGATCTTTAATGGCTTCAGGAACATCAGAAACTACAAGGGCCGTACTTTGAGCCTTTATGTTGTCCAAGGCATCTGTGAGCCTGACAAATTCAATAAAATCTTTCGAAGTAGGCTTTCTGATCTCACCACTTTCCACATCAAGAATATTTATTGCTGCTGACCCTGGGTTAAAGATTATATTGTTCTCTCTTAGCACTGTCTCAAGCTTGCCATTCCTATCATGAAGAGAAACCTCGGATGGAGCTTTCATAACACACTCTTTAATTATTTTTTCATGAAGCTTCGCTACCATTTCCCTCTCATTAACATCCCCCCCACCAGAACTTAGAATTCGCAGAGCTTCTGAATTATGATATTTTACCCCTTTTTTATGTAAAAGTTCTAAGGCTCCAGCGTATATATCGTCTATATCATTATTACTCAAAAGTCGAAGACGTTTTGGAAGATTAGCAAATGAGAACTTGGCCATATTGCTAAAGATAATTTACTTTCAAGTATAAAAGATTAATAGGATCGAAGATCAAGGTTTTGATTCTTTGTTCCATAATAATAACAATCTATGGAAGCGGACTCATAAATCCCTGAGACGTTATTTAATAAATTATATTCTTAAATTGATTAGAAGATTCGACAGAGTGCCCTATTTCATTTTTAGCCTTAAACTAAGGTTATCTATATTTTTTGGGCTTATCCTGATAATGTTCTTTCAGCTTGGCAATCTTCGGTGCGATAACTAACTTACAGTAAGGTTGTTCGGGATGGCTTTTGAAGTAATCTTTGTGATAATCCTCCGCCTTATAGAAGGCTTTGAACGGTTCGACTTGTGTCACGATTGGCGCATCCCATATTTTTGCATGATTGAGTTCCTCAATAAGCTTCACAGCGATTGCTTTTTGTTCATCGCTATGGTAAAATATTACTGATCGGTACTGAGTGCCAACATCAGCGCCCTGACGGTTCAAAGTTGTTGGATCATGCATAGCAAAGAATACCTCAAGGATTTCTTTAAAGGAGATAATATTGGAGTCAAAGGTGATTTGAACAACTTCGGCGTATCCCGTTGTTCCCGTAGAAACCTGCTCATAAGTCGGATTCTCTAACTGGCCTCCAGAGTAACCCGGTTCAACTTTTATCACGCCTTTTATCTCACTAAAAACAGCTTCTGTACACCAGAAGCAGCCACCACCAAGTGTTGCCACTTCCCTTTGGCCGGAATCGTTTTTCGATCTATCTTGACCCGTGTTTACTTTATTAGAATCCTTTGTACTTTTAAATATCTCCATGAGTTATTCTGATCAGTAGATGATGCTTTTATTTTTCTATTTCTTCAGTAAAATCCTCAGTTTCCTTTACATACAATATTTTTAGAAGTTTTTAAATAATCATATAAACTGTTTGTGTAATATGAAATCAAGAACTATGAGCCTTTTTTTCTTAGTTCTAAGTTCACTAGTTTTTATACCTGTAGTTCTTGCCCATACGCCCCTCCAACCACCTATAGACAATGAGAGCCTCGAGACAGCCCTCCTTATCTCCGACCCTACTAAATCTTGGGCCCTTTACGCAGAACTGCACGAAGGCGGAGAGGCTGAATATTATCGACTTGATATGGGAGATGGTGAAAGGCTGTATACTCAGCTGTTCATTCCAACTTCCGAAAAGAATGATTTCCTCCCAAACTTGGCAATAATGGGTCCGGGTATAGCCTCTCATGATGTAATACCTGAATACGTGGAGGTTCCAGAGGGTGCAGGGGTCATGTTGGTGGAGGCACAGCGTCCAGACGAGCCTAGCTATGAGCCTTTCACTCCGAGCAGTTCCTACTTCCTCGCCCAAGTAGACTTAGAGGTCTCATCAACTGGTACCTATTTTATAGCGGTCTTTGAGCCTTCTCAAGGAGGTCGTTATGGTCTTGCGATTGGTTATAGGGAAGAGTTCGGACTGGATGAATGGATCAGGGTACCCATCGATGTAATCGGAATACACCAGTGGGAAGGTCAGTCCCTAGCCTTCATACTTGCTCCTATGATAGCTACAGTGATTATAGGCTTCGGACTTTTTATTTGGAAACGGAAAGGTATGTTTCGTAATGTATTTTACTTGACAGGAGTCTCCGCAGGTCTTCTATACATAGGCAGCGGGGCTATGATGTTTACCCAGATGATCCTGGCTTTGACAACGGCTAATCCTGATTTATCAGTGTTCGTGACTATAGTTTTTGCCCTTATTCCGATTCTCCTAGGCATCGCTATTATACGATTAACTACCAAGGATCGAGATGGTATTTCAAAGAGAGTTAGGGTTTTACTAGCTCTACTTGGCTTTCTTGGCCTGTTCGCTTGGGCAGGCCTAATCGTGGGTCCAGCTTTATCCCTATTGACAAGTGTACTGCCAGCTAAGAGAGTATAGAATATGAAGGGTTATCAAAATTATTATATAAAAATAAAATCATAATAGGCGTTGTTAAAACTAGCTATAAAAATTAATTGAAGGAGGGCTTCGTAAAACATAGGTATGGCGATTTGGGGAGGTAAGTTAAATGACGATAACGATAAAGCCATCGTTCACCCGAATGGTTACCTTGCCAAATTCTTACAAAACTTGGGAACGATACTAGAAATAAAGGGAGAGGTTTGAAAAGCTACTCCTCGATATCTTTGGCTACGATAAGAGATTAGAGGAAATAAGTCTACAACTAGCAGGGAGATGGCTCAACCAGGTTGAAGCTGAAAGGGTTGTCGAAATTGAAGAGGAGAATATTCGCTTGAAATCTGAGAACAAGGAAATTAAAGAAGAAATGTCAAAGGCAGGGGTGGCTATGGCTTTATTTGAAGCCTTAATTGATCCAGAAGTTGTACCAGACGAACGCTTCGAGGAGCTTAAAAATATCTATATAGAATTGTCCGTGCTTCGAAAATTTGAAGATGCCAGACTTAGGATGAAGCACCTTGTAAACATCAAATCAAAACCCATCCTAAAAGCTGTGCTGGATAACGTGAATCGATATATTGAGAGGTTGTTAGAGGATCGGTCAGAGACGAGAGGAAGGTTCCTACATGAGGCTGATAAGAAGAGGACCTACTAAATTTTCCGAAGACTATAACCACTAACCCATATAATTACATTTTGAAGATAAAAATTTACTTTAAGGTGTAGAAAGAGAAACTTATTCTTTAAATATCACATCGGCGACCTTGATCATAGTCACGGCTCAAGCACAACAACCATCCTACTCCGTCGGAGACTACTGGAAGTATCGCATAGAGTTCCTCTCCGCCTCGGAGATAGTAATGGAAGGAACAGTCACTAGAACCATCGTCGAAGAATCGAACGAGCAATACGTAATGGAAGTAGTGGGCAGTTGGCACCCCCCTCAACAGGATACGGTGATGTGGACGGAGACGGGGAGGGTCTACCTTCAGAAGTCCGATCTCAGCATAGTCAAGGATGAAAGGGAGCTGAAGCAGATGTCAGGAGAGGAAGTCACCTACCACCTGATTACGAATATAACCTACAGCCCCCCCTATAAGGAGTCCGACTTCCCCCTGGATGTAGGAAAGTTCTGGTGGGGCAATACGACGAGGACACAAACGATCGAGCTTCCCCCCCTGCCCCCAGGGACGAGTATTACTCAATTCTCTCGAAACTTCACCGTAGTCAGAACAGAGGGGGTGACGGTGCCTGCAGGAACCTTCGACTCCCTGGTCGTAGCGTCCCTCACCTTCGACAACGTCTATGAAAAATACTACTCTTCGAGGGCCAACGGAAACGTCAGGGAGCTTGTCTACGATAGGAACATGAACCTGAAGGAGAGAAGGGAGCTTCTAGAGAGCAACCGTATAGAACTGATACCAGGTCTCACCCTCGAACTGCTGACCTATATAATCATAGCCATAGTAGCTGTGGTTATAGTAGTAGTCGTCGTCTTCTACTTGAGAAGGAGGCCCCCTCCAGGGGCTCCAACGGTGACACCGCCCCCGCCCCCAAAGGCCACGGCCAAGACTTAAACCTCAGAGTAGTACCGAGAAGGGGCTACTTTGAGACGAGCCCTTCATCTTTTTTTTGTGACGAGTTCTAGCGTACTAGAAATGTTCTAATCGCATAAGCCTTAAATATATACAAGGAAAAAGGTCTTCCGAAGACAGATGAATAGACAGATGAATAAATACGGAAAATCGATGATGTCGGTTCTCGTTATAACACTACTACTAATACCTATACTACCTATAGTAACCTTGAGCTTCGGAGTACCACCAGGTGCAGACAGTTCAGATTGGTACAAGACAGTTGAAGGAGTTGCTCATGATGACACTTACACACTCTATCCATACTTCTGGGACTTCACTGAAAAACCAAAAGACAGGCTCTTTGAACCAAGCTCTATACAGATAGGCTTCTCTAAATTCGGTGAAATGATCAACAGCTACGATAATATCGGTCTACAGTATACTGTAGATGATACAGAAGAAGGTAGAGATCCATTCGCACCTCCATGGGATGGAGAATGGTATAACAGTATGCCAAAAGACGTTTGGCAGGAAGGATGGCTCATCAACATAACTTACAAGAGCACAGTAACAGGAGAAATGAGGAATGTGTGGGCCACAGCTCAGCACTCTGACCTAGTTGATTGGGGTAACGATTGGATTAGGGTCGACAACGACTATCCAGTTGGACCAGACGATGAAGATGAGGAAACTCCACAAGATGCGGGATACTACATAGGCAGTGACCCAGCACTTTATGGAAACGGTGGAAGGAAGACGAACGGTACAGCGATAACAGAACCTATGCAAGTATTATATAATGGTCCAAGA
>JACGUG010000059.1 GCA_024256285.1 archaeon
TCAAGAATTAGAAGCCTTCTCACCTCAACTTCCTTTAATAGTTCGATTTTGAATCTTCAAGTTAGACTATCTTCTTATAGAATATCTGCCAGAGTCGAAAATATAACTCCTACCATCAGGAATTACGCAAAGGTTTTTATGATGGAGAAAGATAGTGTAAAGCCGATAGCCGTAACAGCAACCCAGCTCCCTATTACCTCATACAGGATTGTTCTATTGAATATCACATGCCTTTTTATGAGGCCAGCCCCTACGATCCCCCCTATCACAGCCTGAGTTATAGATATAGGTATGCTGTATTGAGTGAAGGACCACATCAACAGAGCACTACTGAACATGCTTGTAAGGACACCTATGTGACTTAGAACGATCAAATCCTCTCCGACCGTCTTCGTGATTCTTTTACCGAATATTATTGCGCCCAATACGACAGATATCGCCACAACTATGACCATAAATTCCAGAAGAGCACTATCGAAGATAAATGGTGTATACAGGCCATTGATCAAGCCTACGTTGTTTGCCCCTAAGGCATAAGCGATGTAAAATATGATGACCATGACTGCCAACCTATTGAAGGCATCGAGCGTAAGAAGGCTGAAATGCTTGACCATATGGACGATCAATGTATAGAATAAAATTGTAATTAGAGCACTTAATATGGGAACTAGGAGCCAAGATAGAATTATCACCTCCAAATTGACGATGTTTAGGAATAAACCACTCGCAAAACTCGCGCCTGCATAAGCCCCTACGACCACATGTGACAGACTGATAGGGATATGAAGGAGGGTGAATACCAGCATCAAAGAGAAAGTTGCTATGAAGACACTCAACAGTACTACAGTAGTTATATTCTCTGTTACAGACCCTATCAAGGTTCTTTCCATCTTGCCTCCCTCTATCAAGGCGCCCATGACCAAGCCCAGGCTTGTTAATGCCACACTTCTTCTGTAGGATAACAATCCTGAACTCGTCAAGCCCCCCATGCATAAACCAGAGTTGTTCCAACCAAATATGAGGGCTATTGCTAATGCCAAGGATAATATTGTGTATAACACTTTAACTGTAACCTTTTGCTATCAATATGAGGACTATATCACTTACATCTTCTGCATTATCTGCGATGTTATCAGCTATGTTTATGAAATCTTTAAGCTGTATCACGCTCAATACATTAAATTCGTCAGCCTTTTTGAATATGCGCTCCAACACTCTTGCTTTAAGCTCATCAGCCTTTTCCTCATAATCTTCAACGATACTGATATGCTTTAGAGCCACATCTCTGCCTTTCTCCAATCCATTTATGACTTCCTTCAATTCTACTACGGCAGATAGGCAAGATGAGAAGAAGCGAGTGAAGTCGTCATCCTCAAATATATAATTTATAATCTCATCCTCAAGCCTCCTTACTATCAGCATCTTAGCTGAGTCCTTGGCGCTGTCAGCAATATTGTCCACCTTTTCCAGTATGTTTAGAAAGTCCTCCCTCATTCCACCAAAGAAAGCCCCTTCAGATATCTTTTCAACAATTTTTCTATGGACATCGTCAGCCTTCTTCTCTAAAAGATCGATCTCAGAATAATTTCTCTGAAGTGCATCAAATTCGCGCATTTTTAAATACTCTATTAACACGTTTAGATGATCGACTGCTGCTATAGTCAATCCTATATGTTTATGTATGAAATCGAATATCTCCTGCTCCCTTCTCTTTAGGCTAAGGAACCTTCTAAGACCCATCTCCAATGCACCCATTTGTCATCATTACTTGTAACTTTAACCTTAAAAGTGATAGGATAAGAGGTTCTGTTAAATTTTTGTTATGTTGGAGTAATTTTAGAATTATAGTGTGATAAGATTCGGTTCATAGAAGGGCTGCATAAAAGCGGATATATTTAGTTATTTTATTTCCAATGTGACCTTTATTCGATCTTCACCATCTGTCCCTGTTTATAGTCGGTTATGACTTTAACGTATACCCGGAGTTCATCGTCAAGGTCAGGGTTGCCAGTGTCGACTCTTAGACTCCTTAACTCCACCATCTTATGTTTTGTCGCAATTACGATGATGTTTTTCAAGCCTACTTGCCGGATCACCACTGGGCTCAATTGGAGGTTCCCCCTTCCAAAGATGAAACCCTGCCCTCCTATGGGGGTTACGATGATCTTTGCATCCTTTCCTTTGATCTTCTCCAATATCTCTTTCTCATTCACATCCTTGGCTATGAGTTTCTTGTTGCAGAAGAGGTCTACCCCCAGAAGAGTCTTTTTCTCGTCCAGAAGGTCTCCGATTGTACGAGTCGTGGTTCCTGGACCGATGATATAGATCAGATCGGGCTTCATTTCCTCGATTATGTAGATGGCTATTGCCGCTTGGTTGTGCATCTCGACCTCTGTCATCGGACTCTCAACCTTCGCTCCCTGAATCAGGCTTGGCACGTATGGCGTCAATAAGTAACCGTAAAGCTTTGCAGACAACCGCCCCTTTCTGAAGGCCTCTTCGTCTACGTCCATGACTTCTGCCTCCCTAAGAGGCAGATTCTCCCACAAGAACTCCATGGCTATCCTGGCTGTAGCTAGAGGACCTACAGCAAAAACTGAGCTGTGCATCTTCACCCCGGTTGGAACCCCTAGAACAGGAAGGTCTGTACCAACAGAGTCCAGTATATCTCGGGCAGTTCCATCTCCTCCACAGAAGACGAGTAGGTCGACACCCAGATCCTTGATTCTTTTAGCAACTTCTTTAGTATCTTCAGCAGTAGTCTCCTCTTTTCTCTCGCCAAAAGTGGTGAAAGTGAAACCATGATTGAGGGCTTCATCTTCTCCCATCCTTCCGGCTCCTGTAACGAGCCTGATTCTCCCTTTCACATGTTCCAATCCTGAGAGAAAGGACTCTGCCCTTATGGGGGATATGGGCTTAGCTCCTAAGGTACGCGCCTTTTCCAGTATAGATTTTCCATCAGTGCCTTTGAGACCGACCGCTCCCCCCATCCCAGCGATAGGGTTGACGACGAATCCAATGGTTTTCATAAGGATGTCTCCAACTCACAAAGCTAAATAATCTTTTATACCCAGAACCCACAAACGGAATAAAGTGGATCGATAATTATATAGGGTAGTCAAAGAGCGAATCTGAAGAGATAAATTGGGTAGAGTACTGGTCAGATTGAGGGTGTTGCCAAAGGATGCCGATATAAGCCCCGATAAGGTTTCAGAATCGATCCAAAAGAGCCTACCATCGAACATAGAAGTAAAGAAAGTGGTCGAGGAGCCTATAGCGTTCGGGCTTACTGCATCGATAATGGATTTTCTTATAGAAGAGAAGGAGGGGGAGTTAGACCGCCTTGAGAAGGCTATACAATCTTCAGATTTGGTCAGCCAGATAGAAGTCATAGGGGTGAGCAAGTTCTCCACAAGCCTCAGATGAAACTGAGAACGATAAAATATTTTTAGCCATCTTTTTACCTTTAATATCTGAAATTAAATGGGCAGAGGAAAGAAGACTACAGCCATCCAGTTAAAGGTTACTGAAGCTAGGCAGAGAGACGTAGGGAAGGGTAGAGCCAGACTGGATATGGATACAATGGAATCATTGAGTGCAGGGGCTGGCGATGTCCTCGAACTTATGGGGAAGAGGTCTACAGTTGTTACAGCCTGGCCAGCAGATAGAGAGGATAAATTGCGTGGTGCCATTAGGATAGATGGGCAGACGAGAAAGAATGCCGGTGTAGCGCTGAACGATTACGTTGATGTTAAGATAGCAAATGTAAAGAGGGCCAAGAGCGCAACTCTTGTTCCTATAAATATAAAACTCAGTGTTGACAAGGAGTTCTCTGGGTTCGTAAGGAATAGGCTCAAGGGCATGCCTGTAACAGAGGGAGATGAAATTTCAGTAGTCATACTCGGTAGCCCTATAATATTTAACGTAGCCAAAGTCAGTCCAAAATCCGTTGTAAAGATAATGCAGAATACACATCTATCTATACTTCCAGAGCCTCTTCTTGAAGAGAAGATTTCACCCAGAGTTACATATGAAGAGATAGGCGGTCTGAAAGAAGAGATACGTAGGCTGAGGGAGATAGTGGAGTTGCCATTGCGCCATCCAGAGGTCTTTCAACGTCTTGGCATAGAGCCTCCTAGCGGTATACTGCTCTACGGCCCTCCTGGTTGTGGCAAGACTCTATTGGCAAAGGCTCTAGCTAACGAGTCTGAGGCCAACTTCTTTTCCATAAGTGGACCTGAAATAATGAACAAGTACTATGGGGAGACTGAAGCTCGCCTTAGGGATATCTTCAAAGAGGCAAAGGAGAACGCGCCCAGTATGATATTTATAGACGAGCTGGATGCTATAGCGCCCATACGTGAAGAAGTCTTTGGAGATGTAGAGAAGAGGGTCGTAGCCCAGCTTCTGGCATTGATGGATGGCTTATCTGAGAGAGGTAGAGTCGTGGTAATAGGTGCGACGAATAGGCTGGAGAGCATAGACACCGCCCTTAGAAGGCCAGGTAGGTTCGATCGTGAGGTTGAGATAGGTGTTCCCAACGCTAATTCTAGGCTTGAGATATTGCAGATTCATACGAGGGGCATGCCATTGACCACAGATGTAGACCTGGAGAAGATATCCCATGAGGCTTTTGGTTACTCTGGTGCAGACTTAAGGGCATTGTGCAGAGAGGCAGCATTGAAGGCGTTAAGGAGGTACTTGCCTGAAATCGACCTTCAAGGCGAGAAGATACCTCCCGAAGTGTTAAAGAAGATGGTCGTGACATCTCAAGACTTTCAGATAGCTAGTAGGGAGATCGTGCCAACAGCTCTTAGGGAGTTTTACATCGAACCATCATCAGTAAAGTGGGATGAAGTTGGAGGCTTGGATGAGGTTAAACGTATACTATCACAAAATGTAATACGTGCCATCAGGAATCCTAAGGATTTCCAGAAGCTAGGTGTGAAGCCTCCTAGCGGTATACTGCTCTACGGCCCTCCTGGTTGTGGCAAGACTCTATTGGCCAACGCCATTGCTTCAGAGAGTGGTGCGAACTTCATCAATATTCGAGGCCCAGAGATATTGAGCAAATGGGTAGGTGAGTCTGAGAAGGCGATAAGAAATATCTTCAGAAAGGCAAAGTCCTCTGCGCCATGCTTGATCTTCTTTGATGAGATAGACTCTATAGCCAAGCCTCGATCTTCCTTCGATGTAGACTCTGGCGTAGGAGAGCGTGTGTTGAGCCAACTGCTGACAGATATGGATGGCCCCCATACTACTGGCGAGATATTTGTAATCGGTGCAACGAACAGACCCGACCTCATCGATATGTCCCTATTAAGACCTGGGAGACTGGACCTCCTTATCTATGTCCCCCCACCAGATGAGAAGGCAAGGCTGGAGATACTGCGTATATCGACTTCAAAGATGCCCTTGGCGGAGGATGTTCGCTTGGAAGAGATAGCAAGTATGACAAAGAGCTTCAGCGGTGCGGATGTAGATGCTCTTTGCAGAGAGGCGGCTATATCGTTGATGGAAAGAAGTTCGAAGAGCCCAAAGGTTGAAAAGGCTGACTTTGAAGAAGCCATCAAAAAGGTAAGGCCCTCTATTACACCTGAAGTGGAGGCGTGGTATGATTCTCTCAATAAGCAGTTAAGGAGTTTCCCAGTAAGGATAGACAAAGGGATCTATCATTAAAGACTTATAAAAGAACAAAAGGGAAGACATCACAATCCTTTGCAAGGTTATAAAGTTGAAATACCCTCTTAAAAACATCCTATATGAGAAGCTAAGGCAACAGAAGAACATCCTGGATGTTGAACTGCTCGATGAACTGAAGAAGGAAGACCCAGAAATAACGACTAGGGATTTGAGCAGAGCATTGATGCAATTGGAGATAATGGGTCTGATATCTGTTAGTTGGGTTAGGAAGGATGCAAGAAGAGTTGAAATAATTGAAAAGACAGAACGATAGATAGATTCAATCTTTTTACCATAGATGAATATTTTTGAACCGATGACGACTTCCGTTGGGCTATGTTCTGACAAAGAACAGTCCGAGTTATCAGCCGTTCCGCTTCTTTAATAATGCAACTCTTTAAGGCTGTGGAAGGTCTTGCCAGTTTTTAAAACCTCTAATTTTTTCACTCCTTAAGTTCAGTAGAATTTAAATTGCTAGTTTAACAACGTCTTCATAGTTCTGCAAAAACTTATCGATGTACGCCGCGCCCAGTGGAATCCTTAAATTGGGGTTGACCTTAGTTCTTATGAGCTTACAACCCTCCCTGATGTGGACAGCGTTGCCTATCACCGAAGTCGATTCAATTTTTGTAGGGTTTTCACGGGTTG
>JACGUG010000060.1 GCA_024256285.1 archaeon
GCCCCTATCCTTTCTTAATTCATTGGTCATCTCTGCCCTACTAACCGTCTCTTTACTGACAACTATAGCATCGATATTCGCTTCTGTTGAAGCGGGTCCAAAGTAATCCTCCAGAGGGTATATCTCATATCTGTTGGGGAAGTTAGAGCCTAGAAACCTCTTTAACTCCTCGACCCTGAAAGAGAAGTCATGATCTATGATCTTGCCCAACTTTCTTGCAAAGTCGTCTGAAGTGATTCCAATTACAACGGATTCGCCGCTATTGAAGGCAACGCTCAACAAGACCTTATGCCCGAGGTGAAGATAGTCGAATGTACCACCTACTGCGACCTTCTTGTACTTAAGAGTCATCTATTTCCACAATGCTTTTAAAATCATGAAAAGCAGATATAAAAAGTTCTGAAGGTAACGACAGTGGAAGTTCCTCAAGATTACTTCAAGGCTGGTAAGATAGCCTCCAAAGTTTGTAAAGAGACGGCTAAAGGGGTATCCACAGGAGACAAAGTTCTAGACATCTGCACAAAGGTTGAGGATATGATAAAGGGGTTAGGAGGTGAGCTAGCATTTCCATGTAATGTGTGCATCAACAGCATCGCCGCCCATTACACTGCTGAGATAGACGATGAAAGTGTAATTCAAGATGGTGATGTAGTTAAGATAGATGTGGGCGTTCATGTGAACGGCTATATTGCTGATACAGCTTTTACCATATCCTTCAACCCTGATTACGATGAATTGGCGATGGCTACCAAGGATGTTCTGAATGAGGCGATAAGTATGGTGCGGGGGGGCGTAAAGGTAGGCGATATAGGACATGTGATTGAAAATGGTGCAAGTAAAAGGGGCTTTCGACCTATCTCTAACCTTAGCGGTCATCTTTTAAAGCAGTACTGTATTCATGGAGGCGTATCGATACCAAATGTATGGGTAGCCAATACTCCTTCATTGAAGGCTTACGAAGTATATGCCATAGAGCCCTTCTTGACGACTTCAGATGGAGCAGGTATAGTTAGAGATGATAGGCGAGAAATAATCTACGCCCTAATTGGGAGGAGAAAGATAGGCGATAAGAAGCCAGACTTCTTAGCAGAGGAGATATGGAGGCGTTTCAAGACTCTGCCCTTCACTGCCAGATGGCTAACAGATATAGTTGACAAAGATGAGACGAAGAAGATGCTAAAGAAGCTCGTAAAGGGTAAGGTATTGAGAGCATACCCAGTTCTAGTGGAGGCATCGGGAAGGTATGTGGCTCAGTTTGAGAAGACCGTAGTCCCTACGGAGAGTGGCGTTATAGTCACGACCGATTATTAAGGAACAAATAAAATAATATAAGGCTCATAGAAATCTTTGTAATTTGGATCGGGCCGGTAGTCCAGTCTGGTAGTGATGCCTCGTTGGCATCGAGGAGATCGTGGGTTCGAATCCCACCCGGTCCACCTAATTCCAGGTACATTAAGCGAAAGGTGAATACAGTTTATTATGCTCCTAAAAATTCTGAGAATCCTACTAAAGAAGATAGAAGAATGATTTATGTGCATAATTCTTGTCGCTACATGATCGAGTTAAATGGCAACCTATTCACTTGATAGGAAGTTCATAGTGGTGCTCAATAACGTGATGATACTGTTCTGGTGGCATGAGAGAGTAAAACGCTTTCTCTACCACCTCACTTAGGGCGGGATGAATGTGCATTCCATCAATTATCGGCTTTGCGCTTCGCTCAGGGGTATAGGTTAGATTTATGAGCTCCTGTATGAGAACAGAGGCATAAGGTCCGATGATGTGCGCCCCAAGAATCTTCATGGTGCCCTCCTCGACTATAACCTTGACAAAATAGTCCTTTAAACCCATGGCCTCTCCTTTGGCAGTGTCCTGATATCTACGTATCCCGATCAGCACCTTATCCTTACCATATTTCTCTATTGCCTCTTCCTCTTTAAGCCCGAAGCTTGCAATCTCAGGGTACGTGAAAACGGCGTGGGGCACGGCGTGGTAATCTGCCTTCTCCCTCCTTTTCAATACAGCATTATGGTATACAACAAAAGATTCGTAGTTCGCCACATGCTTGAAGGGGTATCTCCCATTCGCGTCGCCAAAAGCCCAGACATTGGGTTGAGAGGTCTCCAGATACTCATCGACTATGATCCACCCCCTCTTATCTATCTCTATCCCCCCTCTTTCAGGATGAAGTATATCTGTATTCGGGCCTCTCCCGGCAGCGATCAGTATCTCGTCTGATGTTATTTCCATCTCTTCTTCATTCCCCCTGTTGACAGCTACAAGCCTTTTCTTGCCCATCGATGCCTCCTCTGCCTCATGCACCTCGTAGTTGGTAAAGATCGTCATGTGCTTTTCCAACTCCCTCTTGGCCAGCGCCGATACTTCCGGTTCTTCTTGGGGGAGGAACTGGGGGTTCCTGCCAATTATGGTGACTTTCGATCCCATGGCCGAAAAGAAATGGCCGTATTCCGCAGCTATATATCCCCCACCGACGATGGCGATGCTTTCAGGTAGTCGCTTCATCTTGAGGACTGTATCGCTTGTATGATAACTCACCTTCTCCAGCCCTTTTATCAGAGGTATCACGGGCTTCGATCCTGTACACAAAAATATCATCTTCGATGTCATGGTAACATCGCCAACCTTTAGCGTGTATGGTGCAACAAATTCGGCTACAGCAGGATAGTAATCTATGTTTTCAGAATGAGAGAGCTCCTGTCGTATCATATCTATATCCCTTTGGATAATGGTCCTCATCCTTTCCATGACCATCTCAAAATTTATCCCCTTCATATCAACTTCTATACCAAATTCCCGTACCCTTTCTATTGTTCTCACCAACTCCGCAGGATATAGCAATATCTTCGACGGTATACACCCCCGTGTCAGACAGATGCCACCTGGCTCATCCTTATCTATGACGGCAACCTTGATCTTTGGGTTCCTTTGGATCATGACTTCCACAATGTTCATCGCAGAACCTGTGCCTATCGATATCAGGTCGTATTCTTTCATATCAAAACCTTCGAGTAACTGAAAAAGGTGTAATAAATATTTTAAAAAATCAATCCATAGGTTGAGCTATCATCTTTCACTCAGCCTCAAATCGATAGCATGTGTAAAAAAATTAATAAGGGTCGATGAACAGCCTTGACAAAACGAAGTCCTTTCTATCCTTTAATGATCATTTATAATAAAAATATAATTAGTCCAAAAGTCTAACTATTTGGCGAAACGATAAATGCCTACTCCACTTCTTCACGTTCCTATCTTTATTGTCAATTTCAAGGCGTATGTTTGGGGAAGAAAAGCTTTAGAATTAGCGAAGATGGTCGAGGAAGTAGCGCAAGAAACCAGCGTTTACCTTATTGTGGTTCCTCAAATAGTGGACATCCCCCTTATAGCAAAGGAAACTGAACTTCCGGTTTTTTCTCCCCATATAGATCCTTTGACCCCTGGCCGTGGAACTGGACGCATTCTTCCGGAAGCGATCAAAGAATCTGGTGCTGTCGGAGCGCTGTTTAATCATTCAGAGTATAGGCTTCCTTTAACAGAGATTTCTATGGCTATTAAAAGAGCGCGAGAAGTTGGCTTGATCTCTATCGTTGCCTCTAGTACCCCAGAAGAAGCTCGAGCCATCGCTACATCGAGACCAGACGTTATACTATCGGAGCCTCCCAGCAGGATTGGAACCCTAAAATCTGTAGGCAAAGACAAAGAATTTGTTATTCAATCAATGAAGAATGTGAAGAAGATCAATCCTAAGATAATCATAATCAGTGGTGCAGGCGTATCCTCAGGAAGAGATGTTGCAGAACTTGTAAGGCTCGGAGTGGAAGGCACAGGAGCATCAAGGGCTATCTGTGAAGCGAAAGAACCTAGAAGTATACTAAAGGAGATGGTCGATGCGTTAGAAGATGAGTGGAGGCGACATATGAAAGATCGTCTATTGGACCGATCTTGAAGAGCCAACGCTATCGACAAGATAAATAAGAAGACTAAGATTAATATCTCTGGCACAGTAGGGATATAAGATCACAATTAGGTAGTTTTAAAGGCTCTAAACCTTGGGGAGAACGACTACTTATCGCTCACTATATATATTGAATCATGGAAGGGCACAACTAGTATACAGTACTGAAATCTAATTTACATTACCCTTACGCCTCAGCATTGCTTTTGGGATTATGGGCTTCTCTAGGTTGGTGGTGGAACGGGGGGTGAAGATGAAGGTGGCGCTGGTGTTGGGGGTCTTCGTCCCCTGAGGATCAGATATGCTACAACGACGATCACAACCACAATTGCTGCACCAATTATGGCTAGAGTGGTCAGGTCGAGGCCAAATATGATACCTGTACTGACAGTGAAGTTGACTGTAGCCTCTTTCGAGTTGCCTACTTCATCAACAGCCTTTACTCGAACCGTATGGCTTCCATCACCCACCCCTGTAAATTCATGGCTGGTAGCAGTCCCTGCATCGATCCATGAACCTCCATCTAACTTGACTTCGTAATGGTCTATACCTGAGCCAGCGTCTGAACCAGTCCACATAACTGTTACAGTTGAAGATGTTAATTTAGAGCCGCTTGTAGGAGAAGTGATTGAGAGTGTTGGAGGTAAGTTATCCACGATCACATCGACGCTGGTAGTTGCCGTGTTATCGTTGTTGTCGGTCGCCCTTGCAGTTATCGTGTGACTGCCAGCAGAAACACCTGTGGTATCCAAAGAGCAGCTCCAGGATGTAGTTCCAGTAGCCAACTGCCATGAACCATCATCTATCTTTACTTCTACCTTCTTGATACCAGAGTGAGTATCTTCACTCGTACCTTGAACTAGCGTTGTGTTTCCTACATAAGAGTCAGTCGTAGGAGAGGTGATAGAGACGGTCGGTGGAATGAGATCTGGATAGATGGCTACACCCGCTGGCCCTTCCCAGACATATTCAAATATAACTGTCCTTACTCCTTCAGGAGTTATCTTGACTAGATTGTTTGTCCAATATTCCGCTACGATATAATTCCCATCAGAGTCTATGGCTACACCTATGGGCCAATTATCACTATCGAATTCATATATAACTGTCCTTACTCCTTCAGGAGTTATCTTGACTAGATTGTTTACATAACCTTCTGCTACGATATAATTTCCTTCGGAGTCTATGGCTACGCCATCAGGTCCTGTCCCAGGATCGAATTCATATATCACTGTCCTTGCTCCACCAGGAGTTATCTTGACTAGATTATCTGCGCCCCACCCTGTTACTATATAATTCCCATCGGAGTCTATGGCTACACCCCCAGGAAACGTAAAAACATCGAACTCATATATAACTGTCCTTACTCCTTCAGGAGTTATCTTGACTATATCGTCTGTCCAACCTTCTGCTACGATATAATTCCCATCAGAGTCTATGGCTACACCAGTAGGTGTAGTCCCAGGATCGAATTCATATATAACTGTCCTTACTCCTTCAGGAGTTATCTTGACTAGATTGTCTCCATAATATTCTGTTACTATGTAATTCCCATCAGAGTCTATGGCTACACCCCAAGGATAAGCCCCAGGATCGAATTCATATATCACACCTCTTCCACCTTCAGGAGTTAGCCTGGCAAGACTTTCTGAGTCAAATTCTGTTACTATGTAGTCACCTGGATCTTGCGCCAATGCGGGATTAACACATGCAGAGGCTAAAACGATCATCAGGGCGAATGTAAATAGCTTTAGAAGACGAGTACGATTCATATTTTGTCAACGAGATATTCAATCCACTATTATTTATACTATTACTTTCTCAATAAAACTTGCAGTTCTCCTTTCTATGACTTGCTTAAATTAGATATTATATGAGTGCTCATGGACTATTAAAAGTCGTTAATTATCGGTTTATTAGAGTCTTAAGAGCTGATTACATTTCTTATTAAAATTTCAGAGCCCCATCCCTAACGTTCAAAGCGTTCTACTATTCTCAAGATTTTTGAATCTTATATTTTCTTCGGCATTTTCTACAACAAAGACCTCGTTGGCATCGAGGAGATCGTGGAGGGAGCCGAGGCTAAAGGGATGCAGCTCCTAACCGGCAGTGCATATCTAATGAAGAGTAGAATTATGCTTTTATGAGAAGGCAAGTTTCTGTTACGAACTAATACTTCTCTAGGAACCAGGTCTTATCAAATTCTTTTATCTGCTTGACAGTAGTTTCAGGCTTCCAGACTACACGCAT
>JACGUG010000061.1 GCA_024256285.1 archaeon
TATAAGCTCGATCGATGCTATGAAAGCGAAGAGAGGAGTGCAAAAGAGAAGTATCGTGAGCCATGAACTTAGACTCAAGGTTTCTGTCTGAAATACGATATCCAAAAAAGGAGATTGAACTATCAAGATCTGGGCCAAGAGGGTAGCAACCACCGATGTGTATAGTATCTTATTTTCTAACAGACTTGCTCCAAGATAGCTTCTAAAGGCGTAGACCACAAAGATCTCAGCTACAACTAAGTAGGTGAAGACCATGGTTCTAGCGTAAGTCTCCCCCCCCAGTGGTAAAGCACCCTCGAAGATGTATATAGATGCAGGGGTTATGATAAAGGTGATTACACCCATTACAAGGATATCTTTTCTCGATATTATACCTTTGGAAGGGTTGATAGGAGGCCTATCCATAATTTGAGGGGTCAATCTATCGAAGGCTAGAGCAAGAATCGGCATCCCATCTGTGACAAGGTTTATCCAGAGCAAGTGAATGGGCAAGAGGGGCAGTATATGACCCAAGACTAGAGCATACGTTATTATAAGTATCTCAGCAAGGTTAGCAGAGAGGAGAGAGAAAGTTGCCTTCTTTATATTGTCGAATATTCCTCTGCCATCCTCTACAGCCCTTTCTATTGTAGAGAAGTTGTCATCGAGGAGAACGAGGTCGGATGCCTCTCTAGCAACCTCCGTCCCCCTCTTACCCATAGCAACTCCAACATGGGCTGCCTTCAGGGCAGGTGCATCGTTCACACCATCGCCCGTCATCGCTATGTAATGTCTTTTGAGCTTGTATGCCTCGACTATCTTCATCTTATGCTCTGGAGACACCCTTGCAAAGACAGAAATCTTGTCCAACCTGGATGCGATCTCTTCATCATCCATCTCTTCAAATTCATCAGAAGATATCACCTCTTCTCCCTCTTCCAAGATGCTGAGTTCCTTTGCTATCGATCTTGCAGTTATCTTGCTATCCCCTGTGAGCATGACGACCTTTACACCAGCATTCTTCAGCTTTTGGACAGAATCTAGGACTCCCTCTCTGGGCTCGTCCCTCATACCGACCAATGCCAGAAAAGTAAGTTCATCTTCTACCTCATCTACTTCTATAGACTTAGGGATCTGATTCACTTTCCTATAGGCCATGGCAAGAACCCTGATCCCTTGCTCCGCTAGCCTCGCCTCTTCAGCCTCTATCTTCGACCTAGCCCTTTCATCTAAAATCTGCTCCCCTTCAGATGTCTCGAATAGAGTGCACCTTGGTATGACAGTCTCAGGAGCACCCTTGACACAGATCATCTTGAAGTATGGTGAAGAGTGTATCGTGCTCATCCTCTTCCTGTCAGAGTCGAAAGGGATCTTATGATCCATAGGGTAAGACTTTAACAGATCAGCCTTCTTCAGACCCAACTCCTCTCCATGCCTTAAGAGGGCAACTTCTGTAGGGTCGCCTATGGCGACCGATCTTTCTCCGTCTTGACATATCTCGGCATCGTTACACAAGATGCCTACAGCTACAGCCTTAAGTCCAACATCCCTTCCTTCGAAAAGATCGGTTTGAGGGTTTGAGATCGATGGGCTCCCTAAAGTTACAACTTCCTTGACTACAAGTTGGTTCTTCGTCAAAGTCCCTGTTTTGTCTGAGCAGACCACTGTGCATGAGCCCAATGCTTCGACAGATGAAAGGCGCCTCACAACAGCATTCCTTGATGCCATCCTCCTCACACCTAAAGCGAGCATCGATGTCACTACAACAGGCAGGCCTTCAGGAACGGCTGCAACAGCCATGGTAGCGGCGTAAAGTATAGCAGACCCTATATCCGTACCTATAAGAAGATTCTGAAAGAAGAGGAAGGCTATAATTATACCGAATATTATAGAGATTTGAAGGGATAATCTTCTTATACGGATTTCTAGCGGAGTCGTCTCGCTCTTCTTTTCTATGAGGGCGGATATTTTACCCAGCTCCGTATTCATCCCTGTCCCTACGACCACGCCCGATCCACTGCCCATGGTAGCCAGAGTACCTGTGAAGAGCATGTTAACCCTAGAGTGAACAGGGGTTCTTCTTTCGAGCATGGCATCACTCCTCTTCGAGACTGGTAAGGATTCACCTGTGAAGGTCGACTCATCGACTTGAAGGTTATAATCGGATATGAGATAGATGTCGGCAGGTATCTTATCACCAGCGTCTATCTCAACTACATCGCCAGGCACCAGTTCAGAGGCGTTCACAGTCCTCAAAGCCCCGTCTCTAATTACCTTACCCCTGACTGGAGCGAGCTTCTTTAGAGCTTCGAGTGCACTTTCAGCCTTTCTCTCAAGTATCGTTCCCAAGACGATCATAACTCCTACAAGCACGATTATCAAAGAGGAATCGAGGGGATTCTCATAAGAAAGTAAAGCGGCAACCGTCAATATCCATATGAAGGGGTTCTTGAGTTGAGAGAGAATTATGCGAGACGTACCTCTACCAGCCTTAGATTCGATCTCGTTCGGACCATACTTAGCCAGTCTCTCAGATGCTTCGCTCGAGCTTAGCCCATCCATCCTCGATCCTAAGCAAGATAAGACATCGTCTATGCTGATAGAATGCCACTCAACATCTCTCTTGCTTGAATTGGGCATGGCTGAGCTAAGTGAAAGAACCTAAAGCAAGATAATAAATTTTCTATCCACTCAAAGACTCATTTCAAATCAAATAAAATAAAACGACTTTCCATTACAAAAAGAATAATAAAGAAGAAAGATTATTCATTTTATACATGTCACTTCAATTAAAGGATATACAAAAGATGAGAAAGATTTTGGGATTGACTCAGAATGAATTGGCCAAGCTCTCTGGCGTCAGTCAATCACTCATAGCGAAGATAGAGAGAGGAAGGATAGACCCATCTTTCTCTAAGACTATGGCTATCTTCAAAACCTTACAGAGGTTACAGCTGAAAAATTCCAAAAAGGTGGGGAACGTGATGACTAGAGATGTGATATCTTTAGATAGCGATTCCACTGTGGCTGAAGTAGTTAAGTTGATGCATAAACACGCAATTTCTCAGATGCCTGTCTTAAGTAAAGGTGAAGTTATAGGGAGCGTATCTGAAAAGGTTCTCATTAAGAAGTTATCAGATGAGGAAAGTTCTAGAAAGCTCTTCAGAGAGCAGGTAAAGAAAGTAATGGAACCACCCTTCCCAACAGTAGACGAAGATACACCTGTAGAGCTTCTGATTCCCATGCTGAATTTCTATCCAGCGATTTTGGTGATGAAAGGGAAGCGCATGATCGGGGTCGTGACAAGGGCCGACCTACTTAAGCCAGAATAAGAAAGACTCAAAATTAAAGTATATATACAAGAACTCCATAGGTTTGAGAGGATAAAATTGGAAAAAGATCAAGCAATAGGTGTCTTGATGTTTTTGGTAAGCATCGCAGTCATAATAACCTATGGTTGGCTCCTCTTCTTCACTGCTTGGACTATGATCGTTTTACAGATAACTGTCTTCGTGGCTGCAGCAGCGATCTTGGCAATACTAGCTTGGATAGGATGGACGATGGCAACTACACCTCCACCAAAGCCCATAGATGAGGAAGTAGCCCTCACAACGGAGTCCAAAGAGACCTCCGAAGAAGAAAGTAAAGAGTAAAAAAACAGAAAGGATTCTACTCACCTTGCATATCTTAACCTAGAGTGAAGATTAAAGATGAAAATGATTATTTAATAGACTTGGATTAAAGAGAGAGTTGGTCAGAAAACTCATTCTGGTTGCAGGGATGCCAGGCTCTGGAAAGTCTGTAGTGAAAGAAGTGGCGGAGGAGCTAAGCATACCTGTTCTGAATATGGGGGATGTGATAAGGGAGGAGGTAAAGAGGAGGGAGTTAAAAGAGGAGGTAAAAAGCTACGGGTTTGTAATGAAGGATGTCCGGGCAAGGTTGGGTGATCAGATAGTGGCTGAGAGGACGGTAAAGAAGTTGAACAGAATCAAGGCAAATGTAGTATGCATAGACGGTGTCAGAAGTCTTGAGGAAGTCAGATACTTTAAGATGTTTTCTGAAGTCAAAGTCCTTGCGTTGCTATCTCCTTTTAAAATAAGGTTACAGCGCCTATCTATGAGAAACCGTCCAGATGATTCAAAGATAGGTGAAGAGCTTGAAAAAAGAGACAGGGCAGAGTTAGAACTGGGCTTAGGAGAGGTCATAGCCATGGCCGACTCTTACATTATAAACGATGATAGACCTCTAAGTGAATTTAAAGAGCGTGTAAAGGCTAAATTAACTCTCTTAATGTAAGTTCAGAGTTTACTAGAAATCTGTTTCTAAATTAGAAGACACCAACCTATTGGATATTCCTATCCCTTTCTTGGATCGTAAAATCGGAATAAGGCTAAGCCTTGGTGACTTTGGAGAAGAAGGGAAGATGGTCGATAATTCTAATATCCAGAACAGAAAAAGTTTGAATATTAATTACTCTCTCAATTATTTCCACACTACTGCTTTAGTTATTCGACAGCCCCAGCAGACGTAAAATGACTTTGTAATTTTTATGAGGTCTGGACGTTGTGGGATGAGGTCTGGATGTGGTCTAAATAGACAATCACCGACTCTTTCCATCTCTTTTCCACATTCTGGGCATATTGGATGATGTTCTTCGAATGTAGATTTACACTCACTCGTCCAACAGCAGACTCTATGAAATTCACCGTGAACTATACACCAACGATTTGGTGAAACTTTGTGATGTATTGGACAATAACTCATCATCTACACCTTTCGATTCAGATTACCGATCCCTATTTAAATAATCGGTTGTCTTCACCAATTGAGTATGATATAGAACAAATCGTATAAGAATAACCAAAATCATCGCTCTGATGTAAGAAACTAAGCTTTTACAACCATCGATGAAACTTGAAATGGCAGATAATCTTGGATAAACCAAAGAAATCATCATTTCCTAGTCTCGACATAAAGATACAAAATTGCCCATACATAATGAAACCTGATATCACTCATAAGTTGCTTTTGTTCATAACTGCCACCATTCTAAGGTATGCTCAAACTACTTGGGCCAAATTGATTTTTTGAATTTTTGCGTTTTAAAAGGCATGAAAATTTATTAAGAAGAATGTATCAATTCATAGTATGCCTGTAGCGTTCGTATTGATAAATGCAGACGTTGGAGCAGAAGAGGAGATATTAAAAGAGCTTGGGAAGATCGAGAATGTAGAAGAAGCCCATTTCGTTTACGGCGTCTACGACATCATAGCAAAGATATCGGCAGATTCTATGGAGAAGGTAAAAGAGACGGTAACTTGGAAGATCAGACGATTAGATAAAGTAAGGTCCACTCTCACGATGATAGTAATCGAAAGTCTGTAAACTACCAAATTTTCAGTAAATCATTAACCGTATCGGATCTTTCTTACAACAGCAAATTTCTAAAAAAATCAAATCGATCTTGACAAGTTAAACGGCTTTCCTTCAGCGAGGATGGTCTGTGGGATTCTCTCCTTATTCTTAGTTAGGAATCCTAGATCTTCTACTTCATTTCTAAGATCATCGGGTAGCATGTGAGGTATCTCTTCTATGATAGGGTACCAACGACCACATCTTCGACAGATAAGAATTCCTTCTACTATGTTGATCTGAAGGCAACCTTTACAATCTAGAGGGATACCTTCACTTTTGAGATCGGCGATCTTTCTCTCATTATAGCTACAGTATTCATCACAAGGCTTTATAGTGTCTGATGATCCTGTATTGACTTCATTGAGGACGATAAGTTGGAGGGGGAAGGTCTTGCAGATAGGGCAGGCCAATAGATCCATAAGACGGTATTTCAACTCTTTTCCTAAAGGTAAAGATCAAAACGATTAATTAATGTATTGTTATATAAGAAATGGACTATTTTATATACAGAATTTTACTATATAGCAAATAGTAAAAGGGAGAAGGAGCACAATAAACATATTAAAGTATCAAAAGGCATTAGAAAATCTTTCGATTTTAAGTGAACAGAACAAAAACATAATTCTAAAATATCAAGAGTATCTGGATGACAAACATTCAAGATTTAGAACGAAGATAACCTATCTAGTTGTTATCAAACAATCAGGAATGTTCTTGGGAGTCAACCTATAATTTGCGCTCTCTGAACCTACCTCCACCATCCCCCTCCTTATCAGCCGTTTAAGTTGCTTTGAAACGGCTTGTATTGTAATCCCGAG
>JACGUG010000062.1 GCA_024256285.1 archaeon
TGAAACTGCTTGCATGATCATGAGAATAGATGAAGTAATGTGCGCCAAGATGATGGATTTAGAAAAAGATGAAGGAATAGAAGCGAGGCTCAGAGAAATGAAGATGAGGGGCAGGAGCAAACGCCGTTGGGGGCAGACACCAGTCCGCGTTCCTAGACGAGTGGAATACGAATAAAGGTTAACTTAAGCGAGATATCCTCTATACATCTCATCTTCCATTAAAAGCTCGATCGATTTCTTCAAGACTTCGACGCTCTTCTTGAATCGTTTCTCCTCATCTTCATCAAGCTTCAATTCTATCACCCTCTCAACCCCGTTCTTCCCTATGATTGCTGGAACGCCTATACAGACGTCTCTGAATCCATATTCGCCATCTAAGTAAAAGGAGACCAGATGGACTTCTCTTTTATCTTTAATAACAGACTCGACTATAGAAGATGTTGCAGCAGCTATTCCAAAGGTGGTAGAACCCTTAAGGGAGATCACCTCAGCGCCTGACTTCTTCAGCTTATCAACTATATCGGTAAATTCAGATGGATTCAATAACCTCTTGACGGGAACTCCGTCGACCTTTGAGTGACTTCCTAGAACAGTCATAGAGTCCCCATGCTCTCCTATAACAAATGTATCGATAGACGACCTAGGTATGTTCAGAGTAGATGAGAGGTAGAACGTTAACCTAGCAGCATCGAGTTCGCTACCGACCCCGAATAAATGATTGCGGTCAAACCCTGTGATCTTGAGGGAAAGATAGGTCATCGTATCCAAGGGGTTGGTTACCACAATAACTTTCGATTTCGGGGCATATTCCATTACTTTGCTTGAAATCTGCTCGATTATCGCTTTATTCTTCTGTAAAAGGTCGAGCCTACTCATATCAGAAGTTCTGGGGAAGCCTGCTGTTAAGATCACTATATCAGAGCCCTCTAAATCCTTGTAATCGTTAGATCCCTTGATCTTCACTTCGATATCGAGTTCAGAAGCCATGTGGCTGAGGTCTAGCGCATTCCCTTGTGGCAACCCTTTAACTATATCTATCAAGACTAAGTCGTCCAACTCTCTGAGTACGAGGTGCTCTGCTACAGTACTCCCAACCTTTCCAAGACCGATTATGCCTATCAAACCATATCGATCCTCCTAGTGCAGAATCCTTTGAAGAACTCATATATATGCAGATAGAGATTCTGTTAGGATAAACTATGAAAATTGGCGATTGACTTCGGTCTATGTCAGCCAGAAGTCTCCAAGGTAGAGAGGGATGGCAGAGTAGTCATAGTAAAGGTGGAAGTGTAGAAAGTATTTATGACTTTCGTGAGGCCATAATCCAATGTTCTTTACCATCTGGCTACTGATCGTTAAAATCTTCTTCCCTTTGTAAAATCTTCTCCATATCGGAGATTTCTTTAAGGAGGTCGGCAGTTACGATCTTTTTAGTTAGTAAGGTTTCTCTTTCTTCAGCCGCTCTTCTCCTTTCTCTTCTCCTCATAAGGAAGGCTCCCATCAAGAAGATGGTAACCGCTACTAAAGTTATGATGAAAAGTTGAATTTCGGGCTTTTGCAAGCTTTCCACTATGATCTGAATCCAGCTCTTTGGAGGGGGCAATGGAGGAAGTGGCTCCCCCCAAGTCATATTCTGGACCAAGATATGTGGTTGGGTGATGGAGAAGATACTCTGACCCTCTGTAGAATCTATCTGAACTTGATTGGGTAAATTGGCTATATCTGCGTTGTAGAGGACTTCTGGTTCGGTATCGCTCTCTACGATTATCCGAAGAGGATTGCCCAACCAATCGACAAGCACGTTCTCACTACTGCTTGCATTCACCCTTTTCATCGGCCATAGATACAGAGTACTGCTTTTTGAGTCGTACTCCAGTCCAATTTGTTTTAGTTCTGTCAGATCGAAGGCACGCCATTCAGCAGGGTACTGTCTACCCCCAATATTAGGGGACATAAGCACCTCAATTCTTGGTTGGATGAGTTCGTCACCAGACTTCAGTTGAATCGACAATCCATGGACGATCTGCGCATGACTCTCTGAGTTCGTTATCTCTGCCTTAATTATCTGACCATGAATCGACCAAGTATCAAGATCGATATGGGGATTATGTGAATCTTCTGAGTTTCTAATCTCAAGATCATAAGGCTTCATTTTCTTATATCGAAGAACGAGGATCAGGTCTTCCAAGTCTTCCTTTTCATCCTCAAGGTCCATCAGAGGCTCTTTCATTTCTTTTCCACTTTTTCTAATAGATGATGAAGCTGAACTAAGTCCATCTGCCAACATATTCAGACCATCTTCGATCTGGTCTAGAGCAACATTCGTAGAACTTAGCGCTTCTGAAATTTGAAGAGTCATCTCATAAATCTGGTACAACCCTGGAAGACTCTCATCCCCATTTATTACTTGGTCTATTATCATATAGGCAGTATTCATATTTGTAATCGCATCTCCCAATTCATCAGCAAACTCTGGATGTTCACCTAAAAATTCTTGTAAAATTTCCATAGATTGAGCAATTGATTCATTTGCAGTCTCAAGTAATATACAATTGGCGTTTATGCTCTGTGCAAGGGCCTTTAACATATTCACAAGACTGGAGTCAGCTTCTTCTACCTTACCTATCGCACTTGCTATCTGTCCTACAGCCGAGCTTATTCCACTGAAGGCATCGCTGAAACCATACATAGCATCCATGAAATCCTCCAACATATCGATCGATGCATCTAAACTATCGATGCCCCTTTCCAGTTGCTGCTCCAAAACGGTCGAGTCTGAAGCGATCTGGATAGAGATAGGGTCGATGGGAACTTCTCCCCAAGAACTCACCTTTGATATCTTTCCTGAAATGGAAAAAGTTGTAGGAGATTCTTCCAAAAAGACGTACCATGTCATCACAGATTTTCCAGCCATGACCGAAGTAGAGTTCGTTTCTGGATCTGCCTTTAAGTTTGAGAAATAGTCATCAGAAAGCGTTGCGGAGATTATACATGGGAGAGGAGGGGTGACCTTTCCTTTATCTGTGTAAAGTTGCTGAGCAACATTTTTCACAGTTATCTGGAAGGTTATAATGTCTGAGATGTTTGCGTTAACTATGTAAATCTCTTTTGCTTTTGTAATGTTTGCTGGTTTTCCGTTGATCAACATCGTTCCATCGATAGTTACTGGGATTTCTTTAAAGCTATCAGCCAAATACTGATACTCGATGCGGCTACCAGCGTTTATGGTCACATCATTCCACATGATGAGGGTAAGGTTTCCAAAGTTCTCCAGTTCTGTTGGATTTGGGGTGCCGTAAAGCATGCTCAGTGTTGAGGCGTCGATAGAGTCGATGCGGTCGATTACATCAACTGTAGCAGTTTGAGATCCATTATTGTAGACCTCCAACCAGACTTTTGCTATCTTAGAAGTCGGGTCACCTACTGGCGTGTACTTTAACTCTCTTATTTCGTTCTTCTTACATAGGAACTGAGGTTCTTGGTCATCGATGTCATTTTGTGAAAAGGTCGATCCTTCAACGAGTTGAGTAGGAACTGAGAAGGTTGTAGAGATGAACAAAATTATGAGAAGGAAGCTTACAGATATGATATGTCTCATATCGATCTCCTTTTTCCATGATCTTCTTGGATCATTTCTTTCAACCTCTCTAACTGTTTTGCATATCCCATCTTGACTTGAGCATACGATTCAGGATTCAATTTTGCTTTTCTCTTCTCAAGGCTAACTAGTGAAGTTTTTAACCATCTGAGCTCTGCCAACATCAGCTGCCGCCGCTCTTCTGCCAAGACATGTGAAGAAGGGGTTGTAGCCGATCTTGGTGGCGCTTCATAAATCTGTCCATCGACCATGTAGAAGATTTTTTCAGAAGTTTTGGCTATATGAGGGTCGTGAGTTATTATTACATACGTCTGCTCTAAAATTTCGTTCAAGTTCTGAATCAACCTTAAGATCTTCCAACCGGTCTCTCGATCTACGTTTCCTGTAGGCTCGTCTGCTAGAATTATGGACGGTTCGTTGGCAAGGGCACGGGCGATGGCCACCCTTTGTTGTTCTCCCCCACTCATTTGAGTAGGGCGATGGTACATCCTCTGCTCCAGCCCGACTAGCCGAAGGAGTTCCACGGCTTTGTCTTTTATTTCTACATCTGAGAGTTTTCCTGCGAAGATCATCGGGAGCTGGACGTTTTCTAATGCGGATAACATGGGCACTAAGTTGAAGAACTGAAAGATGAACCCGATCTTCTCACGTCTGATCTGGGCCAACTTCTTTTCACTCATGTGGGTGATATCGATACCATCTACAATTACTTGGCCGTCGGTCGGGTGGTCGAGCCCACCGATCATGTTGAGTAAGGTAGTTTTTCCACAGCCAGATGGGCCCATAATCGATACAGATTCCCCTTTCTTTATAGTTAGGTCGATCCCTCTAAGGGCATTTATCTTAACCCCCCCACCTAAATCATAGATTTTGACGGTGTTCCGAAGCTCGACTGGGTTACTCATAGCGTAGAGCCTCTACAGGACGAATGTTTGCTGCTGTCCAGGAGGGGAAAAAGCCTGCTACGATGCCGACTGAAATGGCAGCCGTCAACCCTATCCCAAGAATATATGGTGAGATGATTAGTGGAATGGTGATGTTTATCTTGAGGAAGGTTATGAACCACTGGGCGATGGAAACGCCGAAGAGACCGAATATGCAACCAAATACGCCCCCTATAAAGCTTATCAAAAAAGCCTCTGAAAGAAAGATGAAGAGAATATGCCTTCTTTCAGCCCCCACAGCCTTTAACATCCCTATCTCCCTTCTCCTCTCGTGAACAGACATCATAATCGTGTTCATTATTCCTAAGGCTCCTACTCCAAGGCTTATCGAACCCAAGCCGATAAGAACTCCATCGATGATGTCCATGATCTGACCTATCTGGCTCATGATTTCCTCCTGTCTAATTACTTGGGCATCGGGAAACATATTCTTCAGAGCGGCTTCGACCTGCTCTCCTTGGCTAGGATCGTCGAGTCTTACCATTATTGCAGAGACATAGTCTTCTTTGTCTAACATCTCCTGTGCAGCCTCAAGAGTAATAAAGCATCCTATATTCATCTGTTCCGTACCAAGTGAACGTATAATCCCAACAACTTTGAATGTTCCCCCAAACCCAGTTCCACCTAACCCAGTGCTTATAGTAACTTTATCATCGACATGTATTCCTAAGTTGTTGGCTGTCGCACTCGCAAAAAGTATTGCATCGTCCCCTCCAGACTCTAACCCCCTTCCATCTTCATAGGTCACATGGTACAATCCGGCTACCTCAGTAGGATCGATGCCAACGACCATCGTTGGTTGATCACCGAGGTACACCCAAGTCATTACTATCGGTACAGAAGCGTTTACTCCAGGTACTTGTGATACGAACTCATGAACATGCTCGGGTATATCGATACTACCTTCTATACTGCTTATTATAATGCCAGCCCCGAGCATCTCATTGAGAGTTGTCTCGACTTGATACCTCATTCCATAACCTAAAGTCATCAATGAAACTATGGCTGCAATGCCTATGATAACCCCTAAGATGGTCAGGGCTGATCGAAACTTCCTTCGGCCAATACTACGTCTTGCCATAGTGAAAGCAAATCTGATCGTCTTGAACAAAAGTGCTACCAACTCAATATATCGGTCTCATATATATCAGAATCTTATATATATAACTATTATCGTTTATTTTAGAAGGTGTATGTGGTGGGTTCCACAACAGAAGAAATAGCCTATCTTTGGAGGAGTCAGATGCAGAAGGGTTATTTAAAACTTGCAATATTGTTCACCTTAACCAAAGGTCCATCACATGGATATCAACTTATGAAACGCATAAATGAACTTACATTGGGCATGATCGCTCCAAAAGCTGGAGGGATTTACCCAGCACTTAAAGAACTCGAAAAGATAAATCTCATAAAAGGGGAGTGGGAACATGAAGAGAAGAAGGTATACCATATAACGGATAAGGGCAGAGATGTTTTTAGGAAGGCAGTAGAAAAGCACTTTGAACTGACTTCGTCTATTAGAAGGTGGACACTAAAAGAACTGACTGACCTTAAAATCGTCGAAGAGGTTGAAATACCAAGAGTAAC
>JACGUG010000063.1 GCA_024256285.1 archaeon
TAGGATGGAGCGCTTTATAAAGCAGTATGACTTGACTCTACAAAATGCTGAAATCTTGACACGTAGTAAAGAGATGGCTGATTTCTTTGAAGAATGTGTTGAGCTCTATAAAAACCCCAGAGAGATAAGCAACTGGCTCATAGGTGAATTAATACCACATATACGTGATAAGAATGTAGAGATTGAGGAACTAAAGGTGACTCCAAAACATCTCACGGATATGCTGAGATCAATCGATGATGGAACCATAAGTAGGAAGATGGCCAAATCCGTATTTCAAGAGATACTATCGACCGGCAAGATGCCAGATTTGATCATAAAAGAGAAGGGTCTGAAGAAGATCCTTGATGAAAAGTATGTGGTGAAGATGGTCGAGAAAGTTTTAAAGGAGAACCCTCAAGCAGTTAAAGATGCCCTCGCTGACGAAAAGGCGATAAACTACCTTATGGGGCAGCTGATGAAGCTTACTAAAGGCAAGATAGACCCCAAAGTTGCTGGTGAGATTATGAGAAGGAGGCTTTCAGATCTTGCAAAAAGAATTACTTAAAATTAAGGCTGTTAGGTTACAGTTTTCCTTGGATACTTTCTCTCACAATAATATTCTTGTTTGTAATGAGATTCTGTCAAAATCTATTAGAATAGTATTTAAGTGATATGACCAAAGGGGACGTGATTTGGTTTGATGCAGATAGACGAATCCTGTGCTGAACTTCGTTCTTTGCTGGAAAAGGCAGTTTTGAGAAATCTATGTGAAGGCATATTGCTCTCAGGAGGCCTGGATACGAGCATAATCGCTTACTTGGCTTTTCATCATGCTAAACTAAGGGCATTCACAGTAGCGTTCGACGGTGCTCCAGCCCCAGATTTAGAGTATGCAAGGTTGATGGCCAAGAGCTTGGACATCGATCACACCGTTCATATATTCGATGAGCACGAACTCCTTGAATCCATCCCGATGGTAATAAAAGTTGTGAAATCTTTCGATCCTATGGAGATCAGAAATAGCGCTTCGATCTTTGTAGGATTGAAGTTGGCGAAAGAGAGGGGCATAAAATCGGTGATGACAGGCGATGGTGGCGATGAGCTCTTTGCAGGTTACAGCTTTCTTTTTAACCTCAATAAAGAGGAGCTCGATGATAGACTGGTCAAGATGTGGGGAGATATGTTCTTCTCATCGATCCCTATGGGCAGGTCTCTGGGCATAGATGTCAAACTCCCATACCTCGATCCAGAGTTCAAATCTTATGCCATGAATTTAGACTCAGGATACAAAATAAAGAGTGAGGAGCACCAGATATGGGGAAAGTGGTTATTGAGAAAAGCCTTTGAGGGGCGCTTGCCAGAGACCATAATCTGGAGGGTGAAGACACCCATAGAGTATGGTTCTGGGACAACGGTACTTACAGATATATTTGAAAAAAGGATAGAAGACTCTGAGTTCGAAGAGAAGAAGCAAAGATACATGAAGGAGGATAGAGTGATAATTCGTGACAAAGAGCAACTGTACTATTATGGAATCTATAGATCGGTCATAGGTGTGCCTCATAAGATGGAGCATAGTAGTAAAAACTGCCCTTTCTGTAACTCTGATGTCCTTGAGACTGCTAAATACTGCAAGGTTTGTGGAGCATACCCAGTCTAAAATGAAAGGGATTGGTCAGTACCCTACTATATTTTTTAAAATCCATAGTTCTGTTCTCTGTTATATAGAGATTGCAATAAAGATAACAAATAGACGGCAAAACTAAGTCAACTCATCACATAGAAAGCATGTCGATAGAGCACCTAAGAAGTCTATCCATAAGTCGATCAAAGTATCTTGAAGATTTGTCTGAATTATTCCAAGAGGATTGAGGTAAAAGTATATGCCTTCGAAGATCTCCCAAGCTATGAAGGCTATCCATGAGGCTGCTATCCCTATCACATAGTAGATTTTACGATTTCGTGAGAGATTCAAGTTGAGGATCATCGCTGTCACCGCCATTCCAGACAATCCATGAGTGAACCTATCTATAGGTGTCACATCGTAAAGATGGAAGACATACTCTGAAAGGAGATGAGCTGTCAGTGCAGCTATGGACAACAGAAGAGTGAAGATTATCCAATTGTCACTTGTATCTAAATACCTATTCTTGATCTCTCTCAATAAGGTCTCGCTACTTTACAACACATAAGATAATAAATACTTTGATAGTTTTAGCTTTTTATTCTACGAGTTAAATAGATATATCACCTATGATTGATCGAGAAGATGGTCGAATTGTCGTCCGATGGGATGGGCATCCTTGAACATATAGAAGAGCTAAGGGCAAGGCTCATAAGGATTATCATCTCAGTGGCAGTCGTATCGATCTTCACCTTCATCTTCGGCATAAAAGAGTTCAGTTATGGCAATTTCATAATCTACCTGCCTTATCCAGACATCTACAACAATATCTCTGCTCAAGTTATAGAAAGGGTAAAGGACGACCTCCTCCCAAGTTACGTGCAACTCATAGTTACAAACCCAACACAGGCTATACTGGCTCTATTCAGTACCTCCCTCTTCCTTGGCATCGCCTTCAGCATGCCTGTCATAGTTCATCAGATAGGGAAGTTCCTGAACCCTGCTTTATACCCGAGTGAGAAAAAGACTATATCAAGAATCATAGTCCCTGCCACCATACTCTTCTTACTCGGCTGTTTGTTCTCCTACTTTCTTATAACCCCCTTTACGTTCGACTTCTTATACGGTTATGCCTTGCCCTTAGGCGCACAGACCTTTTTGACCATCGATGAGTTCATCTCATTCGTACTCCTATTTACCCTTGCCTTCGGCCTCTCCTTTCAGCTACCTATAATAATGGTCGTATTGACATCTGTAGGAGTGGTAGATCCAGAGTTCTGGAAGAAAAATTTTTCATACGCTGTAGTGGCCATTGTAGTCTTTGGAGCCGTCATTACCCCTGATGGGAGTGGGATAACTATGTGGTTTGTGGCTATACCGATGATAATCTTGTATGCTCTTGGCTATCTGTTCATTCGTCGAAAAGTTAAAGTAAGACCTCAACAAGATTAAGCTCATGCAATTTGGAAATCAATTTCTGCAATTTGGTCCAATCGGCAGCGGAGAAATGATATTTTTAATACTACTTGCAGTCGTTCTCTTATTCGGAGCAAAGAAAATTCCTGAAATAGCAAAAGCTTTTGGCAGAGCTAAAGGTGAGTTCGAGAGGGGCAAACAAGAAATAGATAAAGAAATCAGGGAGGCAGAAAAGGAGGTTAAAGAGGGCTCATCGAGCAAAAAAGAAGAGAGTGAAAGGGAAAAGCTCATCAAAGCCGCCAATGCATTAGGGATAAGTACTTATGGAAAGACAGACGAGCAACTACGTGAAGAAATTCAAGTAGCTCTGAAGAAATGATTTAACGTTATTTTACTGAACGCCTAGACTTCAACCCCTGCTTCACTTTTTCTATATTTACTGTTGGAGTAGGATCAAAACCTCTAAGTACTGCTGCATAGAAAGATGAAAAATCTAGAATGTAAAGTAGTGAGATGATCTTGCTTAACCGATCCTTCCCCAACGACCAAACTTCAAAGACTTCGAAACCAGCATCTCTTATCAACTCGCTGACGATCTCGAACATCACCTCCACTTCCGTCGGCTCTCCTCTATATCTCAAGAGTAGGGCTCTCAATGGCTTGTTCTTTGAACCTTCCCATGCAACTACTTCGTTGTGACATAACTCGGGTATTACATCTACGATAGCATGCATCTTTGCGTTTTCATTCAACACATTTTTGAACCTGATGGCAACAGCCCGATTCAGACTCGATCCATAGATCACTGGCAGAGAATCGTAGATTTTGGCAGCTATTCCCTTGGATAAGTTCTCTTTGAGAGGGACTTTAACAGATATATTCTTCGAGAGTCGATCTATTATTTCAATCGATCTTGGAATCTGATCTTCCAACCCTCCCATCAACCCACAAGTTGCTAAAATCTTTGATGAGACGTAAAATAAGTAGGGGAAAGAGGCTCGTGAGAGCAGTGTGAATCTGATCTTCGTATGGGGAATCTTATTCCTCAGACTCATCTCCTCCAGTAAACCTCCCGAAGATATCGTGGCGATCTTACATCCAGACTTCATTGCTTCGCTAACTATGCTCAATACTTCTTCAGTGTTGCCAGAACAACTAGTGGCGATAACGAAGGTGTTCTTGTCAGCGAACTTGGGAAGATGGTAATCCTTGACGACGTGGAAGGGGATTTCGATACTAGATCTTAACCAGTCTTGAAGAATGTCTCCAGTAGTTGCAGATCCACCCATCCCAGCATAAACTACCTCTTCGATATCTGGAATGTCTGGCACGTTGGCATCAATCTGATAAGCCTTCTTGCAATGAGCTGGCCAATTTTCGTATATTAAATGTAGTCTTGACCTATCCAACTTCTCTATTTCTGATGGCGACAACATATCAGACCAGACCTTAAGAAAGACGATAGAAAGATCGTCCGCTATGCTTGAAGCAGATCAGCCCTCGGTCTCCCATTAAAAGAGATCGTAACGTAGAACCCGCTCATGGCTGGCCCTGGGTTGACTATCAATGTATCCCCCAACAAATCTGTGCTCCTCCCTTCATGGACATGCCCACATATTACAACCTTTGGCTTTGTCTTCTTTATGAACCTTCTAACAGGCGTTGAGCCTATATGATCTCCTCTATACGATCTATCACACCTCGTATTGTATGGCGAGGCATGGGAAACCAGTACATCGACCTTGGGGGGTAGTCTTGAGATAAGCTCATCTGCTTGGGAATCATTGAGTTCGAAGGGTGTGTTGAAAGGTGTTGGGTTGGAGCCACCTATACCACAAAAGATCAAGCCATCAAAATCAACGGCATTGCCATGAAGGTTCGATACGTTGGGAAGGCTTAGTTCATAATCTGGGTCATGATTCCCTGGCACGAAGAAGGTCTCGATGCCCTTCTCTGAAATAACTTTGTAGAAATTTCTGAAGAATTCTACATCGCCCCAGTCAGCGACATCTCCAGCGACGATCAAAAGATCGGCATATCTTCCCAACTCTGTAAGCCATTTTAAGACTCCACTATTCCCATGCACATCTGAGATAGCCAGTAACTTCAATTTGCAATCACCTCATTAAAAAGAGAAATCGCCTTTTATAACTCCTGCTTTATACCTCTCCTCTTGAGTCTTACCGAAGACTTCTTTAAGAAGCTCGATATCCTCCTTCGTCTGCTGCACACCCCTCCTCTCCATCATCCTCCTTTGAGCCTCTATGGCAGACTCTATACTCACCTCGAATAGCCTATATCCCATACCTTTGGCATATATGGTGAAACTGGGGACATCCTCTACTACATAACCATGGAGATGGGAGGCCACGCCTAACTTCTTTCCAGTGTAGATGTATGTGCCTATGGATGTCTTCACATCATCCGCGATGAAGCTACCTACCTTTATCTCGCCCGAGTCTATCATCTCCCCTTTGATGCTCACTTTTACAGTTCCATAAGTATTCTTCAAGTCAGAGTTTGTTGTCATGGCGCCGATATTCACCCACTCGCCTACGTATGAGTGGCCTATGTACCCTCTATGGGCTTTGTTGGAGTAACCGGCAAATATGCTCTTATATACCTCACCACCAACTTTTACAGAATCTCCCAGCGTTGTACCCTCGCCGATTATGGCTGATAATATCACTGAATTCTTGCCTATATGAACTGGTCCTTTAATTCTTGAGAACGGTAGAACCTTTACACCTGAGCCTATATGGACAGGACCTTCCTTTACATCGAAGAATACATTCCCCTCTATCTCGACGTCCTTCTCCATTATAAGATTCGAATCAGGACCTGATACTAGACTATTCTTACCAAGATCTGGTATATCCGAACTTTTTTTTAGGTCAGACAATTGTCTT
>JACGUG010000001.1 GCA_024256285.1 archaeon
AATCAATTACCTTATCGGCTCCCAGAGATTTCACCAATTCTAGATTCGTGGTACTGCATACCCCGGTAACTTCTGCCCCAAAGTACTTGGCAAGCTGTACCGCAAAAGTACCAACACTTCCAGAAGCGCCATAGATAAGAACTTTTTGTCCGTTCTGGATATTTCCTTTTCTAAGAAACTTCAATGCATGCTGGCCCCCAGTAGGAATTCCGGCGGCAGCTTCCTCATAGGTCATATTGGCCGGTTTTATTGCCACCATCCCGTCTTCAGGAAGACATTTGTACTCGGCATAACCACCAAAACCCGACCCAAAGGTAGATGCAAAAACCTGATCACCTTTCTTAAACAGTTTTACATCTTTTCCTACTGCTTCAATTTCCCCAGCTAACTCCATCCCTAGTATTTTTTTTCTTGGTCCTCTGAAACCAAGAGCTATTCGTGCCATGAGCCACATATGGCGAGGGACTATGAAACTTCGCATTCTAGAGTCCCCCCGATGTACTGTTGTCGCATATACTTTTACCAGTATTTCATTGTCCTTGGGAGTAGGTTTTTCTACTTCTTTGAGCTGAAGAACATCCGGAGGCCCGTATTTTGTGTATACAATCGCTTTCATTTTCTTATTTAAGAATAATTGCTTTTAAGGTTTATAATATTTTGCCTCAAAAGTAAATCAGAAATTTTGGAATGCGCGCGCGTGCGCGTGTGGTGGAATTTCCATCCTCCTCTTCGTAAACATTCACGATTGAGTGTATTCATCGGATTGAAGAGTACCCAAATAAGTCTTCGATTCAGCATACCTGTATGCTTCTAGTTCTTCTTCCTCGAAGGCCGCGCGCTTCTGAAGAGCTTCTATGGTTGGCCATTCCTCGACCCCAATAAAATGCCACTCTTCGTTTGACCAACGGCAGTCAACCATCATTATGATTTTGCAACCGAGTTCTTTCAATTTCTCGATATCCTTACGCATGAACTCTTTCTTTTCCTCTTCAGATAGCTTATGCCATGCTTCCTTGATTTTGGCGAAATACAATCTGATGATAGGTTTTTTCTCAGCCATCTTATCACCTCATTACTTCAAATGTCTGTGATTGAACATATAAGACTTCTTTTCCCCTGAATAAGGATAGAACTCCATCCATCTTGCCAGTAGAGGGATGAGGGACGCTCCATTCGCCTTTGTGTGTTCCTGCCTTTGAAACGAATCCACACCTTGTCGCCTTCAGCGATGATGTCCTCAATCGTCCCATGGAAATCGGGAAAGCCCTTGTAAAATTGAGTATATCTTTGTTTGAGGCTTTCCAGACCTCGTGTTTCCTTAGGTGTGTCAGGTTCGTCAACAAAATCGGGTGCAATAAATTCATCCAGCAAGGTTGGGTTGTGCTTATTCTCAGCTTCAATCAACCTGCGAACAATCGCCTTGTTTTTTTCTGATGATAATATAACATCACCTCTTTCTTCATTATTATTCTATTTATCTTTTTTTGACGTTTAAGCCTTGGCCTTAGAAAGGAGCCGGAGCTATAAAATAGCCTCCACAAACTTGGCACTCAAAATTTTCTTTCAGCAAACATACTAGACAAACTGTGTGACCACATCCATAACAGGTACTGTTGTAGGTTGAAGGATTAACATGATGGCAAACGTCACATTCTTGCATTATGCTTTCTTTTTCCGGCATAACATAGAATTTCGGATTTCAGAATTTGAGGGTATTCTTTGATAGCATAGAAAGAGAGCTGAGAGCGAGGGTATTCTTTGATAGCATAGAAAGAGAGCTGAGAGCAAACCGAAACTAAAAGACAAAGGGAAGGAATTTGTGATAAACTGGATGTATGTGTTCTTTCAAATTAAGGTCAAATGATATATTCAGTTTCTGTGCATAAAATGATATTGACGAGATATTTTGAAAAAGTCTGAAAAAATTATAGCATTAATCTTTGTTCGCGCGCGCGAAGAAAGGCACCAGATATGCCACAAAAAAAGTCGAGACCCAGAAAGTCATGATTAATATATATAGACATAAAAAAAAAAGAGAAGAAAGAATGAGAATTCAGCGATAAGATTTTTAAGCCGTATTCTTCTGAATTTAAATTGGAGGGGTAAGTTGCAATCGACTTACCTACCGAGAGCGAGGTGGGGAAGCCAGGTTATCCCGGCGGGCTCATAACCCGCAGATCGGTGGTTCAAATCCACCCCTCGCTATTTTTATGACCACCGATCGTTATCCAAAGTTTAATGAAGCCATTCCAAGCCGTTTACAAAGGTATATCGACTGAGCCAAAACTTTCTCAGCCCTAATTTCGATTATTGAGAACACTTCCATCGTTTCAGCCATTCTAAGCGTCTGATCAGGATATCGAAATCATCTGCTTTTCATTCGGACTGTCCGAAATCTACGAGGTCTTGTGCTTTGACTTCTATAATTGGAACGACCTTGATTTTAGGATCGAAGATAGGTAAATCTGTATACTCGATTTTATTTTGAGTTGTATTCAAATTGATAAATCTCTTCTTTATCTCTTCTCCTTTAACATAATATACAAATGATTCCTTGATCGTTCCTCCAATCAAGAAATATACGTTGGTACCTGCCTTATCCTTAAAATGCTGTATGATGGCACCCAAGGGTGAGCTAGCTGCTAGATAAGCTAGGTCCATCATACTCTTAAGTTCGATCCATTTCATATCATATCAATTTAGGAATACTCTAACGAAGCTTATATTTAGGTGTTTAACGAAAAACATCGTGTAAGCCAGAAGATAAAGTTAATGAACTAAGTCAAGTTAACGATCTACACGATCCCCGTAAGCATGGATGACATGACTTATGGAAGTCTCTTGTCAACCGCCTTCTTTATCTTGCTCTTCTCAAAGTCTAGGCCATCCCATATTATATTGTATCCTAAGGCTCCAAGGATCTGGTATGGGTTCTTGATTCCGTATGCCTCGATAGTTGCCAATACATCTGAAAGCTTCTCCAAGCTACTGAGCTTCTCATCCAACTCTGTGAGCTTTGCATCAGATATATAGCAGTCGCCGATTCTTCTGTAGCCTTCAAAATCGGTGGTTTGAAGCGTCCTTCTCGCTGATTCGACTGTAACAGAGTATTCTTGGGCAAGCTCCTCTAAGCTCACTATATCTCCCTTCAACCTTATCCTCTCCATCTTTAACTCTTCAGCCTCCCTTTCTATGATAGCTTCTTCAACCCTCTTGAGGTGGTCAAGTATAGGTTTGATAGGTACATACTTCTTGTAGTATATGACTCGACCCTTCAGCTTCTGGAGCTTCGAACATGCAAGACTTTCATCCACGGCTACGATCATATCCAAATTCGTGATGGAGTTGAGTTTGCTGATCTTTCTCTCAAGGTATTCTTGAGTCCAGAAGCCCATGATCTCCAGATAAACCTTCACACCACGCTTCTCGAAGCTGAAGTCAGGTATCATCACGTGCCTGCCTGCCAGTAGTGGCTCAGGCTCCCTCCTCAGCACCCATCCAGAATCATGGGTATGGAAGCTTCTTGCAAACCTCTCCTCGACTGTGCTGTCATAGAGCTTCTGTTCTAAAAGGTCTTCACGTATAACATCCTCTACAATGTCTTTCACTTCACCGCTCTCAAGCTCGAATGTATATATTCTACTCTTCTTCCTCCCAAGCACATCGGCCCTGATCTTCCACGACTCTGATGCTATTATCTGTGGTAGGAGTTTCGCTAGAGATGTTCCATAACTGTCGGTCATCTTGAAGAGGGATAACGGTCCATCTACAGATACTGTGTAGCCTCTACCATTATGCTCCACTGAATACATGAGGCCCAATCTCTTCACAGCTCTGAAGATGTTCTTCCAGTTTCCCGAGGCTGTAAACTCCATCCTCATGGATTTGAAGAGGAGCGTCTGTGTTAGAGAGAGGTTGTAGTACTTTATCAATTTATCTTGTTCTAAGGGATCGAACTCTCCTAGGATGAGTTCCTCTTCAACATCGCTGTAAAGGGCCTTTTCAAGAGCTTCAGGATGAGTGTTCAGCTTGGTTGCAACGCTTCGGATGATCTTTTCTCTCTCATCCATGCTTACAGCCTTGACCCTACTCGCCTCTTCGAAGACCGTCCTCCTCGCCTCCCTTGGATCGATGGGAGCATCAACCTCGAATACACACCTCCTCTCGAGGATCTTCGACAAGCCCCTGACCAGCCTGTAGTCGAAGCCCTCATCCTCAAACACTTTGAGTCTCTCCCTGAGTTCGCCCTTTCTCCTACCGACACCCTTCCTGAAGGCTTCAACCATCCTTTCAGTCAGGCTCAGGGTATTTTCATCGAGAAACGCATAGATGGGATAGACTCGTCCTTGTTTAACTCTAGCCCTGAGTAGGTTGGATGGAAGCATCGATCAGCACCGTTCTCGTCATATATCTCCTGCTACTCGGCTTCTCTTCCTCCTCCAGCTTGTCCTCATCTCTGAAGTTTCCTTCGAAACCAGCTCTATGAGCTTCGCCTTCTTTCCTTTCCTCTTCCTCAAAAGCCTTCCCAGCCTCTGTACGAACTCCCTAGAGCTCCCTGTCCCGCTCACTATTATCCCAAGGGATGCTTCTGGGACATCTATCCCTTCATCTAGAACCTTTGAGGTCACTATCGCCCTGAACCTTCCATCCTTGAAGCGCTTCAGTATTTCATGCCTCTCCCCTTTATCTGTAGTATGGGTTATGTATGGTATGAGAAATCTCTTCGAGATTCTGTACACTAGCTCGTTGTGCTGGGTGAAGACCAGCAACCTATCCTCAGGGTTTGACTTCAGTATCTCCTCTAACGCCTTGATCTTCGCTTCTGAATTGAAGGCTATATTCATTGCTCTATTTCTCGCTAGAAGTGCCTGCCTAGCATCTCTATCCCTTGCGCTTCTCATAATGAATTTCTGAAACTCCACTGGTGTGGTGAGCCTTATCCCTCTGCTGGCAAGGTAGTCTTTGAATACATTGTAGTTCTTCTCATACTCTACCTTCTCCTCGTTCGTGAGCTCTACATTCATCCTATGAAGCGTATACTCTGAGAGGTATCTTCCTGCTAAGTCTTCGGTCTCACACCTGTATACCACCCCTCCCGTAAGCCTTGGCAACTCTCTGTGAAGCATATCCTCCCTCTCATAAGTCGCTGTTAGACCTATCCTATAGGGTGCTGTGAACATTTCAGCTATCTGCCTGTAGCCTTCGGCTGGTAGATGGTGCACTTCATCGAAGATGATGAGGCTGAACCTGTTACCTATCTCCCCTGCTTTAAGGTAAGCTGAATCGTACGTTGATGCTGTAAGAGCTTTGAGTATGTTATCGCCTCCACCATAGACCCCGACTTCGACTTTGAACTCCTCTTTAAGCCTGCTCCTCCACTGCTCCACTAGGTCGAGGGTAGGCACGACAACTATCGATGGCTGATTGACCATCTCGATGGCCTTCATCGCTATAAAGGTCTTCCCAGCACCTGTAGGAAGAACCATAACGCCCCTTCTACCAGCTTCATCCCATACCCTCAAAGCCTTCTCCTGATAGCTCCTCAGATAGATATTACATGTGAGGTTTGGGCAGGGTATCAGGTCTTGGACATAATCCTTGAAGTCTAGTTCACTTCTCTTGAGGTATTCGAATATCTCCCGATAGTATAATGCTTGGGCCCTGAACGCCTTCACCCTTTCATCCCATGTAGCGTAGGGTACCCTCACTTCGCCCCTAATCAGTATGCTACCCTTATCAAAGAATAGAAATGCGGGCTTCATGGCTTCTCAAAGGCTCCAATAACAAACCAATTTATCAGTCTAAAGCCTTCAATCTCACGTTGAAGTAATTCCAGTTTTAATAACATACTAAAATCCATATGCACTCAATCATATTTCAACGTATCTTTTAAATTAGCAACCCCAACCAGAAATGGGGGTCTTATGCTTTGTCAAACCTGTTACCTATCACCTTGACTTATGTTTGACAATAAAAAGAAGATTAAAACCACATCTAAATCAGAAGGCTACTAGAGAACCTTCACGTTTCAGTCTTCTCTCAATCAGGCGAAATGTCAGAAGACCAAAGAAGAACATGCCTACAGATATCATACCAGTAAGGACGAGCTCGAAGATGGGTTCAAATAGGGTAGGCGTGCCTATGGCAGAGTGCCTTATCATGTCGATAGGATAAGTAAGGGGGAATAAAGATACGATGGTCCTTAGAGGTTCTTGAAGAGTAGTCGCGGGCACAAAAACACTTGCCAAGATCATCACAAGAAAATAAGTTAAACTTCCTATACCTTCAGGAGTCCTTAGAAGCAAAATTAAAGAAGCAAAGATTATTCCGAATCCAAGCATCATAATTATCATTATGGTATAAGAGACCATCAATAGAGCGACGTCTTGGACGATTATGGGTATGCCCATGAATAGGTTTATCAAAGGCAGTAAGATCGTTATCAATAGAGCTCCGGTGGCAAAGCTTTGAAGACCAGCCCCAACTATGAAAGCAAGTCTTGAAGTAGGCGTCAGAAATACCTGCTCAAGAGTGCCAGTCCTGTTCTCCCCCTGTAACGAGAATCCTAGGTTCCAGATGGCATATCCAAAATTCACCATGAACACAAACCCCCAAACCAAAGAGTTCACTGCTAAAGATCCTTGAGCGCTCGAAAAGTTCGGCAAAAATATCAGTACCCCAATTAAGAACATCGTGAGATAAAGGATCGAATCTATGAGCTCCGATAACAACCATTCGGGATATCTGGCCATTATCTTCCAATTTTTCCATGATGATGCCATCAAATCCGTAGCTAAGTCTTTTAATAACTTAATATTTGGCAAAGTCTCCCTTCCTTCTAGCTTGCCTATCAGCCATGTTGAATACGTAAATGCCTATTAGGGGATAGATGATTATCATGAAGATCAAAAATAGTAGGCGCCATGATTCGCTAAGAAAGAACTGAGGTAAGAGAGAAAATGTTCTAACAAGGATCGTTGCGTGGGTTAAAGGGATTAGGTTCGAGACGAATTGTAACCAGACTGGCAAAACAGTGATAGGATAAAGAGAGCCAGACAGTATAGCCAAGGTTGTATTGAGCATATTCACTACTGAATAACTCCTTCTGCTTCTGAAGGATAGAGCGCCAAATAGTAGCCCTATTCCATAAAGTGGAAGAAGTCCTATTATGAATAGTAGGGAGATTTGAAAGAAGGATGTTAAAGAGAAGACGCCTCCTATGAAAAGGCCTGAAGCAACCCCTATGATGAATATGGGAGAAGTGAATAAGATGTCCGCAATCGTGAACCCTACTGCTAGGGAGATGAAAGGCACAGGAGCCATGGCGTTCTGCTCCAATGTCCCCCTCCATCTTTCATTGTTCAGCAAGAGACCCACATCCCACATGATTACAGCAGCCACCATCCAAAGAAGGGCCCCTAAGATCAGGTATACAAATATGTTCTCTGTTCCTGTGTAAGCCAAAAAGTTGCCATAAGCTTCAGAACCTCCAGCATAACTACCAATACTTTGCATCAGAATCGATAATACGTAAGGTGCCGCAAACATCGTTAGAATCCATGTTGAGTACCTTAAAGATATCTTAAGTTCTTTATAGGCTGTGGCTATAACTCCATCAAAGAAACGTGTCAACGAGTCAACCAATAAAACTCCTTCCTGTGAACTTAAGGAATACGTCCTCTAAGCTAGGCTCATTCACAGTCACGTTTACTACCTTTCCACTATGCTTTGCAATCATCTCAAGCAATTCAGAGAGGGCATTCTCCTCGTCCTCAACTATTGCTTGTAGCATGATAGACTGCCCATCATCGGCTTCTTTTATAGTCCATTTTACATCATTTAAGAGGTTCTCAGTATAGATCTCTTTAAAGGGGAGGTTGCGAACTATCACCTTTATGCTCCTTTTCTCTAAAAGCTTAGCCTTCAGTTCACTTGGCGATCCTGAGACGATTATCTTCCCTTGATCGATTATAGAAATAGCATGGCATAGCTCGTCTGCCTCGAGCATGTTCTGTGTTGCTAAGAGAATAGTCTTACCTTTTTCCTCATTAAGCCATCTGATCGTATTGCGTATGTGCCTTGAAAATTGAGGGTCCAAGCTCATGGTAGGTTCATCGAAGAGCATTATGGGTGCATCGTTGATCAAGGCTTTTGCGAAACCTAGCCTTACCCGTTGCCCTGATGAGTAATTCTCAACAAGCTCATCAGCCTTTTCTTTAAGCCCAACTAAAGCCAAAAGCTCGTCTATTTTCCGCCTTGCCAAATCTTTGGGCACATGATAAAGTCTTGAGAAGTAAAGCAGGTTCTCTCTACCTGTAAGCTTCCAGTAAAGAGTTCTCTCACCTGTCAGCATGACGCCTATGCTCTCTCTAACCTTAACTGGATCCTTTAGAATATCATAACCATTCACCTTTACAGTTCCGCTATCTGGAATTATGAGCGTACTCAAGATCTTGATCAGAGTGGTCTTGCCAGCTCCATTGGGACCTAGCAGTCCTACCATCTCTCCTTCTTTGACTCTCAAGCTCAATTCATCTAAGGCTTTTATCCTTACCTTCTCTCCTGTAAAGGGTAGCCTCCCCCTCCTTTTCTTGCTCAAGAAGGTCTTTGTCAGATTGGTAGCAATGATGGCATCCAACATGAATTATTTTATTTGATCGCAGATATAACGCTTATTTTAAAGTTTATCAGACGATCTTATCATGAAGGAATAGACGAAGATATCTGATGTCAACGAACATCTGGTCTCTGTGTTCTCTTCTATTAAAGAGCCGTTGAATCATCGAACTACCTTCAGGAGAAGGTCTATCGATTGTGCATTCTGAACTTTTGGCTTGATAGAGGTATCGAATCTATATTCGTATATCGACTTAAGGTTTATGAAATTCATCCATCGATCGAATCATACTTTCTTTTTCTCATCGCCTATGGAAGGAAGTTAAAGCCTCACCTCTATGCCCCTGCTTTTTAAGAACTCCTTTACCTCCCTAATGGAATACTTTCTGAAATGGAAGATGGAAGCGGCTAAAAGGGTTGTGGCCTTACCCTTAACTACCGCCTCATATAGATGCTCTAATGTTCCTGCCCCTCCTGAGGCTATTGTTGGGATCTCAACAGCGTCAGAGATAGCTCTAGTAAAATCGAGATCGTAGCCCGATAAGGTGCCATCCCCGTCTATGCTTGTAGGTAAGAGCTCTCCAGCACCTAGCTCTTCGCATCTTTTAGCCCATTCGACGGCATCGATCCCAGCTCCTTCCGTCCCACCTTTTATTACAACCTCAAAGCCCGAAGGCATATCAGGGTTCCTCCTGCCATCGATGGCTACAACGATTCTCCCTTTTCCAAACTTCTCCGAGGCCTCTCTGATAAGCTCAGGCCTTTTCACAGCTGCAGTATTTATCGATACTTTACTCACGCCTAGATCGAACAGTTCTTCCATGTCCCCTAAATTCGATATCCCTCCCCCCACTACTAGAGGTATCGAGATAGCATTCTTCACTTTTTTAACCCATTCAAGCTTCATTTTTCTTCCTTCAACAGTCGCCGCGATATCGAGCATAGCGAGTTCGTCAGCCCCCTCCTTCTCATAGAACCTCGCGTTTTCGACAGGATCACCAGCATCCCTTAGATCGACGAAATGAACGCCCTTCACGATCCGACCGTCCTTCACGTCTAGGCATGGCATGATCTTTACGACGACCACTTCCTCCACACTCCATATTTTACAGCATAAGATCTTTTCAACGTTACTATCTTATTTGTGAAATCGTTTTATTATTATATTATATTTATTTAAATGAACAACATGATGCTTGAGACACATTCATAATCCAAAACTTATGCCTTAGAACCTTATAGAGAACTTATCATCCACTTTCAAAGAAATAGCAACACAATCTTTCTTACGAGCCTAAATGATCTACTCCTGATCGCTTCTCCTTTTCGATTCATAATGGCGAAAGAAACCATAGAATAGAATGGCCGAGGCAGTGTAAAATGCGCCACATATCAAGAAGGGTAGATAAAGCGATATATGCTGGAGAATGTAACCTCCAAACGTTGTAGTTATGGCATAAGGAAGGTTCCAAGCTACGCCAGTTATGCCTGAAGCCGAGCCCCTCTCTTCGGGAGTAACCATGCCCATCATGAAGGACAGGGATATAGGGTTTGAGACGTTCATCAAGAAAGTTCTGAATATGAAGAGGATTGCTACGATACCGTAGTTGTCTATGAAGGGCATTATGAACATCAAGCTTGTCGACAGGCCTACAGTTAGAACTATGCTGTTGACCATGCCAAGTGAATCAGAGAGCTTAGGAGCTGCAAGGTACGATAGAGCCATAACACCGTTGACAACAGCGTACAATGGGCCCAAGACTACTTCATCTACTCCAAAATTCAGAAAGAACCAGAGAGAGAAGAGGGGTATTATGAAACCAGCCCCTATGCCGATCAAAGCATCGGTAAGAGAGAACTTGGCTATGATCTTTAAAGACTTTCTTGGTAAGAGCCTTCTTTCACCTCTATAAGTTCTACCTTCCTTGATTAAAGCAAGAGGCGCCAATGAAAGAATCAAAAAGAGGAAGGCAAGGGCGAACATGGGTCTGTAGGATAGTACTTCAGGAAAGTTGAACCATGTTCGAAAGTAAACCGGTAAACCACTCAACAAAGCCCCAATGGTGTATGTGGAGGTTGATACGAAGAAAGAAAGGCTGAAAGTCACGGTCATCTTTCCCTCATAAGCCTTCTCCGCCAATAAAGCACTACTAGAAGGGTAGAACATGGCACTTCCAGCGCCACCCATCATCCCAGAGATGAAGAGTAAAGAGTAGTCGATGGTGAAGATGTACACTATGTATGAGATTGCCTGAAGAAGAATACCGAGGGCTAAAAACATCCTTCGACCATATCTATCACTCAACATGCCAAATGGAAAGGCAAAGGTCGAACTTACAAGACCGAAAGCGGCATACAACACACCTATCAACGTAGGGTCTATTCCTGCCTTTTCAAGGTAGATCGACTGGATGACTAAGAGAAAGCTATAAGGTAAGGATGTAAGGGAAGATACGACGATTATCAGTTTGGCTTCTCTTCCAATCTTACTGTAATATCTTACAGTTTTTCCCATTCGTTGCCAAAAAAGTCTGTATGACATCTAAGCCAAAAGATGCTCTAAATAGGATATATAAACAGGAACTGAATCGTTGGTCGTCTGTACTAAAGCACCGTATAGCAGGTCTCTTCTTCGAGTTTGGTCTTAACCCTTTTCACTATGATCTTTTCTTCTTTCAAAAGTTTTTTTATGGCTTCTTGCACAAGCCACATTACACTGACGTTACTGAGGGTGTCTGTAAGGGATTCAACCGATTTTACACGGTAAAAGTTGGAAGGGAGGAAGGACAGTCCTGCCGTTATCTCTTCCTTTGTGCACAGTCTTCCACGATTTCGGCGAAGAAAATTCACTATCTGTACTTCTAATGTATCGATAGTCTTACTTTTACTTTTGTTGATGGACAATGTCTGATATCTTTATGTTATCGGCTCACCAATTTATATTTTAGTTTATTATGTCTTAACTCTATATAAATTCGAATTAAGTAAAATCCATAAGTTTGCATTGCCTTCAGAGAAGATCGATTATGCCAAAATTCTTTATATAAAAACCCTTACCTAAGATACGGGGTGATGAAATGCCTCTCGTCGATATATGGCTAGGAAAGGGGGCTCTCTCAGATGAAGAGAAGAAGAAGTTGGCAAGCAGTGTGACGGACGTGATTGTTAAAGAAGCAAAACAACCAAAACAATTCACCTGGGTATTGATCCATGAGATTCCACCAAATGATTGGATGGTGGGTGGTCTAACGGTACCAGAACTTAAGAAACAGATGCAGGAAAAGAAGTAGAATAACTCCTTTAGAAGTTCCTAAAGGACTGCAAAATATCCTCCCCTTTATTTTTTTGAATTTTCTTAAAATAACATAATTCGTTACTTTTATCTTCTACGAGATTTTACGCCGTGTAAACATCGAGGGAATCTGAGCGTGAGCGTGAAGTGAAATACATAACCATCGTAGAGCATATAACAAATCGGAAGTTTAATAGGTTTCCTCCATCTTGGAATCGAATATGGACGAGAAAATCGACTTAAGGAAGCAGTTTAAGCCTCTCTATTCAAGCTCAACAAAGCCTAGCATCATCGATGTTCCCCCTGCCAAGTTCCTGACGATCACAGGAAGAGGCGAACCCGGAGGCGAGACCTATCAAGCGGCGCTCAACGCTCTATACTCAGTCGCCTACACAGTTAAGTTCAAAGCCAAAGTTGCTGGAAACGACTTCGTAGTCATGACTCTCGAAGGACTCTGGTGGTTGGAGGACTCTCAGGCATCTTTCAGTGAAGTGCCGAGAGAGGAGTGGAACTGGAAGTCCATGATCAGACAGCCCGACTTCGTCACGCCGAAGATGGTGGAAGAAGCCAAGATGGAAGCCAAGGAGAAGAAAGGGCTGAAGGAGATCGAAAGCGTCACCCTTGAAGAGTTCCACGAGGGATTGTCGGCGCAGATCATGCACGTCGGTCCCTTCTCTGAAGAAGGTAAAACCATCTCCAAGCTACACAAGTTCATCCAAGATAACGGCTACAAGATGCGTGGATACCACCACGAGATCTACATGAGTGACATACGGAGAACGGCTCCAGAGAGATGGAAGACCATCATAAGACAACCCATAGAAAAAAAATAATCATCTCACATAACGAAGTTCTTCTTGACTACATCTTCTGGGTCACGGTCTAACAACTTGGCGAGTTCGCCCTTCAGTTCTATGAGCCTTTGCACTGCATCACTTTCATCTCCAAGTTCCTTCCTGAACTTATCCAAAGTCTCTTCTAAAGGGATGACGTTGTCCATTCCAACTATCTTATCAGCGAAGCAGACGACCTTCTCCTCCAAAGTTTCTGGCATATATACCCCCTCTGGCAGGCTCAACTTCTCAGCATCTTCCTTTGATAGACCCCCGCCTACGTGCCTCTCTGCTATCCTTGCTATCCTCTCATCAACGCCCATCTCCCTCAGAAGTCTTCCACCTACGTACCCATGATGAACAGAATGTGTCCTCGTCCTACCTATATCGTGCAGTAATCCTCCTACCTTTACCAATTCTAGGTCGATTTCATAACCCTTCTCCTTCAGAGCAAAAGCCAATATAGCCGAGACTTCACTCACAATAATGCTATGTCTGAGGAGGTTATCAAGAGGTTTCTCTTCCTTCAGTAAATTTATGGCTTCTTGCTCGTTCATCTTACATCTTTCTGACAGAAATCGGTTGCTTAATAAAGAGTACTAAAGATTAAAGCTGATTCGTAGATTCACTTTTTTCATTGGCGTTCTCTATTTCATCTATTATCTCATTTATCTTCCATTCAAGAGCTTTCTTCAGTTCACCGTTGTCTACCCGATCCAAGATTTTACCACAATCATCACACTTAAAGAAAAGATCGATAGACTCCTCGAAAGTCCTTCTTTGGCAATCAGGCATGCCACAATGGTAGAATTCATGGGTTTCTTCGTATGTCAGCCTTTCTCGAAGTCTCTTTAAGGTTTTTTTCTTCTGAGTGTCTATGAAGCTGTCCGTCTGGTCTCTTTGAGCTCGCCATCTGTACACGAACCAGCCTCTCTTTAAGTCTCGGACTCTTACCCCACCTATAAGAGACCGCCCAAATAGGTGGTACAAAGTCTTTCGAACAGTATTGATCTTCAACCCCGTAGCACTAGCTATCTCTTCATCAGTTGCATGCTCATTGTTGAGCAGTGCCCTTGCCACTCTTACGTACTCTTCGCCCCCCAATAGACCGGCTATCTTAACAAAGGCATCTTCATACTCGATCTTTGAATGCTTCACCATCGTCATTTTTTCCTCCTAAAGAGGTTTTTTGCCCAAAAATTTGATAATTTAGAAGAAGACACATGTTAATTGTATAAAAATTCTCTTTTAAGATTTTCCATAAGATCGATCTTTCTTAGTATCGATGGTCGACCTTACCAGCTTTTCCCTCTCTTCTGAGTCTCTTTAGCGTTCATCCAACAGCTTTTTACGTAAAAATCTCCTTAAAGCTGAACTCGATACTTTGTTGTTCATCTTCTCTATCCCTTTACCCTTAAGCCATAACCTTTGTGGGAACTAGTGATAGTCTTGCACTTGATCTTTTTAAACCGATGGATTTTGAGGGCTTGACTCTATTTCTATATCTTCGTCTCTTCTTCCTTAGGAGGAGGTTTTGAAATCTCCTCTAGGACTTTGCCCTTCGTTTCTATCCCCAAAATCAAGACGCATATAGCCCCTAAAAAGTGTACCACAGCAAATACAAGGAACATAAGAGAGATGGCCCCTTGTGACCACCAAAGGTAACCTGTTATTATCGGCGCAAAGATCAAGGTAAGGCGCCCGATGCTTGCAGAAAGTCCTGACCCCGTTCCTCTTATAGAGGTAGGATAGAGTTCAGGGGTATAGGCATAAAGCCCGGCCCATGCACCCAAGTTGAAGAACGAAATAACCCCCATCAAAAAGAGGAAGAAGAATACTCCCGTCGCTTGTCCAAATAAAAGACTGCCAAGGCCAGCAAGAGCTAGATATGAAACCAAGACGGGCTTTCTCCCAATAGAATCTAGAAGAAAGGTTGCGCTATAGTACCCAGGTATCTGTAACAAAGTCACAAGAAGTACAAAATAAAGAGGCGTAAGGAGCTCTTTTGCAGCCGTAAGCTCGACATAAGCAATTGTAGGAAGCCAAAGAAATATCCCGTGATACGTATAGACCAAGACTGCCCATGAGATCCATAGCATTGCCGTTCTTCTGCCATACATAGGAGACCATACTTCTTTCAAAGTAGATTTTACTGAATAGAGAGGGTTACGATCTTCAGGGCTACCCCCATCAGGCATCATGGAAGCAAGTCCATGTCTTTCTAGGATATCCCAGGCTTCGTCCCCCATTCCTTTATTCTCTAGATATCTTATAGATTCGGGTAAAAACCGAAGAATCAAAGGAATCAGAAGAAGTGGGATGAAACCCATCAAGAAGGTCAGACGCCAACCTAAGAACTCTCCATATCCCTTGATCAAGTAAAAGGGGAAGATTATTGCAAGCACTGCCCCGTATGCCCAAGCAGATTCTATCAGACCCAGAAAACGCCCTCTAGACTTCGCAGGCACGTATTCGGATACGTACACCCCGGGCTGAGGCAATGAGCCGCCTAAGCCTATTCCTGCCAGAAAGCGAAGGATAGACAGGGATAGGGCATCCCAAGCAAAAGAGGAGAGCCCTGTAAAAGCAGTCATCATCACGATGGTCAGTAAAAGAGCTTTCCTTCTACCTAAAAGGTCGGCTATGATTCCGCAACTTAAAGCACCAATGAACATCCCTATAGCTGTCAGACTTAAGATAAGGCTTTGTGTTGGCAGATCCAAAGCCCACTCTTTACTTATGGCAGGCAAAATGGGTGGGAGTAGAAGGTAGTTCATGGCAGTAAATCCATAGACCAAACTACCCATGACCAACAGTATATAGTGGAAGCGTGAGAGAGGTGCCCTCTCCAAGAATTCTGTCAAACCCTTCTCCATGCTCTCCCCTTTGATTGCATGCCTAAATAAAAAGGATAAAAGCATATTGAAAGTGGCAAAAAATGAAGAAAAAGCATATCGGCAGATAATCGTTGCCGGTGAATAGAACTCCCTTTATCTGACTAGAATCAAAATCAGAATTTGTGTTTTAAAAGAAAAAATTAAGTTGGACTGTCAGAAATGAACACCACACGCTTCCCTCTTTTCTGAGGTATTATCTTCACCTTTGCACCCTTAAATTCCTTGGATATCTCTTTGCCCTCAAAGTATCGGTCGAGGAAGATGGCTAAGGCGGAACATTCAGAATGGGGCTCATTACCTATAGCAACGTTAAAATCTGAGACTTCTTCCCTGAAGAAGTCTGGAGGGACTTTCTGGCTACCTATAAGGACCATGACGTCCTTACCTGTCGACTTTATCCTTTTCAACACATCGCTGGTCTCTATGTTCTCCCCATAAGCCGTCAAGTGAACCACGATCCCTCCCTTCTCCCTCCATTTATCGATGGCTTTCATCCATGGGATGTTCATTTCAAAAAAGAAGGGGCCGCCCCATCTTTCTACAACCTTCTCGATCGTGTGTTTGATATCCTTGTCCTCCATATCCGATAGTATTGCACCAGATGCGCCAAGGGCACGTGCAGTCAAGACGATATGTGTGGTCAACCTTTCGTCCCTTAGGCGATGCCCCCACCTTAAGACTACAACTTCTGCCATTTTCCGATCCTCTATTACAATGTCTTGGGCAAGAGGGATGAAGCACGAACATGGACCATTTCGTGCACCTTGGACTTCAGTCTACCGATCCCAAAGCCAGTCTTTGCCGATGTTATTACGACGTCTTCAGGGATCATATTAAGGGCTTCGATCTTATCTTTGACTTCATCCATACTTGTGAGGTCGAACTTGTTGAAGATGGGTAGAACATTCAAAGGGGAGACGCCAAGATCGGCAAGAATACGCACGCAACTCTTGTGCTTTTTAACCATGCTTTTAAGAGGCGCGCTGGCATCGATTACAAGAAGGACCAAGTTTGCATAGGTCAATTCCTCTAAAGTTGCCTTGAAGGCTCCGATCATGTATGCAGGAAGCCTGCTGATGAAGCCAACAGTATCTGATATAAGTACCTTCGATCCTGACAGTCTTATACCTCTAGTTGTAGTCGCTAGAGTAGTGAAGAAACCCCTCTCCGTCTCCTTCTGCTCTCCTGTCAATATGTTAAAGAGACTCGTCTTTCCAGTCCCTGTATAACCTGCAAAGGAGATTAAGGGCAGACCCAGCTTAAGCCTCCTTTTTTTATAAAGCTCACGCCTCTTACCGACTTGCTTCAATTTTTTGATTATCGTTGCCATCCTCCTTCTTATCATCCTGTGGTAATCGTCTACATCGTATCTGCCCAAGCCAAGGAAGCCCGGTTGTTCACCCATCCTAGCCAACCTTACCTTCTCCCTTGCTCTAGGTATTTCATACCTAAGCTCAGCAAGTTTAACTTGTAGATTCGCCTCAAAGGTAGATGCCCTTTTATGGAATATCTCCAGTATCAACCGCTCTCTATCGATGATTTCTACGCCTGTGAGCTTTGCAAGATTATAGATTTGAACAGATTTTAACCTCTTGTCGAAGAGGATGACGTCAACACCGAGGTCTTCTGATAATTTCTTTAACTCTTCTGCCTTCCCGGCACCTATACCGTATTTTGCTCTAGAGAGGTACTTCCGTGTGATTATCTTGACGACTTCATAATCTACTGCCCCGGCTAAGCCCGATGCTTCCTGAATAGCGAACTTATCAGAGTACGTTATGAGGATTGCCTTCTTCAACCAATTCATCTTATTCAAATGCATCTGATAAATCTTGTCCTAAGTCTTTTCGATCCTTTAGAGGTAAAATCTTAAGGGTTAGATCGATAAATGAAGATGGTTTGTACAACAGAAAGAAAGGCATAATCCATTTCGTTAAGATTATAGGGAGATTGAAGAGGGTTCCAAGGTCTGGATGGCTCATAAAAGTTGGGGTTAAAGACCCGGAGTCTGTAGCCGATCATACTTTCATGACGTCTATCCTCTGCATGCTCATAGGAGATATAAGAAATCTTGATACTTTGAAGATGCTCAAGATGGCATTACTTCACGATGCTTGCGAGTCCGTAATTGGAGATTCTATGTCTTATAAAACGAAGGAGAAAGATCTGGAAAAGAGGAGGTTAGAAGATAAAGCCATGATTCAGATTCTGTCTACACTGCCAGACGATATTAAAGAGATGTACTCTGAACTCTGGAAGGAGTTTCAAGATGGATCGTCGGTAGAGGCAAAGCTCGTCAGGGAGATAGATAAGCTTGAGATGGCTCTTCAAGCCCTCGAATATGAGGAGGAGGGTTACGATAGGGAAAGGCTGTCAGAGTTCTGGGAGTCAGCAGGACGAGCTATAAACGATCCTGAAGTAAAGGCTATCTTTGAGTTAATCAAAGGGCAACGTAAATTCGATCTTAAATAAGATTATTTAAAAGTCGCTGATCTGATATAATATATAATTAAACTAACTATCTACTCTTTTTTGGGCGAGTGCTCTCTAGCGGGTCGTCAACCCCTTTTTCATTAAGGATGAATACAGCCTCCCTCTCAGGATGGCTTGGGCTATCGACCATCCTTGCGATCCTATTCTTGCCCGCTTTTCTTAAATATATCCTATATGTGCTTGTATGAGCTACGACATGCCCCCCTGTAGGTCTTGATGGGTCCCCAAAGAATACATCGGGCGCTGATTGGACCTGGTTCGTCGCTACAACTGCTACGTTGTAGATTTCAGATATCCTCAAGAGGTGATGCATGAACCTATTGAGCCTCTGTTGCCTTTCTGCCAAAGTTCCTCTGCCCAAGAATTCAGCTCTGTAATGAGCAACTGCTGAATCCACGATAAGCAACCTTACATTCTCCTTCTCTATAAGTCTGCCAACTTCATTTATTATAAACTCTTGATGGGCACTGTTATACGCCTTTGCTACGATTATCTTACTCAAGACTTCCTCGGGATCCAGATCATAAGCTTCAGCTATCTCCACTATCCTCTCAGGTCTGAAGGTGTTCTCAGTATCTAGATAAATAGCTCCAGCACTTAGCCCGCCTTGCTCTTTCAGCATCTGCACCATCACACATAGGGTATGGCATATCTGGGTCTTGCCTGAACCATATTCGCCATAGAATTCTGTTATAGCTTGAGTCTCTATCCCTCCAGCCAATAGATCGTCCAGATTCTTTGAGCCCATATGTATCCTATCTATGGCCTGGCGCTTTTTGTAGAGCTCACTTGCAGATATGAACTCTTTCTCTAACCTCCCTAGCTCGATGAGTTTATCCCTTGCCTTGTTACAAAGTTCTGTAGCTTTATCGCGATCGATGTTCACAGCATCTGCAATCTCGGATGGCCCTCTAGATGCCAGATCGAGTATGTTGTATATACCAGCGGATACAAGCTTCTGCTTGGTAACTGGCCCTACGCCCCCTAGAGATTCTAGCTCCAAATCTTCCTTGCTCATACCGATTACCATTATATCATCTCATAGATATTAACTTTAACGTTTTTTGCATCTTTGCACATTCTGGACAGAGCAGGTAAACATCATAAAAGAACTCGCCACGTCTTCCAACTTTTGCAGTTTTAAAGATCAATTTCCATCCTAGGCTTTCTGCTCTTCTTAGTTTATCGATGAGGGGCGATGGACCAAGGAATAGCCTGCGCTTATGGATGTTCTTTTCTATGTAACCACATCTCAGACCGTCGACCGATCTACCACATCCCATCTTTGAAGGTCTTTCAGGATCGGAAGGAGTATGACCGACCTTGTTTTTATTGGTATTCATTTTATGATGCTTTTTCATAAAGGTGTTTTATTCAAAGGCATTTAATCTTTTCTTTACTTTACTTACTTACTTACTTTTAAAAAAGGCATAAAAAGACCGATCTCCAATCTTTATCTGTTACATGATCGATAAATGGGAAGCTTTGGGAACAGCATTCCATGTAAGCTTAGTGACTCGTGAGAACTTAAAAAAAGAGTTAGTTCTCAAGGCTTCAGGTAGGTTGAATTTAACAAGAGATACCCAATTACTCTTTACACATCTTACATGCTACAGTTAGAGATGCTTTAGAAGAGTGCCTTCCTCGAAAGAGAGAAGTTGTAGTTCAAATCATCAAGTAATCTGGCTTCTTAATAAATCTAATTCGATAAAGTTTGAATTATATCTTATCTTAATATGTTCATTATAGCGCGGGGCAGGTCCTGAAAGTTTTGAACGTAAGAGTATCTTCCTCTACCAGCCTTTGAGAGGTTCTTGCACATATTGGAATCTCCACTTATGGTAAACGGAACTTGTATAACATGAAGCCTAGGGTACTTCCCAGCAACAGGCAACGGGTTCCCGCCTTTTGTGACCCAGCCATCTGTTATCAGGATGCCTAACTTTTCAGGTACATCGAGTTTTTCCAATTCTTCCAAGCCCTTTTCCAGAGCTTCCTTTATGTCGGTTACTCCTCCTGGTTGAAGGTCCAGAATCTTATCGATCAGACCCTCTATATCTGGGCGATTACCTATAGGCTTGAGCAAATCTGCATGTTTGTTAAAGGTGATAACTGAATAGGGGTCTCCACGCAACTTATGTGAAAGCACACCGACAGCTATTGCGGCTATAGCTATCTTTTCTTGTTGCATCGAGTTGCTTGTGTCCAGCATCAATGAGACTGCACTCTTCTTCTGACATTTTTTAATGGATACTATATCTTGATGGTCAAGGAAGTCTTTACCGAGTTTATTCTCAAGGGTCTTTTCGACGTTAAAATCTTCTAGACCTGGTTCAAAGGGAACTTCGACACGCTCTGTAGGAACGACTCCCCTTCCAGCTATCTGGGCGGCCATCCTCATGATAGTCCTATTCAGGACTTTTCTTGCGATCCTTTTATGCATAGGATCGAGTTTTGCTGTTTGGAGTGTAAGTAAAAGCTGAGCTGCGGACCATCTCAGTTCTGAGTGCTCTGTAGCTTGTAACATAGTCTCAAAAAGACCTTCTTTGCAAAGGATTTCATAGATAGATTGAGGAGAGTCCTGTATAATGAAGAGAGCTTTAGGGATATCCCCCCTTTTTATGGCATCCTTAAGGCGTGGGACATTCTTAGATAGTGTTAAAGCATCGATATGATCGATCTTACCTCCATCAGTATCTGAATCTTTACCCCTGCTCGATGACCGACCACCTGAGCCTTCTGAGTACTCTTTAAGAATTGAAGTAACGATTCTTTGGATGATGTCTTTCATACTCTGGGTTGCCCGATCTTGAAGCTCCATCTTAGTGGATAAAGCCATGATAGCGGCTTTTGTCCAGATCTCTGGATTTAGAGTAGAGCTCCCCGCTGAGCATCGAACTATGTCCACTATGTCTATTGCGCCACGAATCGAAGCTCCACGCCTGATGTCAGGGTCTTCTCTTGTCGTCCTCATAATCTTTACTGCAATCTCTATAGAGGTATTGTCGTTGCACCCAGTCTCTTTGTGGACTATCTTTCTCTCTTCATCCTCAGATTGGTAATCGAGCTTGATCAGCACAAAACGATCCTTTAGAGCTTCACTAAGTCTGCTTGTACCGACGAACTCTTCAGGATTTTGAGTTGCGATTATGGAGAAGCCTTCTTTGGCTTTGACTAGATCGATCTTTGAGAGAATTATCTGTTTCTCGTCCATGGCTGGCAGTAGCACGTTCTGGGTCCCCTCGGGCATTCTATTCAATTCGTTGATGAAGAGGAAAGCCCCATCGATCATGGCTTGTGTCAGAGGGCCGGGTATGAAGGTTTCCCATGAATAGCCTTTCGATATCACTGTTGCGGGGTCGAACCAACCGGTCAACTTATGTTCAGTGTAGCGCTCATCCCCATCAACTCTATAAAACGGACGGCCGAAGTGCTTCGCTATAGCTACAGCTATAACTGTCTTCCCAACCCCTACTGGACCTTCAAGAAGGATGTTCTTTCCAGCAGAGATTGCTGTAAGAGAGCTTTCTAACTCCTCCTCACGACCGATGATTCTATATTCTTCTTGAAGGGCCTTGACTTCCTTCTTTATTTCTGATGCCATAACCCACTACCTCGATGGTTAGGAATTAAATATATCTGGAAGTTTTTATACTATGCTGTTAATAGGAAAAAGGAGAGTTTATCCGAGGAGGCTATCTTAATTTAAAGGGGATAAAAAAATGGAGAGTTTGAGTCTGGATGCCTTCGATGAATTGGTGGAAGATTTGAAGAATCTTAGACGAGAGTTATTACGTGGAAGATCCTTCGATGATGTTCATGGTGATGTTCACAACCTCTCCAAGAGGATCGATGATGAAGCCCACAAAGCTACAAAGAGTATCCTTTTGTTGAAGCCTGAAAAGTCTTTGACTGCAGAGAGGGTTTATGAGAAACTTTCCTTACTTCTAGCCGATCTGAAGCAGAATTTGATAACAGATAGAGGGGTGAATGAAATGATACGCACACTAGACCTAATCGTCTCAAATATGACCAAGCTGAGGGTCTTGCTCCACAAATCTTTTGAATCGCCCAACCCCATAGTCAAGAAGATCATGGAGATGACGGAATCATCAAGGTTGAGCCCAGAATCTAGAACCATCACTAAGACCACAAGGATAGAGAAGAAGCTCGGATACACCCAGTCCAAGATAAGCTCATTTATGGGTAAAGGTGATCTGCATGGGGATAAAGATGGTTGACATATCAAAGAAGCCTGAGCAGTACAGAGAGGCTGTAGCTTCAGGGGAGATAAGGTTGAAGCCTGAGACCATCAAGCTGATAAGAGAGGGAAGGGTGGAGAAGGGCGATCCTCTTCAGATAGCAACCTTGGCAGGGATCAATGGCACCAAATTCACTCCATGGGTCATCCCTCTATGCCATCCCATACCTGTAGAGAGCACCGAAGTCGATATTCACATAAAAGATGAGAGCATAGTCGTTACCACGAAGGTAATCGCCAATAGCAAGACGGGTGTGGAGATGGAGGCTCTTACAGCCACATCCATAGCCTTACTCAACATCTGGGATGTAGTCAAGAAGTATGAGAAGGACGAAGAAGGGCAGTACCCCACAACTATGATTTCAAGCATAAAGGTCTTGAGGAAGGTGAAGGGAGATGTCGGCAGCTTACGAAGAGCATAAGAGAATGGCTCCAGAGAGGGTAAAGGTTACCATAATAACGGTGAGTACTTCAAGATATATGAAGGCTTCTCAAGGCATAGCAGTCGACGATCTTTCTGGCTCAAAGGCTGTCGAGATGGTCAAGGAGAGTGGCCATAAGGTAGTATCAAGGAAGTTGGTAAACGATGATAAGGAGATGATAAGGCTGGAGGTTCTACGCAGCCTATATGACGAAGGTGCGGATGTGGTGATCTTAACAGGTGGCACAGGCTTGGCAAAAAGAGACGTTACCATAGAATCTGTAATTCCACTATTGGATAAGGAGATGAGGGGGTTTGGAGAGATATTTAGGGCTGTGAGTTATCAGAAGATAGGAAGCCCAGCTTATCTATCAAGGGCTTTGGCTGGTACTTTGAATGGTAAAATTATCTTCTGTCTGCCTGGCTCTCCTCAGGCTGTCGAACTGGCTCTGAGTCTGATCCTACCAGAGTTATCACATATGGTCTACATCACCGGGGTGAACTGATGCTCCTCGATGCTTATGGAAGGACGGCTTACAACTTACGTATATCTGTAACTTCGAAATGCAACCTTGACTGTATCTTCTGCCATGGAGAGGGAAACGATGTAAGTGGCGATAGTCTTACACCTAAGGGTATAGAGGAAGTTGTGAAGGTCGTCACAAGGTATGGAGTTAGGAGGGTGAAGATAACTGGTGGGGAGCCTTTGATTAGAAGAGATATAGTGGAGATAGTGAACAGAATAGCATCTGTGGGAGGCATTCAAGAAGCATCCATAGTTACCAACGGGTCTCTGCTAGAGCCCTTGGCTGAGCCTTTGAAGAGGGCTGGATTAAATCGTGTAAACATCAACCTCCCTTCCTTGGATCAGGACAAGTATCATGAAGTTACGAAGGGAAAGCTCGAGCCTACTCTGAGAGGCGTAAGGTCTGCTGTAAAGCATGGACTAACACCTGTAAAGATCAACATGGTTCTATTGAAGGGGATAAACGATGATGAGTTGGATGATTACATAAAGTTTGCAAGGGAAGTAGGTGCCCACCTTCAGGTGATCGAATTGGAGCCGATCAGAATAAAGAGCGAATTTTACGATGAAATGCATATAGAGCCAGATACCGTTGAGAGATTGCTTGAAAAGAGGGCTCTACGTTCATGGGTTAGGGAGTCCATGCAGAAGAGGAAGGTTTACGATCTTGGTGATGTGAATGTAGAGGTTGTTCATCCAATAGATAACACAGAGTTCTGCGCCTTCTGTAATAGAATCCGCCTTACGAGCGATGGCGCGTTTAAGCCATGCCTTATGAGGAACTGCAACAAAGTCTACATAGACGATGCTCTTGCTAAAGAGGATTTCTCTAAAATTTTGAAGGCATATCTAAGATCTGTAATGAATCGTGAGCCTTACTTCAAACCTTTTTAAAGATTTTTAATCTCTTTAAATTGATTCGTAATCGAGAGAAACATACTCCTCAATGGATGGCTTGAAATGCTCAGCAACATACTTTACATGAATTGGATGAACTCTATACTCCTCCAAAAGGTTCTTATCGGCAAAGTCCATAACTATCGAATACTTGTACCTTAAATCTGGGTAGATGGATGATCCAACAGATAAGTTCTGAACTCCAGGGATCGTGGATAGTGTCTCTTTTGTTATCTTTGCCAAACGATCGAACTGGTTTAAAGTACTTTACTTTAGATTGAACAGAACTATATGCTTTATCATAAATTTATCAACTTATCTTCTTCATCAAGGTTCTACTATTCAAGGTTCTACTATATATTGCAAAAGCATCTTCCCTGTCCATGCACTTATCACAAAGGCAATTTGGAGTTGAACTCTTAACATCACAGATATGGCAATATGCGCAAAGGTAGCACTCTACACTTGAATTACATACAAAGCACTTCGGCACGAATTCGAAATCTCCGCCTAAAGCCGTCTTCAAGATGGATGCTATTGTAGCCAGATCTGCATCAGCTTCGGCTTTGAAACCCTTCGATCTATCGTAGATCAAACCTGCCTTCATAAGGCTTATGAATCTATCCCTTCCCATTCTTGGAAGGCTGAACCATTCCCCCACTTTTACTATCAGATCATCTCACCTTCAGAGAGACCCTCTCAGCCTCCTTCATCATAACCTTCAATGCGCTTTCACCCAAGCCTAGCAACCTGATGAACCTCTCCATGGATTTCTTGTCCTTGCCAAGAACGACCAAGAGGTATGGCATGAATATAGATACAGCCTCTCGGGACGATGTATGAAGAAACTTCGATAGGCGCCTACCGATATCCTTCAAAACCTTACCCTCGTTCCACATCCTGACCTTCAGATTCCAGGGCATATCGTCTTCGCTGTAACTAACTGAACCTTTAGGAAGAGTGTTGAAGAGGGAATAAGCAAGTACCCTATCGAGATATCTCAAGAGCCTCCATTCTTGAGTCGTATCTATCATCTTCACGATCTCGTCTGCCTCCCCTATCTTCTCCAGAGCCTTTATGAGGGTATCGCCACTTAAACCGCTATTGACCACACTCAAATAGGCTATCCTTACTTTATCCCTTGGAGGAACTTCAGAAGTCCTTAAGGCCTTGTAAGCTTCCTCTTGAGAGTCTGCATTGAAAAACGCCTCGAAGCTTTCTTTTAGGCTGTATGCCAAATTCCTACTCGATATGACAGAGCTCAATTCTTCCGTAGAGAGACTGGCAAGGGACTGGGCTGTGTTGATGGCTGCCCTCATGTCACCTTTGGCTTCCTTAACTATCAGACGGATGGACTCTTTGCTCAGCTTTGCCCCATTTCTTTTTAGAATGTCCTCAATATAAAGCTCTACAAGCCTTGGTGCCACCCTTCTGAATCTGAATACCTTAGATTTTCTGATCAGCTTTATGACCTTCTTGTCGTCCTCTACGTTTGCAGCCATGACCAAGGGCACTCTGCCACTATCTATCAGCTCTTGCACGAACTCTATCCCACCTCTATCTTGTCTATAGTACATGCCATCGACTTCGTCCAAGAATATGAGGGACTTCTCATCGAATAGACTATGGGTGCTCAAGGCAGGCCCAAGCTTCTGCATCATCTTATCCTTCGTCCTTACATCACTGGCATTCAACTCAATAAGATTGTAGCCAAGTTCATCGGCAGCCAGGTGTACCAGAGTGGTCTTGCCAGTTCCAGGAGGGCCTATCAAAAGGGCTGGCTTGGAGCCTTTCTTCCATTCCTTGAGCCACTTCAGAAAGCCTATCCTCGTCTCCTCATTCCCAACCATATCCTTGATGCTTTTAGGTCCGTATCTTTCAACCCACATAATACATCACTTAAGAGCTTATCCCCCCTATGAGAAAGGCGATCAACCCTATGAGCATGCCGAAGAGGGAGACGTTCTTCACATGTAGTGCATTAGATTCAGATGGCGATCTAAGAACCTTTATGGATGCATACACGAATATCGCATCGGGGATGATTATCATTATGGCGTAGACTACCCCAACTATGCCTGTAATGATGGGAAGCCAGCTAGATACTATAGCCACCATGAACATTACAGCCCCAAAGATGGATGCAGATCTTGGACCGTAAACCCTTGCTATCGACATCACCTTCCTAAATTTATCCCCTTCCATATCACAGATAGTCTTGACGACTTCCCTACCAGTAGCAGCCAAGAAGGATGTCAGGGCAAGCCATAGCAATAGAAGGTTGTCGGCACACCCCACAGCCATGCCACCATAGATGAAGGGGATTGCCACAGATGCCGCAACCATCAAGTTTCCAACCAACCCTTTGCTCTTCCCCCAGAAGTTGTACAACCATGCCAGAAATGTAAAGGCCGATGCTATAATAAAATTGTTAAAGCTTATCAAGATAGACGAAGCTATCCCGAAGATAAGGAGAACTGAAGCTAGGATTATAGCCGAATTCGGGGAGACCCTTCCACTTGGCAAGGGTCGATCGGGTCTGTTCACTTTATCCACCTCTACATCATAGTAATCGTTCATGACCATAGAAAAGCTGGATATAAAGAACCCTGTCAAGAAGCCCAAGAGGGAAGGCATCGAAAGTACACTACTGGGAGATGCCACAGATATGCCTACCATCACTGCAAACCCGACCATGATCGAGTTGATGGGTCTTATAAGATCGATCGTTCCCCTCAAATCGACTGCCTTCACTATCCTAATTTAGATGCAGGTTCACTTTTAATCCTTTGCAACTCTGACGAGCTTCTGCAGGCCTGAGCTGTACTGGAAGGCTCTTTTCCTTTTTAGTATTATGTCCCTTGGAAGACCGGCCTTCATGGCTACCTCCTTTAGAACCAATTTACGTCGATCTTCCCCTCTGCCTATCTTCAAGCTTAAAGGCAGTGACAGAGCATACCTGACAAGATCGATATTTGCGTAGGGCAGCCTAACTTCTGCGTAAGGCGAAGATGCCTTCTCATCCCTCTCAAAATTGTTCTTATGCCCATCGAGAACTCCTTGCAGGATTGTCTTCTCTGCAGATTCTTCTCCCATCTCTCTTAACGCTCTCACATACTTGGCATAGCCTCCAAAAAGTTCATCGGCAAACTGACCCAAGAATATGGTCTTATGACCCATCTGTGAGCACTTCTCGGCAGCAAGATGCACGCCCAAGCCTATAGCCAAGTCCATGGTTCTATCGCTCTCTATCAGATGTTTTACCAAGCCTATCCTATTCCTCACTTGCTCAAGATCGATCTGAAGCTCTTCGAGGTCCAACCCAAGGCTTCTCGCCGAGTCTTTCACATCCTCCTCATCCTTAGAGCCTTTCGCATATAAAGATAGAAGGGTTACCTTCTTTAACTTTGATGTGATCAGGGCTAAAAGCGAGCTGTCCAAACCTCCAGAGAAGCCTATAACTACACCATCGAGCCCTCTAACCCTTCTTCTAATGGATTCTGAGAGAAGGTTCAATATGGTATCTGAGGCTTCGTCCATACCGACCCTCAAGGGAGATGCTGGCATGATTTTACTGAAAAGAAAGCTTTCCCCTCTCTTTAGGGAAGATCTGTGAATGCTACCTGGACGAACTCTTTCGATATTCTTGAACCCCACAGCCTTAAGGGCTTTGATCTCAGATGCTACGCCGAAAGTGCTGAAATCCCTTGCAAAGTATAGTGGCTTGACTCCTAATGGGTCTCGACCGTATATCAACTCATCGTCCTTTATCATTACAAAGGTGAAGTCTCCATCCAATTGGGAAAGAAGTTCAGAAGCTCTACCCAGTCCCTCCTTTGATACCTCTCTCAATTTTGCAAAGTTGAAGCCTTCAGGATGGTATACTGTGCCGTGAAGAGCCATCTTGTAATCCTTCGATTCGGCGAGGCAGCAACCTATCGCCAAATTCGACCTAACTTTATCAAGGGCTGAAATGTCGTATGAAGATCCATCTTCTGTAACTATCTTGTAGCCAGACCAAGCACGATGAGATAGTGATTTAAGGGCAGATATGAGACGAGGGATTACATCTTCTTCTCCACAAAGGGCAACTATGCCATTGATCTGATCTGGAGGCAAATCTATACCAGCCTTGTGATGCCTCTTATATCTAAAAGCTCTTCTTCATTATGCTGAGTTCGGCTTTCTTATTCGATCTTCTCCTTGATCACTTTGATAACCGGGACTTCATCTAAGCTTTGGTAGGATATCAATGATCAGGAATTGGGCTGGTCTAAGCCCGAACCTTCCGACTTACTCAGTCGCTCTCCGACGCTTCTTTGTCTGCCAGTCGGCTTGTCTTTCGACTCGCCTTCTGAGCATCCTCAGATTTGCCGATCGGTTTCCTTTCAATCAGTCGGTTTAAGCCTGCTCCCAGCCCAAACCCTATATATGTAACTGCTTCCTTAAAAATTATTCGATCTAGTGATGGTTACGACAACTGGCAAAACAAGGTATAGAAGGTTTGAGGACGACCTGAAGGTTTTGGTGGACAAGCTTTCTGAGGATGTTAATAGCGATGTGAAGAAGAAGCTCGAAATCTTGAAGAAGAGGTTGATCAAACTGTACCATGATAATCTTGTGAAGATCAACCACTCTGTAATGGAGTTGATCTGTGCGAAGTCTCTTCTCACCCGTGGTTATGATGTAGATTTAGAGCGGGCCCTTGACATGGATTTTGTATGTGATGTCTTTGCTGAAAAGGGGGAGGGTGTCTTGATAATCGAGGTGGAGACAGGGTATACGCCCCCAGACCACGCCCTTGATCCAAGCAGATATAATGAAGCAAGGATTTCGAGTAAGATCGCAAGGTACAGCTCCTACTCTAACAAGTTCGCCCTCGCAACGCCCATCTACAACATCCTTCAGATACCAGAGATACTCGGCAAGCCACCTAGATACCGTAGTAAGAGAGAAGTGCTAAAAGTGAAGAAGTTATGTGACGTCTACTACACAAGACCACCGATAACCGTGCAGCAGATCAGGGAGGCCAAACTTCAATCCATCTACATAATCGATGTAGACAGGGCTTCGACACGGGAGATCGATCCTGAAACATACCAAGAGTTGGCATCAACGATAAGATCGACCTTGGCCTAGGCTATGACGAATTATGGAATTCATAGATTAAGGAAAGCTTCTGGCAACATCTAGACCAAGGACAGGTACTGAACAAAAATAAGCTCGATATTGAGCGTGGATTTAAGCATGACCATAGATAGATAAGAGAAGTTAAGATTCTTTTGTCTTTTGAAAGAGATCGACGACGTTTGCTATTATCTTCTTCGATGCAGAGAAGTGTTTTATAGGATCGAATAAGCCCTTAACTTCCTCTTTCTTCAAGAGAGAGCCCAGTTCTTCATCTTTAAGGATGGCTTCAGAGTAGGGGATGTTCTCCTTCGAAGCCCTCCCTGCTGCATTGTTAAGCAGTCTATGAGCATGAGACCTCGATACGCTCTTTTTTAATAGAATATCCAATATGAACTCTGAGTATATCTGACCTTGGGTCAGATCGATGTTGGACCTTATCTTATCGGCTCTGACTACGAGACCTCTCATGACCTTGGTCATCGAATTTATGCATTCATCCAGTAGTATGAAGGCTGAAGGGACCGTAATCCTCTCATTCGCAGAGTTCGATAGATCACGCTCATGCCATAAAGGTATATTCTGTAGAGCAACAGATGGAAGGGCTCTGATGAGCTTGGCAAGGCTGGACACCCTCTCACATTTTATAGGATTTCTTTTCATGGGAACTGCTGAACTGCCTATCTGAGTAGCTCTGAAGGGTTCTGCCACTTCTCTTATCTCTGTGCGCTGTAGGTTACGAACCTCCGTAGCCATCTTGTCCAGACTCGATGCAACCAATGCTGTGAAGAAGATGACTTCAGCCAAGATATCTCTAGGAACGACTTGAGTGGCAGCATCCAAAGGCTTCAAACCGAGCTTCTTGGCTGTAAGAGCCTGCACCTCCAAAGCCTTCTCCCCCATTACAGAGCCAGTTCCAACCACTCCAAGGGTCTTGCAGACGAGGGCCCTCTCTCTCAATTGGCGCAAGCGTAAAATGTGGCGGTTCATTTCGGAAGCCCATACAGCGAACTTCAAACCAAAGGGGATTATACTTGTATGCTGGCCATGAGTCCTACCCACAGCGGGTAGATCTTGATATTCTAATGCTTTCTCGCATAAAATCTCTGTAAAGGAGATCATCTTATCCTCCATTATCTCCATGGATTTCTTCAACTGTAAGGATAGAGACGTATCGAGAACATCGTTGCTCGTAAGCCCATAATGCACCCATGGCTTTGCTTCATCTCTGCAGACTTCCACTACTGCCTCTACCAAGGATGCCGTCTCATGCTGAGTGGCCGATTCTATCTCACGCCACCTTTCGATTGTAATGTATTCAAGGTTTGCCTTTGATACAATCTCCATAGCAGCACTCTTAGGGATCAGGCCGACCTCTGCTTGGGCCTCTGCGACAGCAGCCTCGACCATGAGTTGATAATTCAGGTAGCTCTCCTCTTCGAATACTTCCCTCATCTCTTTGCTACCATATCTCTCAGGTACAGGAAGAGTACTCCTCTCAGATGTCATAATAACTATCTTCAATATCAATGATAAAAGTTGATCGCTGTGAACGATGATCGAGGTCGGTCAAGAAATAGATAATTTATTTTAATCGTCTCATCTTTATCTCCTTTAACCTCTTCTTAAACTCCTTGAGGGACATGGATTCGACCATGGGCAGACCCAGATTCATTGCTACGATCATTACATCTCTAAGCTCTGTCTTGACCAAGTTCTACTCTACCTCTAACTTTTGGAGCCTTTTTGTAACCTTCTTCACTTCATTTCTAAGCCAACTGGGCCAGTATAGTGTATCCCTCACCATCGGCATCTTCCTTCATCCTCGATCGATAGTCATTTCTAGAACATGTTCATGGCACCGAGCTTCTATAGACCTTGGCTATAGCAAGGGGTTGAGAAGGGTCGTTGTTTATAAAGCAGATTACGATGGGTTCGCCGACCTTTAATTCTCCCCTTGTATAATCATCGATCAATTTCTTTGTAGCATAACAATCGAGTTCTACTTTTTCATTCATTATCATTCTTTTCACTCTTAAAGGTTTATCTTCGCTCGGGTTGATGGATTCTATATGAGCCCAGTAAATCTGACCATAAAACGATAATTCATTTCGAAGTTCGTCCATCTTTTTCTTGAGATTTTTTAGTATGCGCATTATTTTATTCTACCCCCTCGAGCTTCTTCTCATATTCAGCAAGAATCTCAGCCATACTCAGACTCTTCTTCTTAAGTTCTAAATCTGTGGTGAGGCTGTCGCTATTCAAAGCGTGGGCATAAGCCTTTACAACGCTCTCCTCAGCATTTAAGCCGACCTGATCACAAGTTATAGTCACCTTATCGAAGAGGTTTATCAAGAATAATGAAGGAAGAGAGAGGGATAATTCGTTGCCAGGATCCTTATGTAAAGCTGTAAGACTATCAGCCCTTTTTTGAGCAGTTGTGTTATCGGTTATGCTCGTATCCGTTTCAGTCCTCTCCCTCAACCAGTAGGCAGACTGACTCGCTGAATCTTCACCTGTTGCCGATACAGCCCCAGAGCCTTTGACGTAGATCTTGTTCAGAATTTCATCTATCTCTCCATGCTCGATCTGTATGATCTCTTCACCCTTTCTTATGGTTATGTTGGCTCTGGTTTCTTCCGAACTTACAGAAGCAAAGTGAATATCCTTGTTCTCATCAACATAGAAAACATAGCCTTCATCGTCTGCCAGTTGCTTTATAATTTCACCAATAGGCTCATCGTTAAAGTCGTAGCTGGCTGTTGAGCCACCGCTAACATGATCGTATGTGAAGGTTCCAGAGAAATACAAATCCACTAAGTCCTTGATGATCGCTCCTCTTGTCTGGGCTGAATAGCTCTTGCTCTTCGCCTCTCTGAAGTTGAGCCTCTTTGCATATCCTTGAGCAGATTCTATCTCTAATATCGATGGTGGAAACTTCTTTCTTACACTATCAATATAGCCCCTGAAGAGCAGGAAGAGCAAGGCATCGTCGTCCCCTAATCTTATCTCTATCTCTGCTGGAAATTCCAAACTGCTAAACTTGTTGCCTACATTCTCAAGTTCCAATGAAGCACAGGGCAGACCGCCTTCCCCATGTTCGATAGAACAAGATAGTATCTCATCGCTCATCTTGTAGATGACTTCATATCCCTCTTGATACATTATCTCATACACTTTAGTCCCAGATGATCCATGAGTGTTGACCTGAAGCCTTACATACCTCGCAATAATTTTAGAGAAGATGTGCTCTTTCCATCCGCTACCAGGATCACTAGCTTGATTCAGTAAATGAGCCCAATCTGAGGCGTTTAAAGAATAATCAAGATCATAATTTGTAGGTCTATACGCAACATCTGCCCCCCAATAAACCTTAATCCCTGTTATGATCTTTTCTCCACCTAGATCGACATAAATCCAAGCATTAGCCTCATTTACTGGGTTTGGATACCACATTGATGTAGTGTCATTATCGATAACGTTGTCACTGATCCCCCACCCATACTTGAATGGTGGTATCCCTCGCTGCATAGTCTGTCCATGAACCGTCATATTTAGTGAAGTCCCCAGCTATGAGATTAGCCGACCAACGGTTGAGCAATACATAGTTAGTTGAGTTTCCACCGCTGTATTCTGCACATATCCTTACATCGTTGCCCCCCTCAAGTGTTAAATTAAATGTAAATTCATACCCCTTATATGAGGAAGAGGGAATTGTACTAACATTAACTGTGTCAGGGAGGTTGCAAGAATCGAGCTATCGGATGATTTTCTGATCACACAAGTTAGAGTGCCCGTAGGAGACCCGTACCTTTTGAGCCAGAACTTTGCCTTAACAACGATTTTATCCGTTATGGTGATCCTGTGCCCTAACCTCTGATTATCGGCAGAACTGAGCCTATCGCTATAACTACCTTCGTTACTGTTATCTAATAATAGCCCACTTTCATTACTACTAGCCTTGGTATCGGAAGGGTTAGCATAGGGTTGATAGCCTGGACCGAGCTTGATGGTAGCCCTCTTGCCTATCCTATTCCTCTTATTCCCATAGACCTTGAAGTTGTCAAAGTAAGCCTCTCTATCCGTCGTCTGACAGAAGAACCTTACCCTCAGAGATTCACTTCTCGATCTGTCGAACTCTTGCGTTGTAGTCCACCTGGTTACTGCTCCTTCCTTTATGGTTACTACGGCCTGATAGTATCCAGTCGATAAATTTAATTCGGTTATCTGCAACTCGAAGGTGTAAGAAGTATCTGTAGCCCAAGCGTTGTCGCCTGAATAGACTGCTGCTTGCTCCGACCCATCCTTCACTCTTGTGAGTTTATAACATTGAGTATGACCACCATCACTTTCAAAGGCTTCTACTCTAAAGAGGTATTTGCCATAAAAGCTCGTATCCACTATCATCCCATCTTCTATATCAGCAGTATCTAGTTCTATAGCAAAACCGCCGTCTTTAATCTCAAAGTCAAACTTAACAGTAAAAGGAATACGATACTCAGCCTTCGTCATGACGTTGACCTTTCTTCCATCTGCTGTTCCTATAGCTTTGAGATGAAGTTGGTTGTTGAGAATCTCCATCAGTTTAGTGGCGAAGGTTGAACCTGCTGGTGATAGGAAGGTCATCCATCTTCCACGATGAGGGAGAGCGTTATCTAATCCCGTAAAAGTATCCTTAAAGAGTAGTTTCATTTTATATCGCCATCAACACGCTAGCCTTTGCCCATGACGAAGGTGAATCGACGGGACCTAAAGTGTAACCATCGGCCACAAGGTAATCGTTTACGATCTTTATCTTAGGCTTTGGGAGAGCATTAACGATGTCCTTGAACTCTTCCTCGATCATCTCCTTTTCGCTCTTCTCTTTGTTCCTCCTCGATCTTTGAGTACAATTCAATAGATGTAACTTAAAGACCGTGGCTTGTCTCCTCGCTATTCTTTCTCGAAATTCTTCTGGAAAGTCCTTTCTCTTTTTTACTGCCAGATGGGCTGCTAGATGATATAGGGCTGTCTGGGCTTGAGCACTGAACTCGCTTGAAAGTCATCCCCAGCATAAGCAACATCGGTGAAGGCTACATCGGCTACGTCTATCATCTCTTCAAGGTCTTCAATAATATCGATAGTCTCTTCTACACTCTCTCCTACTTGTTCTACTTGCCTAGCCGCTTTACCTGCTGCTTTACCGAATAGACCGGTTTGTTGTCTTGCTTCAGCCATGGCACCGCTTACTTCTGCTTCATAAGCCAACCATATCATAACTGCCCCTGCTGTTAAGGCTGCTACTACTTCGCCAACAGTTATAGCCAAACCTTTGATCGATGCTGCTGTGATCGTTGCTGTTATGCCCATCTCTTTCATGACGTTAGAAAAGCTTGATACTGCTGTTATGGCTGCTGGCCCCATCTGGATCAACATCTCGACTTGGGCTTCCCTAACTTTATCTGTCTTATCAGCCAAGTCTTCCTCAGCCGTTACGACCTTCTGCTCAGCAAGCTCTAACTTCTCTAAGGCCAACCTTGCTTCGTTGCTGTTCTCTCTGTATTTCTCAACAGCTTTATTATAAGATTCTAAGGCACTCTTGGCGGTGAGAGAAATGGTAGCCTCCAGTCCTCGTCCTCTCATATTCTATGCAGTTCAATGAACCAAGAAATTGGGTATCCTGTGGCAATGAGACCTTTCTCTGCTCGAAGAGAATCCTGAGGTTTGAGAGCAACTCCTCCCTGAACTTCTGGGTCAAGTTGAAGCCATCGACGGGCAAGTCCAGTTCTCTGGCATGTTCAACTATAGGGTTACCCAGACCTGTCATATCTATGGCCAGGCTCTTAAATCGAAACTTCTTATGTAGGTCGGCTATCTCGACCGTGAATTGAGTGTATGGAATATCTTTGACTCCTCTGAAATACAGGGTATAAAGGTGGTCTTTCAGACGTTCAATAACTACAAGGGCTGCCAAAGACTCCTTCCCGCCTGGGTCGTAACCAGCAAAGTACTCTCCACCCAATCTTGATTCCTCTAAACATTCATCGATACAAGGTCTCAAGAGGGTCATAGGAAAGTAAGACCTACTATCATCGACGAACTCAGCAAGATATTCAAGGCGGTATCTTTCTTCTCCTATCAACTGCCTCTGCTCATCCAAGAACTCCTCTTTTATCAAGGGATTTTTAGAGCTTGGAAAGTGGTAGACGCTCCAATCTTTAGAGTTAAAGCATCTGTAAGTTATGTGGTCTCTATCCCAAGGCGTAGTAAGCATCCATATCTTTCCCTTGGTAGTTGTGAGCATGGGAAAGATGGCGTTGGCGATGACTTCATCATAGATGAATGAGGCTTCGTCTATAACGGCAAAATGAACGGTCAATCCCCTTAAGGTCGATCCATAACGTCCAGAGGGTAGACAGACGATCCTTGAGTTATTTTTGAAGATTATCTGAGTCCTCGTCATCCTTTTCACTGAGTTACGAAGGATCGACGAGTTTATGAAGCCCAGAACCTTGTTGAAGGTCTCCATGCTCTGCCTCAAAGTTGCAGATACTACGATGCTCGTCGTCTTAGGGTTGGTTACAGCGAAGCGAAGGAGTTTTATGGCTGAGCATGTAGATTTTCCGACTTGACGGCCACAGATGGCTATGAGCCTATCAGATTCATCTTCAAGAATCCTATCTTGGTAGTCGAAGGGATAGAATTTGAGGATCAGTCTTGAGAAGAGTACAGGATCGTCTTTTAGTGCCTTTAGCTTCTCCTTCTCCAAACCTTCTCCCTACCCTTTGCGAAGTACCAACCTATGACCAGACCGTAAGGCTCACCCATTATTGCAGCAACCATCATAACCGCTTCTGTACCAGACAAAAGCATGGCTACTAGGAGCAATGCTATGTACCCTGCAGTAGATATCAGGGCTATGAGCCCCCTCCAGTCGCCCTCGATCCACCTTACCTCATCCTTCTTGACGATGAGCTTACCTTCCTTCTCAGCCATATTCCTTCACACCCTTATACAGACTATCTTCAACCCTCCGTCTTTCAAAGGCTCGAACTTCTGTACTCTACCGAGCTTGATTCTTTTCGATCTTAGACTCTTGATAGTTTTCTGGGCCGTCTTCTCGTCTATCATCTTTATCCTCATAGCAATCCCTAAAGGAACGGATGTTATATCGTGGGCGTCTTCATCCGTGATTTCGTTGCTTATGATCAGATGAGGCTCACGGTAGCGATGGTCCTTGAATATTCCTACAAACCGACCTACAGACTTCTTATAGGTTGCGAAGGTCTTGTTATTGAAGGATCTTACATTCTGTGTTACGCAGGCATCTATCCATAAGACTTCTATCAGGCAACCCTTCTTCAACTTGGGCAGCACATCTTGCACTATCTTCCTCATCCATCAGTAACCTCCAAGATCTTGAATAGTTTCTTCGCCTGCTTCTCAGGTAAGTCCAACTCAGAAAGTAGCTCAGACAGGCTCTTACGATCCGCAGTCTCTATCCCTACCTCCCTCAGTACTTTAAGGAGGGCGCCATACAGAGAGGCTAGGACTCTGGCATAATTTATGAGCTTCTTCTCGCTTCTGGTCTTTCTAGCCTTTTCATTTATCTTATCGATAAGAGCCGATATCTCACGGATGATGTCTATCGCGTTCTTGTCGATTTCATCATGGCCCAATTTCCTTCTTTAGTAAGAGTAGGGTGTTATGATTTAAGGAGTGTCGGCGGTGAGGCGGTGCACCTATGCCACTATGTAACTATGCATCCTACCCAGAGATACTACTGATTTTAAGCCATCTTCAACATCGACTTGAGCAGGTCCCTATACTCGATCTTTTCTAGAGAACTGCTAGGAGCAGGTATCTCGTATATCAGAGGGACGGCCTGTTTTGTCCTTATATCTGTAAGTTTACTGCGAATAGGTCTTCCTGCATCATCGCTAACCAAGATCAAGCCTACCTCTTTGTCCTGCATCATCTTCATGATCTCCTTTAAGGCTTCTTCAGAGGTTTTGACCTCTATCCCAGCCACGCCAGCCAGCCTGAAACCTGTTACAAAGCTCCTCTTGCCTACTGCTAATACACGCATTTTTGCCCATCGATTGGCTTACATGAATGATAATTTATAAGCCTTCTTCCAAAATCTGTGGAATAGGTTTAGGGGGATGAAGATTATTTGTTCGATGAACTGTCGACTATTCGCCGAGTAAGGTCTTTAAAACCATCTCTACCGCTTTATCGTAGACGCCTTTTATCTTAGCCTTTAGCTCTTCGATCTCTTCATTGCCTTTGGCCAAGATCTTTTCTGCCTCCTTCTCAGCCTCAGCCTTTATATTGGCCAGATCCTCTTCTGTCTTCTTTTTAGCCTCTTCCAGAACTTCACTTCTCGACTTTCCAGCCTCCTTTTGCGCCAAGGATGAGAGTTCATTTTTCGTCTCCTTGATCTTTGCCTTCGTCTCATCCAGCTCGTTCTCCATTTCGTACAATGGTACCATCATATCTTCAATTTTAGGACTTGTCTGTTCGCTCAAAACCACCACTGAGTCCAGCATAATGGGTTATTAAATTTTCTCAATCTTGGTTCTGTTAAGTTAAGGGACATAGATTAAGTCGCTTCAGGATTTCATCAACAGTCTTTAAAATGATCTCAACTCAAAGGAAATAATCATACTCTATCCTCAAGACCTTGAACAAAGGAGAGAATTACTTAACACAACTATCTTTAAAGTAAGCCAAGTTCTTGGCATATAGACTTTGCTTCAATGTATCCTGGATGGCATGATATTTGATATGAAAGTAGAAAATCGCTTCCAAATCTTACCTCTGATGCTTGACTTTCTTATGATAATGATCCAAAAGGTTCTTTTTCCCTTCAAGATAAGCCCTCATAGAATTTTCGACCCATCTATGTTCAATTTCTTCTATCGATTTTCTTATCTTTGTTTTAACCATATCCCGTATTTGTGTAAGGGGGATATATAGAAATTTAGTTACTACGTGGTATGTCCCTTAACTTAACAGAAACTAAATAGTATATATTTAATAACTTATCAATTGAATTAGGTACGGTAGGGGCTATGCCAGGAAAGAGAATAAAACTGTTCAAGCCAGAGTTAGCCATCCTCTACTCCCTCTTCTATCGAGGAGGAAGGGCGAAGATGTCCCGCTTGATGGCAGACACCAACATGTGCACTGCCATGTTCTACAACTATGCCGACCTACTTGTTGAAAAGGGGCTGATCGAGAAGGGAGAACTGAAGACCGCCAAACCCACCGATGATGAACTTCTGTTCGCCGAATACAGGTTGACCCCAAAGGGCAAGAGAAAGATCAAGAGGATGATAAAGAGGCACACGCCAGAACTGGTTTATGCCATTATGAGTCAAGAATGACAGAGAGAACAATCCTTCTTAAACTTCTCCAAGACGTACATGAGTTATAGAATGGAACCGATTCACTTTACTGATCCCAGTATGAAAATTTTTAAACTAAACTTAATTAGCTCCTTAACCTAATGTATAGTGAGGAAGAATGCGCGGAAGAAATTACAGAGAGATAAAAGGGCATGCTTATGTAAGGAGGGAGTTCATACCGAGCATCCCACGGAATAAGATAGCCAAATTCAATATAGGCACCCCTAGTCAAGACTATGATTTTAAACTCGAGCTAAGAGCGAAAGAAAGGGCTCAGATAAGGCATAATGCTCTTGAAGCTGCAAGAGTAGCTGCAAACAAGAAGTTATCAGATATAGATGCCACCAACTACCACCTTCTAGTCAAGGTCTATCCTCATGTCGTGTTAAGAGAGAATAAGATGTTAGCCATGGCAGGCGCAGATAGGCTTCAAGAGGGCATGAGGAAGGCTTTTGGGAAGCCAGTAGGTTTGGCTGCAAGGGTGGAGATCGATGGTATTATCTTAGAAGTGAGCTCAAAGATGGAGAACTTAAAGGAGGCGAAAGAGGCTCTTAAAGTAGCAGCAAGTAAACTACCCATCCCAACTTATGTAAAAAAGGTTCTTTTAAAACAAACAAAGGTAGAGGGGCAAACATCTGGTTAGGCGTCCTTTATTAATTAAATTCCTTTAAATGAATAAGTAAGTTTGTGGGCACTATAAGTTTTAAGTGGTCTGCATGATCTGGATAGATGAAGATAAGATCATCTCGGAGATTGAAAAAAGGGGGCCCAAGATCGTTGTATTCAATGCACCCAACGGTCTTCTGATAAAGACGGAAGAACTGGCATCAAAGATTCAAAGATCATTCGGTGTGCAAACTATAACGATCGCTGATCCATGCTATGGTATATGTGATACTGTTGATGAGGAAACCGAGAAGTTAGGAGCAGATATAGCATTCCACATAGGTCACAATGTTGCTGTAGAAAAGATTGGCAAAAAGACGATATTGATAGATGTGGTAGATGATGTAAATTTTGATGAAGTCTTAAAAGCTTCCCTAATGACTTTTAAGGGCTACAAGAAGGTTGGGTTGTGTACAATCAGTCAACATATTCATCAGATCGAAAAAGCCAGATCCTTCTTACAGAAAAACTGCATCGAAGTAATCATAGGTAAAGGAAGGGGGTTTATGAAGGATGGACAGGTCTTAGGGTGTGATTTCTCTACAGCTTTTGATGTTAGAGAAAATGTTAATGTCTTTGCCTTCCTTGGTCAGAGCTTATTTCATGCAACAGGAATAGCCTTGGCTACAGGCAAGCCCACATTTATGCTAGATCCGTATTATAAAGAGGTTGTAGATGTTACGCCATCAGCTTTACAGATGTTAAAGAGAGCTATACTTTCCATCTACAAAGCCCTAGATGCCAACAATATCGGAATCATAATAGGGTTAAAAGAGGGGCAGACAAGGTTAGAGAGGGCTCGGAAGATCAGGGACGAACTTAAAAGGCATGGGAAGAAAGTTTCTCTTATAGCGTTACATGAAGTCACTAATGAAAGGTTGACTCAACTACAGAATATGGACGCATTCATACAAACTGCCTGCCCTAGAATATCCATAGGTGGAGAAAACTTCAATAAGCCTGTTCTGGCAATACCTCAAGCAGAAGCCCTTATCGATATATTAGATGGGAAGGGGTGTGAAAAGATCTTCCAAAGGAGCAGATGGGTTTAAAGATTACTTTATAAGCAGATATTAAGATATACTCTATGATTTTGACAGCTAATCAATCAAATATAGGAAAAATGAAGAAAACAATCCCAGGAGATAGACTCGCTGTGATAGAGGAGTTTAACGCTAGCGAAGGGGCTTATATAGATAAGGATACGATTAGGGCGTCGAGACTGGGTATAGCGGATTATGATATTAGGAGAAGAGAAATTAAGATAGAACCATCACGGAAGGTAAAAAATGTGCCAATGGTTGGGGACAATGTTATAGGACAAGTAGAGGCGGTGCAAGGCAATATAGCTAACATAAGAATTTATTATATCAATGATAGGAGAAGTTCTAGCGGATTTACGGGGATGCTTGTTTTAAGGTCTGGGCGATCGCCTAGAAAAAGTGGAAGAAAAACAACAATATTAAAGTTTGGTGATATCGTCAAAGCGAAGGTTACAAGTTATAAAAATTCTATTATCCATTTGTCTATAACTGCCAATGAGAGTGGTGTGATATATGCTACATGTAGCTCATGTGGGGGGAGTACTGAAAGGTTAGATCAAAAAATAAAATGCATGAATTGTGGGTTGATTGAAGAGAGGAAGTTTGCGTCTGACTTCGGTGAAGTTTACCTAAAGTAATGAGTTATAGATCGAATTCGATTTTCTTGAGGAAATGTAATCACTTCTCTCTTAAAAGGAAAATTCTTATTAACCTGCTTCGATCATGATGACTAACCAATGGAGCTCAAAGTACTTTCCAATGCTAACAAGACTTTACTTATGTATATAGAGGATGAGGACACATCTATACCTGAGGTAATCCATCACGAACTCCTAGAAGATGAGCATATAGTATTTGCCGGTGTTATAAAACAACATCCATTGCTAAATAGACTTACTATGAGAATTCAAACAAAGAATATCGAACCTGTAGATGTCTTGGTTTCCAGCAGTTTAAAAGCAGTAGAAAGATCGGCTGAAATGCTCTCAGAAGTAAAAAGGAGTTTTGGTGATATAAAAAGAGGATGATGTAAAAGATGCAGTTCTGTGAAAAATGTGGTACAAAGCTTAAGTTTAAACAGATTAAGATTGGTGGTACCTTATTCCCCGGTTTAGCCTGCGATAAATGTGGTTTTTACACAAGAATAGAAAAGGTTACGGCTAAACCAGAGGAAAGCGCATCAAGAACCCACATAAAAGTGCTTGGAGATGAAGCGGATGAAATTAAGACATTACCTACCACAACTATAGAATGCCCTAAATGTGGCAATATGACTGCATATTGGTGGTTCCTTCAAACCAGAAGTGGTGATGAGCCGCCCACTCAATTCTACAGATGCACAAAATGTAACTACACTTGGAGATTATACGCCTAACTTTAAAGATTTTCATACCGGGGATCAGAGATAAAGTGAAGATGGAATTTAACTCATGTATATCTTGGAGAATTCATAGCCTTTTCTAAAATCTCCTATCTCATCTCCAAGACGGTTACAGCCCTTGTCAGCCTACTGTGAACGTAGACTTCATGGTCTTCCTTTACATCGAAGGCTTCTGGCGAATCCAGTTCGATGGTCTTGGGGTGGACGATGACGCAGTACCTTCCCCTGGGCACTACGTCTCCTGCCTGAGAGACGAACTCTTGCAGTAGGTCTTTAGTCTTCAAGCCCCTCGATGATGAACACCTTCCATAGGGGATGTCCGTTACCATGGCGTCTGCATGCCTTATAGGGAGTCTTAGGGAGTCCGAATTTATCACCCCGAGGGCTTCGAGGCCATAGTGCCTCAGGTTGTCCATGGCTCCTCGGCACATCTTCATGGATACATCTATCCCCACAGTCTTGGCTCCTATGAGGGAGGCTTCTATAAGGATGCTCCCTGTGCCGCAGAAGGGGTCGAGAAGAACCTCTCCTTCTCTAACACGAGATAGGTTGACCAGCCCCCTTGCAAACTTGGGGTAGAGGACAGAAGGATGGAAGAAGGGTCTTGTCCTCGGTCTCCTTGACCTCCAGCCCTTCTTACTCATGTAGTCTGTAACTCCTATTAGGAGATGGTTATCGGAGATTATGCCTATCACGATCTTTTTAGGGTCTTTCAGGGAAACTCTGGCGTCGGGGATCCTCCTCTTCACAGCAGAGCCTATTATGACTTCTACCTTCTCCGATAAGGGCTTATGAGATAGATTGAAGACGGAGGCAGAGAAGATCACAGAACTCTCCATGAAATCTTCAAAGGCTATAGAGTTTATGGACCTCTCCATATCCTCCATCTTACAATGAGTTAGGAGGAGGCCTCCAGTATTGATGTAGGCACCCCTCTTCAAGATGGTATCTGGGCTGAATTTTCCGTCTACAACGAAGACACGATCATGAATCTTCTCGAATCTTGCCTTACGATCGTAGATTTCTACAAGGGCCCTTAACTCGGCTTGAAGGAGGGTGCTCTTCTCCCCTGAGAGGAGGAAGAACTTTTTCCTAGATTCTGGTATCGGAGTCTCCATTAAGATGAAGATGATAGAACTCACATAAAAGAAGTTTTAAGGAGAAACTATTCACCTAAGTGCATCAATATGGCATCACGTATCTCTGGCGCTCTTCTGTTTAAGATACCTATTATCTCACCTAAATAGTCATCTTCAGACATTGCGGGTTCTAATACACTTTTAGCTCCTGCCATTATACCGCCTATATTAGCTAACACGTACATCAACATCACATCACGTCTTGATTTCTTGTCTATCAGGCCTTTGTCTATATAGGAATTGGCAATTCTCTCAATCTTGGCAAGAGTTTCCATTCGTATTAGACTGTCTATATTCTGTTCAAGTATACCTCGAGTAGTAAGCTTGAGAGACATAAGAAGTTATTTTGTGAGCTACGCTAAAAACTTGTTGTGATAATTATAGGTTGAACCTTTCCCGATTAGCCAAAAGTCGAGTAGCTTATAAGATAAAAGGAACATTATACAACCTATGGGAGAAAAAATATTCTAAGTGGCAAAACATCAAAGATAGATTTAGCTCTAATAAAAAGAGGGGAAGACTGACAGAGCATCAGTCAACTCTTCAACCTTTATAGCGCAGCCTTCTTCAGCTTCTCGACGAACTCGGGGAACATCTTGCTTAATGGATGTTCTTTCTTCAATGGCATTTTGTATTCAAAGTTAGACACGGTAGCAGCCATGGCGTCTATTGCCGCACATGCAGGCATTACCCAAGGGGCCGATTCTATTATCCCATACAGCAGAAAATCTGCTCCAAAGGCGAGGGATACAGCTTGAACACTTGCCTCACAAGCCTTGAAGACATCTAGGCCCCACTTCTCCTTCGGCATCTTCCAAGTCGTGGTGGCGTTCCCTGGGGCTCCGCCCGCTGGCAATCTAAGTTCATCCTTTACTACGCTAACCGCTCTGCAACCCATCCCTATGCTTGGAATGTAAGTAAAAAGGGTTACATCTATCAATGGCATCGTAACGCCAGCATCTTCTTCAGCAACCTTCAATAGACCTTTTTGACCCGAATCGCCCTTTAGAATGGAGACCACGCCATTCGAACTTCGATCCTTGACATTATAAGCCAATATTATAGATGATTTGATCTTTGCTGCCTTTATTGCATCCATCTCTTCCTTCTTTGGGGGCGGTAAAGGCATTATGCTATTGTACACGATCCTATTGGATAACCCAGCTTCAGATATGTATTTGAGACCTGCAAGTTTTACATCGAGCTTCCAAGCATCGAATAGCATAGGTACATCCGTAACACTTGCAACGAAGTCCAGATACTTTGGAATCTGCTCAACAGATGTACATACGACATCCAGCATAGATTGTACACCCGTCTCATTACAGAGTGTATCTTGCTTATTTATGAGGGCCTCTGCTGCCTTTTTATCGAAATCACCCGTCTTTTCATCCTTTACGATTTTGTGCTTCTCATAGAAGATCGTCCCTATAAGTACCTTGGGGTTCTCTCCTGGCTGTCCTCCAATCTTCACATTCCCTATCTTGAAGACTTTTTGTGGAGATTTGAACTTCAGCATCAATATCGCCTCATTCAGACTGAATGAAGTCTAGTGATAAATTAAACTTTTCGGAAAGCATCTAAGCATGAACCTCTGTTGGAACTCGATGTTCTTAAAGAAAAGAATATAATAGAAGATACTATAAAAAAATTCATGGTGGAGGCCTTTAGCTTCGATCCATACCTATTCTTACAAGCATTTTTTCTACTCTTTTCCATCCTCAATGCGGTGGGCAATGCCCCTATCTTCCTCTTTTTAACGGCAGATATGGCCGATAAAAGACAGAGGATAATAACCGAGTCTGTATTTATTGCATTTGTAATACTTATCGTCTTCGCTTACCTAGGCTGGTTCATCTTTCAACTTTTAGGGACTACAATCGACGATTTTAAGATAGCAGGTGGTATAATACTCTTCATTATAGCATACGATTACTTAAGGGGGGAAGCATCAAAGGTCAAAAGAGTAGATGCAAGAGAAATAGCCGCCTTCCCCCTCGCAACCCCCCTCCTTGCAGGACCTGGCGCAATATCGACGGTCATGATCTTGATGAACCCTCCTTACGGTCCTCTAATCACGTCTGCTGTAATCGTATCCAACTGCTTACTTGCATGGATAATCCTCAGGCAGGGCAAGATCGTTCAGCGTATACTAGGCAAAAACGGCACGCGAGTCTTCACAAGGATCATGGGTCTGCTCATAGCTGCCATAGCCGTAACTTTTGTGAGAGAGGGCATAATGGCCATCATCGGTTAAGGATGATATGATAGAATATACTCTAGTAAAGACCGTTTTTAGAATTGAATTATTTTGACTCTACGTATTTGGCTATGAGTTTCTCAAGACCCCTTTCTCCAACTGCACCTACTACAGTATCATCGGGCTTTCCATTCATAAATACCATAAAAGTAGGTATCGAGAAGACGTGGTATCTCGCAGCTATGTCTCTGTTATCATCTACGTTCAATCTACTGAAGACCATCTTTTCACCGTATTTCTCTGCTAACTTCTCAAAGACAGGGACCATGTATAAGCATGGACCACACCATCCCGCCCAGAAGTCCACGATTACAGGCTTGTCTGAGTTTATCACCCGATCGAAGTTCTCTGATGTAAGGTTCAAAGGCGGCGTAGTTTCCACCTTACCACTTCTCTCCCCCATAGACCTTGCCTTCTTATCTAGGATCTTTTTAAGCTCTGGATCGACCATAACAAAGGCCCTATAATGATATTATTATTTAAGGGTTACAAATCCAATAGGAAGCGGAGGGTAACCCCTTCTGAATCTTGCTTTATATCCATCTGGTGATAAGTTACAGCTTTGACTTCAGTTTTAGGCTTATGCTTGCTGATATTCAGCTCCTCACCCTTTACTACTGCTTCCAGCTCATAACCACCTTCCTTCTCATCTATCTTTACCTTAAAGGATGAGTAGACCTTGTCCTCCGATGTAACTCTGATAAGCAACTCCTCCAACCAGTTATATAGAAGGCTCTTCAAATCCCAACCATTGACTTTTATGAACTCTTCGATCTTTTCATCGACTTCATCTATATCGATCATGGTATCGACCAAGGCCATGCTAGCGCTTTCGAAGGCTTCCTCCAAAGTACTCCCGTATGCCTCTATGAATTCGTCTCCCATATGCTCAAGAAAGGTGTAGCCCTTTTTACTCGACAAGATTCATCAACTGTAAGTATTTATTGTATGAAATCTTAAAGGTTTATGGATCCACCATACAAGCTTCCAACCGTTCTTATCCTAAGATCGATTTAAGGAGCCTTTTTTGGCCTTAGTTTCTTCCAAATGTCTGATCCTAGGTTTCTCTGAGTTCTTTAAACTAGCCTTTCCACAGCCCTAGGGCTAAACCTATGAGAAACATAACTGAGGAGTATGGCAATAGATTGAGTAAGCCTCCTGCTTCCCATATCATTGGCAAGGTTTCTACAGCTTTTTGCATAATTTCCTGTAAACTTGGTAGAGTAATGTATCCTACTGCTCCTAAGATCAGGATCAAGGCTATTATTACTAGGGCTAGCTTTATCGTATGTTTTATGATGACTCCTATCAAGAGCCCTATTATGAAAGGGACTATGATTGGGACGATCCAAGCCCATTCCATGTTTAGTCAGAATTAAGAGGCTTCTATTTTACTTTGTCGGTAGAGATATAATTACCTTTTTTATTACTTTTTTTCAGGACTACCATCTTTCGGGTCCTGTCTTAGCCCCTTTTTTAAGTAAAGGTTATAACAATCACATAGGGATAAAATGCCTAGAAAGAATCGTATGACAACAAACGAATCAGTACTTAGGCAGTACGATAGACTAGCCGAGGATTGGAGACATTTCAATACGATAGCCTGGCAACTCCCGTCAGTTGCAATAGCAATTATAGCTGGTGTTCTAGGTGTAGCATATGAATTCTTAGAAGGTTATCCACGTGTCCTCTTTCTGGGTCTGGGTTCTGCGTTCATATTTGCTTTAGCCATAGCCCTTGCAAAGCATAGATTTTTTATGGACGCCAGGTCGCAGTTCCTTCAAGATTTGGAAAGTAATAGGCTTAACATTGACAAATTTCCTATCACTACCCCTGAGACCGAACATTACCTAGAAAAGAAATTAGCTACTAAAGACCCGCTTTTCAATTTTCTCAAAAAATACCGTCCGCAATTTGTCTATTGTATGTGATTTTCTTTGCGGCCGTATCCTTGGCAATACTCACGGTGTGGGAATTGGTAGTTTTACTCATCAATTAACTCAAAATTAAATTAATCATCTAAGGGGTGCAATATAGTTCATTCTTTAAAAGATTACATTCAAAACCTGATCGGCGTTCGGATAATCTGATGCAACGATTTTGCTAGTGGCCTTGACGGCCTCTTCTCGATCTATATCCAGTTTCAGTTAATCTTATTTTGGGTAACTTAAGATACCTTGCTCCCTGTGCCCACCTGCTTATCAGGACAAAGGATCGAGATGTTAGAACCATCCAGCGCAGCCAATATCATGACTTCAGATTTCAGTCCAAAGATCTTCCTTGGCTTGAGGTTGGTCACTACAGCTACAAGCTTGGACTTCAGTTGCTCCGGTTCGTATTCGTCTCCTATGGCAGCTACAGATTGCTTCACAGCTCCTCCTATATCTATCATCAACTTCATGAGGTTCTTCGAACCGGCTACCTTTTGTGCATCTATTATCTTGCCCACCTTCATATCTATCTTAGAAAATTCTTCAAAGGAAAGTTCTTTTGAAATGTTTATCCCTCCTTCTCCCTGATTTCCTTCAGCTTCTTTATAATTTCTTTCTTTTTTATCTTCATGAATAAAGGATGGAATTTTCCAATCTTCAAGGGGTAATCGAAGTCGGCCTTCGCTTCCGACCAATCAGCATCTTCTAATCTGCCATTCATCCCAAGAAAAGCCCATATCTTCTCAGCAGTGCTTGGGATTATAGGATAGAGCTCTACTGCCAAGGCCTTGGCTATCCTTGCTACTACGTAAAGTGCTTCATAAGCTTTCTCTGGGTCGGATTTAAAGGTCTTCCAAGGCTCTGTTGCATTGAGGTATGCGTTACCCTCCTCGGCCTGATCCAGAGTGAGCTTCACAGCCCTTTGAATCCTAAATTTTTCATATAGTTCATCGATCTTATCGTGCCTTACGCCTATCTGCTGTACCATACCTTCTCCCTGCTGGCTGAGTTTCGGTCTTTCAGCAATCTTACCACCCATGAATCTCTTTATAGCTGAGAGAGTCCTATTGACGAAGTTTCCTATCTTATCGTTGAGCTCACTATTCACCTTCTCCTCTAATGTCCCATAAGTGAAGTTAACATCTCCACTCTCAGGCCTTATCGATAGCAGGGAGTACCTCCAATAATCGACTGGCAAGATTTCAAGGGCCTCATCTATCCATATGCCTATCCTTCTACTCTTTGAGAACTTCTTTCCATCGAACAAGAGGAACTCTGTTGCGCTGACTACAGTTGGCAGAGTGTAATCCTTCTTCGATGTAAGGAGGAGACTTGGGAAGATTATTGTGTGAAAGGGTATGTTATCCTTGCCTATGAAGAATGATGTCTTTGTAGCCGGATCGAGCCAATATTCTTGCCACTTCTCTTTATCTCCCTTCTTCTCAAAGTACTCTATGACTGCTGAGACATAGCCAAGAACAGCCTCCATCCAGACATAGATCGTCTTTCCTTCAGCACCTGAGAAGGGAGCAGGTATCCCCCATTGAGTATCCCTTGTGAGAGAGCGGGGCTTCAACCCTTCCTCGATCAGACTCAAACTAAAACTTGCAGCATTTTCAGACAATTCCTTATTGTTCAATATGTACTGCTTTACCTTCTTACTGAGCTTGGGCAGATCGAAGTACCACTGCTTTGTCATTCGGATCTCTGTGGGACCGTTGCAGATAGCACAGTGGGCATCTATCAACTTCACAGCATCTAGAGGCTTGCCACAACTATCACATTGATCGCCCCTTGCGTTAGGAGCACCACAGTTCGGGCAGATCCCTTCCACAAATCTGTCTGGTAGAATCTTGTCGTCCTTGGGGCAGTAGTGCATGGGCTCATCTTCTTCAAAGATGTATCCATTCTCGTATATCTCCTTAAAGTGATTTATCACGAAATTTACATGTACTGGACTCTCTGTTCTTGTGTAATTGTCATAAGATATGTTCCACCTTTCGAAGAGCTTTTTTATGCGCACATGGTTGGCATCCGCAAACTCCTTCACTGGGACTTTATGCCTTATCGCCTCTATCTCTACTGGTGTCCCATGCTCATCAGAACCAGAGACGAAGATTACAGAGTGCCCCTTCATTCTGAAATAGCGTGCCATTACATCTGCAGATAGTACCGATCCTATGAGGTTGCCAAGATGTGGTATGTCAGAAGAGTATGGCCAAGCAGACGTTACTACCCATTTTGCCAAGATTTCGCCACTAACCTTTGTAATTTATAATTTTAAAGAAAAGTGCTCATAAATACCTTGCCCCAGTACTCCTGATAATACTCATAAAAGGAGGTGTGGAAAGATCGATTCACACCTTCCATTCACTTGCGTACCTTCTTTGCTCCTCGGTAATTTCGTCTACTTTTATGCCCATAGCCTCTAACGCATTTTTGGCTACTTGCTTATCTATGCTCTCAGGCACATCGTAAACCTTGTTTTCTAGACTTGAATGATTTTCAGATATGTAAACCACTGATAGGAGTTGGTTAGAAAATGACATCATCATGACCTCTGGGGGGTGACCTTCAGCAGCAACTAGGTTCACTATCCTGCCATCCCCTATCAAGTAAAGCCTTTTCCCGTTTTTCAGAAGGTATTCGTCTACGAAACGCCTGACAGCCCTCTTCGAGATGCTATTTTGCTTCAGATAATTTACATCTATCTCGACGTTGAAGTGCCCAGCGTTTGCAAGTATCGCTCCATCCTTCATCCTTTCCAAGTGCTCTCCCCTTATTACGTTGATCTGCCCTGTTGCAGTTATGAATACATCTCCTAACTTCGCTACATCCCCCATAAGCATGACTTCAAAACCATCCATATGGGCTTCAAGGGCTTTTAGAGGGTCGACTTCTGTCACTACCACATGAGCATCAAGACCTCTAGCCCTCTTCGCTATCCCCTTTCCTACCCATCCATACCCTGCTACAACAACTTTCTTGCCAGCTATCAACAAGCTCGTAGCCCTTAGCAGTCCGTCGAACGTGCTCTGGCCCGTGCCATAGCGATTGTCGAAGAGGAATTTTGTGTATGCGTTGTTCACGGCTATGACCGGGTAGCGGAGTTTTCCAGCTTTCGATAAAGCCCTTAACCTTGTGACTCCTGTAGTCGTCTCCTCAGTCCCGCCCATGACCTTATGATCTGAAAACTCCTTTTCTTCATGGAAAGTGACATGAGCATCACTACCATCATCCATTGTTATATCAGGCTTCGCTCTAAGGATGCTTTTTATGGAACTGAAGTATTCTTCTTGATCTTCTCCTCTCCATGCAAAGACATTTACGCCTTGGGATGATAAGTAGGCTGCTATATCGTCTTGTGTGGTCAGTGGGTTGGCTGCGCTTAAGTAGACATCTGCACCCAGTCTTTTAAGCCCCATGGCCAAGACAGAAGTCTCCTTCGTTACATGCAAGCACATGGCCACCTTTCTCCCTCTTAAGGGCTTCCCATCACCAAAACTCTCTATGGTCTTCACTAAAGCGGGCATGTTCTTATATGCCCATGAATACGACCTCTCTCCTTCAGAGGCCAAAGAAGGGTCTGCTATCTTGCCTTGCAATTCTCTTTCCCGATTTCTATCTTAATCGTCTTAATTTCAACCTTTCTATCTTCTTTATCTTTATCTACTCTACTATTGGTCACGATGATTAGATTATAAGACAGCATTCCTTAAAGCATCCTTGCACTCACAACTTCTCTCTTCTGGGATTCTAGGTATCATAGCCTCTAAGAGCTTTCGAGTCTTGTCAACGTTCTCCTTTAATGTCTTTATGATTTCATCGACATTCACCAGCCTGTCCTTCCATACATCGTAATCCGATATCGTCGCAATGGGTACGTAGCAGATTTCAGCCTCTCTAGCAAGGACACACTCAGGAACCATGGTCATGTTGATTATATCTACCCCCCAACTTCTATAAAGCTGGGATTCAGCCTTCGTTGAGAATCTTGGCCCTTGGATCACCACACAAGTGCCTCCTTTATGAACGGGCAGATTCAGCTCTTTTCCGGTGTTGAAAGCGATTTCAGACAGCTCTTGACAGAAGGGGTTTGCAATAGATATGTGACAGACTTGGCCGCCGTCGTAGAAGGAGCTTGCCCTGCCTGAGGTTCTATCTATGAATTGATCAGGTATAACTGTGTCTCCAGGCTTCAACTCTTCTCTTAAGCTTCCAACAGCAGCTGGAGCTATTATCCTAGTTGCGCCAAGTTGCTTCAAAGACCAGATATTTGCTCTGTAGTTTATACCATGTGGGGGTATCTGATGACCCTCACCATGCCTTGGTATGAATGCTATCTTCTTACCTTTGAAATGCCCTATCGTTATAAAGTCGGATGGTTTGCCGTAAGGTGTGAAGACCTTTATCTCCTTAGAATCCTCTAACAATCTTGGGTCGTAAAAGCCGGTGCCACCTATTACGCCTATATCTACTCTTCTGCCCTCCAACTTCTTCATATCTTAAATAGGAGACATTTAAATCCCTTTTGAGATATCTAAGAGTAAAATTTGAATGTTTTATAGACTTAATTATCGTGGAGAGAAGGACTAGCGAAACTGGTAACAGTTATCAAGGGGAATCTTACAGATTTGATAGGTGACCAGTATCAACATTCATGTGGAAGAAGCAGTCAAAAATGGGAAGCTTCTAGGTGTGAATAAAGACTGCAGCTATTATCCATGCCATTTTGATGGGCAGGACTGCACATGGTGTTTTTGTCCCTTCTACCCTTGCCAAGATAGCATGACTGAAGGAGGCCTCACTATTGGAAGGCTCAGTTGTGAGCTTGTATGGAGTTGTGAAGGTTGTCGGTGGATACACAGACCAGAGGTTGCTTCGCTGGTTTTGCAGAAGATATTAGAGATTATAAAAAGAAACGGGCCGTTAACACATAAAAAGCTTCTTAGAGTAAGGCGGGATGTTTTAGAAGCCCACCCTCCTTAGATGCAAGGTTTTTAACAGCTTCCTTAGAATCGACCTTTCTATCTTAAATCATAAATTATAAACCAAGGGGCTTCAAAAATATGGGGGAGATATATAAAAAATCACATTCAAAGGCTTTATATCCCTTCCATTAAAATTTTAACTGTTTCAATCGGCCATGAATGAAGAAAAACCCTATTTTGAAATTTTAGACTGGGATACATTACAAGGTCTTGTGAAGATCGTAGCAAAGAAGGTCAAAGATTCAGGGTATGAGCCCGATATCATAATCGGGTTGGCGAGGGGGGGTTGGGCGATTGCTAGATTGCTCTGTGATTATATCGACGTCAAAGATTTTGCAAGCTTAGATGTAAGGCGTTGTGAGGAGCAAGGCTCTTATGAAAAAGCGAATTTATGCAACTTCATGGATCTTTCAAAGAGAAGAGTACTCATGGTTGACGATATAGATAAAGATGTAGATATGGAGATGGCTCTTGAGTTTGTAATATCATTAAAACCAAGGGAGATCAGAACTTTGGCTCTGATATATATTGGGGGCTCGAAGTTTAAACCAGATTACTATGCTAAAGAGACGTCTAGAAGAGGGATCATATTCCCTTGGAACTTCATGGAGAATATGAAAAATATGATCCTTAAGACTTTTGATGACTTTGAGGTAGATGTTCAAAAGGTGAAATCTAAATTAAAGCGGGAGTTCGATATCGATGTTGAAGACGATGTCCTAAAGGAAGTTTTAGAAGAGTTGAGAAGAAGGGTCTTTGTTAAGGATTAAGAGTGCCTCCAGCTTGGGTTATCGATCTGCAAATCTCTCCCTAGATCTACTCTACGTAAGCTCTGTCAGGTATATACTCTTAATACTGTTTTGAAGAATAGCTCCAGACAACCAAAGCTACAATGGTTACTATAGAGCCAACTACCCCAGATATGATAGCACTTAAGAGATAAGCCTCTATGTTGAGCAGGGCGGGATATATCTGTACCAATACTTCCTTGAGAGCATCAAGGGCTAGGAAGCCGACGAAGCCTATTACGAACCCTACCAATCCTAATCCTAACATTGCAGTAATTCTACGCATAGGTAATCGCTATGAGTTCATATCCGCGCTATATATGACAAAGGGAGAAGGATGGTTTACTTTGGTGATAAAAAAAATTGATAGTAGAAAACCCTGAAGATGCAAAACTCATATATCTCTCAACTTAAACCATATTTTGGTGAACTTGAGTTTATCGTATAGAGATCTATTAAAGAGGTTGAAGAACAGCCAGACTGTTACGCCGAAGGCTAAGGTTGCAAGGCTTGAGCTTCCTAAACCAGATGTTATCTGGGTCGGTCGTAAGACGATCTTCAGGAACTTCATGGATTTCTCTAGAATTATAAGGCGAGATCCAAATCACCTTTTGATGTCCTTAGCCAAAGAGTTAGCCACAGCTGCTTCTTTGGACAGGGAGAGGGCCATCTTCATTGGAAGGAAGGATAAACAGTCCTTCTCCGTCTTGATCGACCGCTACATGAAGTATTTCGTAAATTGCCCTATATGTGGGAGTTCGGATACACATCTTGAGAAATCCAGAAGGCTGAGGTTTTTGGTCTGTGAGGTATGTGGTGCAAGGTCTTCGGTCAAATCTAAGTGATAGAATTGGAGAAAAGCGAAAAGTGCTACGTGGCAAGAGTTATCAACTGGCAAGGAATGAGCTTAGTGAACGTCTGTGATAAAGAACTCATAGGAAAGACCATCAGAGATGGGAAGGTTGAGATATGTATCTCACCAGATTATTTTAAAGGAGAGACCGTAAGCATAGAAGAGGCTCTTCTACTGATAAAGTCATCGTCTGTAGCGAACTTGGCAGGAGAGAAGATCGTTATTGAAGTCATAAAGGCCAAACTAGCGTCAGAGCACGCAGTCAAGAAGGTCGGGAAAACACCTTTCTTGATGATCTTCAAATTTGTGAGACTATAGTTTTTATGTTCATCTTTTAACGCTTGCTTCTTTCAAGGCTGGTAAGCTTTGCCAAAGAGCCATAGCTGTCATTATGAAGATTATCCAATCCGGTATCAAAAAGAATAACAGGACTGTAGAAAATAGACCCATCGTGATAGCTGTCAAAGAGATGATCAATGCCATCCTAGGAACTTTCTTTCTATATAACCTCCAACCTATGTAAAGGTTCAGAAGGCCTCCAACAAAAAGGAAGAGAGATATCTCTATAAAAGCCCTCCACAACAATATTATGGAGAGAATCAGGTAGGCCCCACCAACCATATGAAGGTATGCCAAAGCACTGAAGGGCGATGGTGTTAAAGGAGCTTTTTCTGAAAGCTTAAAACCACAATTGCCGCAGAAAATAAACTCTTCTGGGTTCTTGAAACCACATCGCTTACATTTGACCAAATCGACTCATCTTATGCTTCGTATATGATTGGTTGGTTTATTTAGACTTTATCGTCCAGATTTATCTAATCTGCCATCCATTCAGGTCAGTAAAATCGGCAAAGGAAAGCGGTAAAAGATATATTCTTGTTTGTGAAATATCTTTTGAAAGCTGATTTATTGAAGTGATTACGAATGGGAAAGAGAAAAGTCCTAAGTGAAGAGGAGTTAAAGGAGCTCACCCTCCCCGGTGAAGGACAGTTGTTTGGTAGAGTCATCAAGCTTATGGGGGGGGACAATATAATGGTAAAATGCTCTGATGGTAAGACAAGGTTAGGGAGGATTAGAGGAAAGCTGAAGAGGAGAATATGGATAAGGGAGAACGATGTTGTGATAATCGCACCATGGGACTTCAACGACGAGAGGGGCGATATACTCTGGAGATATACATGGGCACAAGTGGACTGGTTGAAGGAGAACAACCACATCCCAAAGGAACTATAGCATTGTAAACTGTTAGCACTTGAAATATCATCTTCTCCCCATCTTTAGATGTATTATTGATTATGGAATTAGATGATAAGACTCTAAAGAAGCTCTCACAAAGGATATCTAAGTATGAGAAGGAGAGCAGGGCCCTTAGGAAGGACTCTGATGATTATGAGGTTGTAGAAGAGGTTTTCGATAAACGGACTCTGATCGCCATCCATCACCTTATGAACTCCAAAGTACTAAGATGTTTGAATGGAGTCGTTAGCTCAGGGAAGGAGGCAAGAGTTTATTGGGGGGAGAGGGATGATGGTTCTTCGGTCGCGGTGAAAATTTATCTGACTGTTACAGTCGAGTTCAAGAAAAGATTACCTTACATAATTGGAGACCCACGTTTTAAGAATGTCAGGCGGGGCTCACGTAATATAGTCGAACTTTGGGCACAAAAGGAGTATAAGAACCTCATGACGGTTTATGATGTCGGCATTCCTGCACCAAGACCCTTCGCTATCAAAAGAAATGCACTTGTGATGGAGTTCATCGGCAGTGATGGGAGTCCTGCCCCTCTCCTTAACGAAGTCGATGTGAAACAGAATGACTATAGAAGAGTCATCTCTTTGATCGAGAGGCTTTATAAAGATGCGAATCTAGTTCATGCAGACCTATCAGAGTACAACATCTTCAAGCATGGCAAGCGCCTCATCCTCTTTGACTTTGGCTCCGCTGTCGATGTAAGGCACCCCCTTGCGAAAGAGTTTCTCATAAGAGATATAACCAACGTGAACCGTTTCTTTAGTAAGCGTGGTTTAAAGGTGGAATCTCTGGAAAGAATTTTGAAAAGGGTGGTTTATGCTTGAGCTTTCAAAGGACTTTGAAGCTCCCACAAGATCGTATAGGAGTTTTGGTGGGAAAGAGCGGGGCGATAAAGAGCGAGATAGAGCGCAGATGTGGCGTAACCCTATCTATCGATAGCAAGACTGGTGAGGTTACGATCGATTCAGGGAGCGATATTGTACAATCACAGCCCTTTAAGGCAGCAGAGATCGTAACGGCAATAGGAAGGGGTTTCTCGCCTCATAAGGCCTTCAAGCTTTTAGACGAAGACATCGTTTTGAGGGTGGTCGATCTAAGAGATTATGCAGGCAAGTCCAGCAACTCTCTGAAGCGCATAAAGGGCAGGATTATAGGACTAGGAGGCAAGGGTAGAAGGACTATAGAGGAGTTCACCGGTACTTATATCTCCGTCTTTGGTCATACTGCAAGTGTAATGGGTAGGATCGATGAAGTTAGATCGGCTCTAGAGGCGATAGATATGCTCGCTTCGGGGAGTATCCACAAGACGGTATACAACATGCTTCAGAGAGAGAAGAGAAAAGCCAAAATAGATCGTATGAAACTTTGGGAAGAGTTTTAACTTGACCGACGAACGTGTTGAATTCTCTGAAATCTCTCCCAGTGAGTTCTTCTATAGGAATAGAGACCTAGCTGGATTCAGTAGCCCTTCCCGTGCATTATATTCAGCCATCAGAGAACTCTTTGAGAACAGTCTTGATGCATGTGAACTTTATGGCATACTTCCAGATGTCTTTATCAGGGTAACTCCTTTAGACCTCTATACCACTGATTCAGACCCCAAGGCATACCTCATCGAGGTGCAGGACAATGGCTTTGGCATCCCTCCTAAACACGTTCCAAAGGCTTTTGGTCAAGTCTTCTTCGGCTCAAAGTTTCAATTAAAGCAGTCAAGAGGCATGTTCGGCATGGGTGGTAAGATGGCGATACTTTATGGTCAGATAACGACCAATAAACCAGTAAGTATAACTACATCGGTCGATGGGGTTCAAGCCTTTACTTTTGACATACTTATCGACATACAAGAGAATGCCCCAATAATTCTGAAGAAGTCCTCTCATCCCGCTGAAGGGTCTACTGGGACTACAGTGAGATTAGCCTTGAATGGTGATTACCAAAGAGCATCTCAAAAGGTCAGGGAATACTTTAAGCAGGCAGCCATGGTAACGCCTTACGCCAATATAACATTTGTTGACCCTTATGGGCGCTTAATTATTTATGAGAGGGGCACGAAGAGCATGCCACCCCCATCTAAAGAGATCTTACCTCACCCTTATGGGATGGATGTTGAAGCCCTTCGTAGGTTGATCAGACAATCAAAGGAAGATATCATGGTCAAGTTCATGTCGAAGAGCTTTCATAGAGTCGGTGATAGAGTCGCAAAAAAGTTCCTTGATTATGTTGGTTTCGATCAAAATAGAGACCCGAAGAGCCTATCTAACGATGATATTACAAAGTTCATCAGAGCCCTCCATGAGTACGATAATTTCCTACAGCCGGACGCAAGCTGTCTATCTCCACTCGGAAAAGAAAATCTGATGGTCGGTATCGAGAAAGAGTTGGGACCAGAGTTCGTAGCTGTAGCCACTCGCCCCCCCTCCGCCTACTCAGGTTTCCCTTTCATCGTAGAAGTCGGTCTGGCTTATGGGGGAAAGATCATCCCATCAGGTACAAAACTTTTCAGGTTTGCCAATAGGATCCCCCTCCTTTATGATGAAGCAAATGATGTCTCATCTAAGGTTATAAATGAGGTAGATTGGAAACGCTATAAAGTGCCACAGAACGCACCCATAGCCATTATAACTCATATATGCTCCACGAGGATACCCTACAAGACTGTAGGGAAAGAGTACCTGGCAGACAGACCTGAGTTGGAGAGGGAGTTGAAGAACGCTGTAAGGGAGGCACTTAGGAAACTCAAACTTTACCTTTCGAAGAAAAACTCTATTGCGATGGTCAAGAGAAAGCTCAACATCTACAGCAAATACCTTCCATTAATAGCGAAGTTCTCTACGGAACTATCAGGGGCAAAGCGCTTACCACGCTACGATAGACTTCTAAATAGGAAGCAGATTCAAGGAGACCGTGAGGATGATACCGAAATCTGATTTCTACTATCCCTCAAAATTATGCTGATCTTTTCTAATTATATGAATTCGGGATCAATCTATAAGCTCGACTTCGAAGTCAAAGGCAGAGGTCGACTTTGCCATAATCCCTAACACTTCGATAAGCATATTGCCCAGATAGACTTTGTCTGCCCATGCAGATTTTGGCTTGAACTTCACCTTGAAGGCTATTTCTTGCTCCAATTTACACTCCACACCAAGTAGATTTTAATGCCTTTTAAACTTGAAGTGCTAATTATATTGTGATTAGTAAGAAAAGTATCTTATTTAAAATTCCACTCACAACATTTTTAATGCCATCTCCTTCCCCTTAAGAAGAAGATGATACTGAGCAATTCAGATATACATGAGCACATCAGAAACAAGGCCTTGATAATAACTCCTTTTAGCGAAGAGATAGTGCGTGAAAACGGCATAGATCTGAGACTTGGGAATGAAATAGCCCGTTTAAAAAGAACAGATAGCATCTTCGACACTCGAAGCGAAGTCGATAAACCTGAGCAGTTCTTTAAGAGAGAGGTGGCCAACTCTTTCATCATCAACCCTTATGAGAGGTTGCTTACATGTACCCTTGAGTCGATAGAATTGAAAAATGACCTTATGGGGTTTGTAAATCTAAGAAGCTCTTACGCAAGAGTTGGCTTGACCTTACCTCCTACGATAATCGATGTGGGCTTTAAAGGACAGTTGACTATTGGAGTGGTAGGAGGCGCTTTTCCAGTAAGGCTTTACGCTGGAGATAGGTTCTTTCACGTGGTATTGGCAAAGTTGACATCAGAGTCTTTTCTATATCGTGGCGCATACTTAGGTCAAAGAGGGGTAACTTATCCGAAGTTCCAACCATAAAGATTTATGTGGCATCGTTATCTCAATAAGACGATGGTCAAAAAAGGCTCCAAGAAAGATAGGTCAAGTTCTAGAAAGAAAAACATAGAGAAGCTCTTCAAGGATATGGGCACAAAGGTATACTCCGAAATAGATGAGGGCGCTTTTCCAGAGATAACCTTTCCCCGTAGATCTGTAAAGAACATAATCTACGACAAAGACCTGAGGCAGTACGTTCTCGGTTCAGATTCTGTCAAAAGATCGTCACAGAATATAAAGCACATTCGTCCCTTCACACAGCTGATCTGGCTGACTTTCTTCGTCAATAAGCTGGTCGATCAAGGTAAGACTAGTACGCTTAGAGATGTATTTTACTCTGCCCAAGCCTATGACATGGAGTTCGTAGATCAGGCAGAATCCAATGAGATCATCACTGATCTGGAAGTGGTTCTGTCTAGAGCAAGGGAGGACTTCAATGTCTATCCTGAAGAGCGCTCAGCTATATTTGGCGATCTTACGATAGAATATACTGTGCCAGGGTATGAGGGAAAGAAATTGAACTTGGCCTCCCATCCAGATGGTTATCTGATAGGACCGAGCTTGAGCACCGCCGACTTTGTAGATACGTCTGCTGAGATGGTCTTGGCTGTAGAAAAGGGTGGTCTATTCACTAGGTTCGTTGAAGAAGAGGTGCATAATAGGTATAAAGCGCTGATAATAAATACTTCAGGTCAGCCTCCTCGCTCCACAAGGTATATGCTGAGAAGGTTAAATCAAGAGTTGAATCTGCCGATTTACATTCTTACCGACGCCGACCCCTATGGGGAGCACATAGCCATGGTGATAATCTCGGGCTCTGCCAACGCTGCCCATCTGAGAGAGTTGACCGTTCCATCGGGCAAGTGGATAGGGGTTTGGGGGAGTGATATAATAAAGTACAAACTCCCGAGCGATCCTCTAAGAGAGATAGATATCAAGCGTGTTCATGAGCTCAAGAAAGACCCAAGGTATAGCGGTGGGATATGGCAGAAGGAACTCGATGTGTTCCTCAAGATAAAAAGGAAGAGCGAGCTCGAAGCCTTTGCAAAGTACGGTCTGACTGCAATAACAGACAGATACCTGCCTGAGAAGTTAGAGATCGCCAAAAGCCTCTAAAATGATAAACTTATTTAAGGAAGATATCGGATATTGAGGGGAGTTGGGGACATCCAAAACCACCGAGACAAGGATCGATATATTCATCCGATTCATAGGCTTGATCTTCTTAATTTTAGGTATATTGCTGGCTTACTTTACAGCAACGACTCCCATCGTGCCTCAGATATCCCCTATATACTACCTCGTCTCGATCATCTGCATGATTTCTGGTCTAGTTGCGCTCATTTCAAGACTGGAATGATAACTTAAGTTAAAGATAAAACAATAACATTAAAATTATAACCCTAAATTGCTATAAGATCATGAGTGACAAGATAAAAGTTGCATTGATAGGTGTAGGAAATAGTGCATGCACTCTAACTCAAGGAATGGGTTACTATAGTGAAGATGACTCTCGGAACGGTCTTTGGCACAAGGTTGTAGGAGGGTATAGAGTCAAGGATTTAGAATTGGTGGGTGCTTTTGATGTAGACTCTAAGAAGATAGGGCTCGACCTTTCCGAGGCGATATTTTCAAAACCCAATGTGGCAGAGAAGTACTTGGATCTAAAACCTCTAAATGTTGAGGTAAAGAGAGGCATCTTATATGACGAGTTTCCTCATCACCTAAAAAACTCTCTTGATGTCGATGCTGGGGAGCCCGATGATATAGTCGATGCGTTAAAGAGTAGTAAGGCAGATGTCTTGGTGAACCTTATCTTATCTGGATTGGATAGAACATCTAAGGCTTATGCTGAGATCGCGATCGAATCGAAATGTTGCTTCATCAATGCTACTCCATCACCTATAGCATCCGATAAAGCATTTGTGGAGGAGTTCAAGGAAGCAGATCTGGTTGTAGCTGGAGACGACCTTATGAGCCAATTCGGCGGAACTGCTTTTCATAAAGGAGTCCTCGATTTTATGCATGGTAGAGGCATCAAGATCACAAGAAGTTACCAGCTCGATGTTGGCGGAGGAACCGAGACTTTGAATACATTGGATGAAGATATAAAGTTCATGAAGAGGGAGATGAAAACTAGAGCGATATCTATGGAGTTGCCTTACGAGTTCGAGACAGTTACAGGGACTACAGACTATGTCGATTATATGAGAAATAAGAGGACTAGCTACTACTGGATACAAGGGGATGGTTTCTTAGGCTCCCCGATTATGGTCGATATATATCTGCGTACATCCGATGGGCCTAACGCCGGAAATATCTTGCTCGATGTGATAAGAGCTGTCAAAGTAGCCAAAGATAGAGGAGAGTTTGGCGCACCATCAGAAATTTGTGGCTATGGTTTCAAGAATACTCTAAAGCCAGTAAAGCTAAAGGATGCACACCAAAACTTCTCTTTAAGATACATAGGTTGAGCTCAAAGATGCAATATCCCAAAATATTTTAAGCGGTAAAATTATCTATAAGATATGCTGAGGTATCTATGAATATGACAGATCGAAGTTGGGGGGCGGCCATCAGAGAGCGTAAAAAATCGCTAGAGAATCTGGTACCTAAAGATCGCCTTGGATACGTAGAGGGATGTATCCAGTCAATCTTAGCGGTAAATCAGAGCATCAATGGATGGATGCAGTGGTTATCGAACCCCATGAAGATGGGCAAATTTGAAGAAGAAGAGCTCAAGCTCTTTTTCGATAAGCTAAAACAGTTTGCTCTGGATTTCCTTGAGTTTGATCGAGACGTCACGGAGAAGGACGAGAAGGAGAGGGCAAGACCCAAGGTAGAGCACTTCAAGTAAAAGCGATAGCATTACAGTAAATTCATGAGCTTTACCTTCAATCCTTCCTTCCAATTTGAACAGACTTCTGCCACAAAAATAAATAGATGTATGAATAGGTGGGGATAAGGGCATTTAACGGTGAAGATCAGATGAAGATATTGGTAACAGGGTCTGCAGGATTCATAGGTGCTCGTCTGTGTGAGGGCCTCAAGGAGGAAGGGTATTTTGTTAGAGGGTTCGACAGAATATCGGTGCGAGAAGGGTATGCCGACGAACATATTGTCGGTGATCTGCTAGAACCAGAGCAAGTGGACTATGCTGTCAGTGGAACCGATGCCGTCTTCCATCTCGCTGCTATAGCCAATGTGAATTATGCAAGAGAACATAGCCTTGAGACGGTAAAGGTAAATGTCATGGGAACGTCCAACGTATGTGAAGCGTGTAAGAAATACCATGTACCGATCTACTATGCGTCGACATGTTGCGTTTACGGCAATACATCTGCTCATCCTACACATGAAGAAGCTCCGCTAAAACCTACTGAGATATATGGATGCACAAAACTTGCTGGCGAATATGTAATCTTGGGCTACAATCGCTTGTTTGGAGTCCCCTTTAACATAATGAGATATTCGACTGTGTATGGAAAGGGTATGAGAAAAGAGCTCGCCGTCTTCATATTTCTTGAAAAGGCCATTAGAGGAGAGCCGATCCCAATCGACGGTTCTGGTAAGCAGACAAGAAGTTTCATCTACATAGGCGACCTCATAGAGGCCAATATATCACTTTTGAAGAGTGGCGTGATGAACGAGATATTCAATATGGCTGGCAGAGAAGAGGTAAGTGTGTTGGAGGTTGCAGGAGAAGCTTTAAGGTTGGCAGGAGACCCTAATAACAGATTGTTTTTCAGAGAAGATCGCCTTGGGCAGGTCATGAAGGAGCAGATCGATATTTCGAAAATTAGAGGAACGATAGGTTGGGAACCGAAGGTTGGGTTCAAACTTGGAATGAAGAACACATTTAACTGGATCAGGGAGATGATCTAATCTTGAGAGAAAGGATGAAGGAGGAAAGAGCCTCTGAGGAAGATTTTAAGAAAACAGGTTTGATTGTTATGCTGTTGAGAATAATTGGAAGAGAGCGTTTCTTAAAAAACTTTAGAAGAGCGGGGAAAAAATCAAGATAATAACTCAATCGATATCTGACTTTAGACAACGTGACTTCCTCCTCAATGAGCGACTGCCAAGAACTACGATTTTAAGCCATTTTTTTAAAGCCCAAAGGTAATGTACGGGTTGGAGGTAAGAGTAAGAAGGAATAAATTGATAAGCGCCTTTCTTTAAAGCCATTTTCATACCACATCTAAGTAGAATATATGTAGCTAAAACATAGATAGTTAGCAACACATACATTGATCTAGGCATCCAGACGTACCTGTGAACATATACCTTTTTTCCTCCGAATCCACGCTTGAAATAAGGATTAATATTTGTCATATTGAATATTTTGTAGCCATGTTCTTTACAGTAGAGAATCATTTTCCACATCAAAAGATCGTTAGGGTAAAGCTTTCTATAGCCTGGCAATGAGGCATTACATAAATATATCACCATTCCGTCCCCACACTCACACCAACCAGAACATGCTACCGGCTTTTCCTTATAAACTGCAAAGAAAATAACTTGATTGTTGGGGAGATAGTCTGCTTTTTTTAACAACCAATCGAAATGGGATATATCTATGCCCTTTGCCCTTGTCCACGCTTCATAAATCACACGCATTTTTTGAACTGTTTGCTCACTATTACGGGGTTCGATGTCGACTGTCAGCCCAGACGCCAGTGCTTTTTTGACAGCCTGTCTTTTATGCTTATTTAGATCGCTGAATAACTCATCTTCAGAACGAGACAAATCGATTAGAATTGTTCCATGTCTACTCATTTCTTTATAGCCACAACGCTCAAATGTTGGACTATTTGAAAATGTATAGATGCATGCGCCATCATATTTACTCTTAATTTTCTGTAATAAGATTGCTAACAGTTTATCATCGTTGTGGGACATACATGGACTATAGTAATCGCCTGAGATAAACCCGTATTGTCGAAAGCAGATTAAGGTACTTTTTCCTCCGATAAATGCATAATTGTCTCCATCCACTAAGCTGAACTTCTCGGGCATCTTCATAATCCAATCATTGACATAACCACACTGAAAGAGTATTTTTTCCCAATTCAAACCTTTTCAACCAATAAATAAATACCATAACTGAAACCAAAATATGCTATCAGCCATCTTATCAAACGTATTATCTGATGTCTTTTAGTAGGAGGTTTTGAAGTTATATTCGTAACCTTTGCACCCAATATCCTAAATAATGCTCTTAATTCGAGATGTGTTGTGTAATTTAAGCTAAGTACATAATGATGATCTCTAGGAGTTCCCTTTGTTCTTCTCCATAATGGTTGCGTAAGCCAGAAGTAGAATACGGCGAACTTCTTTGGCATAGGAACGAAAGGAAACTTATAGTGATGTTCATAAGGAAAAGCGAAATTGGGAGAGTAAATGTAGAGTTTGCCATGTGATTTTAAAACTCTCAACATCTCCCTTGCACATTCATAAGCATTTTTTCTACTCCCAACATGTTCCAAGAACGATATAGCTGACCCTACATCGAAGCAGTTATCTCTAAAGGGCAAGAACTCGCCAGCACTCACTATTAAATTGCCTTTAACTCCGAACTGTTTAGGATTGAGATCGATGCCAACAGAGAAATATCCATGATCGTTAGCGGATTTAACGACATGCCCAAAACCACAACCAACATCAAGCAAATTTCCTTCTACGATGTCAGTATATTTTCGGATGTATGAGAGCTGGATATTTCCTTCAGTAATCATTCGTTTTAACTCGGATTGCTCATCTAACCTAAACAAATACCCACTAGGCTTTGATTCCTTGATGTTCAACCTTTACAATCCTTAGATTAAAGATTAATGCTTTTTAGACCTTTATATGCTTCCTCAAAAATCTCTAAATATTTCTTTTGCACGAGTTGCTCGCCTTTATGTAAAACGTATCTGTATCGTTTTCTTTAGCTGAAAAATTGGCTGTCCTTATATTAACCTACGATGGGGGGAAGGCACATCAAGAAGTTTCACCCTTAACTTCAAAAAATTGCTGGCATATCGGCTTCGCATAAGCATCCTCGCCTTTCTTCAAGATGTATCGACACACCTTTATGACGTCGTCCCAATCTTTCATGCCCCAACTTTCGAGTTCTTTTGGAAAGGGGACGCCTGACTTCTTTAGGAATCTAGCCATGCCTAATTGAATCGACACGTTTGAGGCTGAAGGCAAAGGATTTCTCCAACCCTGCATGATTATGTCGACTTGTTGTCCTTTCTTCTTGAATAGTAATACGCCTACGCCTACATTCGTGACTATGAAGATAGTGCCAAGCAAAATTAACAATTCCAGACTTTGCTCTATGCCAAGATAGATTATAATGATGCTAATACTCCCCAAGGACGATAAAATAGTGATGGGAAGAAGCAACCAAGCTTTTCCATAAGTGAACCATTGGTTGAGGTTAACTATCATGGAATACATTTTTCTTAACAATCTAGCCATTTTCTTGGTATAACCTCTACTCTTATTTTGGATAAAAAACTTTTCTTTTTGAAAGATTCTGTCACTTGTAAGGATCTCAAAATTAGTTGAACCTATGCTGATTTCCCTAAAATATCCCTTACCACGTCACGCCAACTAAATCTATGTTCTTCTTGCTTCAAGGGAGCATATTGAAGAAAGTCACTTATCGTAACCATCTTAACATCATAATTCTCCGTAAGCCACAACAAATAACCAAGTAAACACCAATAACGTTCACGTTCAAGAAAGTTATAACTATGAATAGGTACAACTATCGGGGCATCTTTTCTGTACGGAATTATATATTTGATATGCTCTTCTGTACGATACCTAAGTCTTGAAATTTCCATTTCTGGCATCATATTAAGCCTTGGTGCATTAGGAATTTCCAAGATTTTGAATTTCTTACCTTTAGTTGGCTTATGAATGTTTTTCAAACCTGGATAATAAGGTGCCCTTGGACTTCGCCAAGTATGCCCTACCTCGATCCTGCCAACCAAAATGCTCGAGTCTATGGGCATTCGTCCTTCCAAGATTTTTAGTGTATTGACATCAGTCAACCAATCTCCGCTCACCCAGACTTTTGGTTTGTAGGAATTACCTTCCTTCAAAGCGTTTACTATATGTAATTCTTGATGCTCGGGACTTCTGTTATGTTTCCAATGGCTATGGAGTGCTATCTCTCCATATTCACTAAGTTTTTCGATTTCCTTTGGAAAATCTCTGAATAGATTGATATCACTACATTCTTTAGGTTCGACTTGAATGGCGAATGTAGGCTTAACCCCATATTTGCTATAAAGCAAAGGCATAACTTCGTTTGCTAGATAAGGTATGTTATCAGGCAGTCTATACAACTCGGTATGAATGCTAAGAGCGAATAAGATTCTCATTTCTTAACCTCTTGTATGATTTTTTCAAGTCGATCTATAATATTATCCCAACTGAACAATTCGACACGCTCTAAAGACCGTTTGCTATATTCTTCCAATAATTTATGATCTTCAAATAGATTGACGATTGCTTTACGTAATGCCTCATCATCCTTTGGAGGAACCAGTATACCGGCATCACCTAGCACGTAAGGATTTCCCCCCACATTAGTGGCAATAATAGGTAGACCAACGGCCATCGCTTCGAGCAAGGAGTTTGAAAAGCCCTCTGAAAGGCTGGGTAAGACAAAACATGACGCCTCTTTAAGAAAGTTAGGCACAGCATCATTCGGCACTGCCCCAGCAAATGTAGTGTTGGACTCCGCTATCGCTCTGGCAGTGTATTTCTGCTCTCCCCACCCACCTACAACGACCAAATTGACATTCTTGATCTGGTTCACTGCTGAAATAAGATAGAGTAATCCTTTTGCTGGACGGGCACCTCCTACATAGATTAAAGTCTTGTTATTCAATTTCGTTCGGAACTTACTATAACTTGCCAAGTCGATACCATTGCCAAGGATCTTTATCTTCCCTTTCTCGCAACCCCTCTTTACAAGGGTTTCAAGCATGGCGGGAGTCTGTGCTAAAACTACGTCGGCTCGAAAAACTAACTTTAATAAGTTTCTTGTGATCAGACCGATCAAATCTTTTCTTGATGGAGTGACGAAGACATCACTGCCACGCCCCCACGCTATAACTGGGACTCTTTTTAGCCGTGTTATCATCAAGAGAGATCTAACGACCATGGCGGAAAGGCAGATTGGCATCAATGTGAAACTGAGAATAGCGTCAGGGGGCTTGCGCCAAGAGAGTAAGAATGACTTCAAAGTCTGGCTCAAGAAGCGTCCTCCCATAGTCGGCAGTCTCTTAACTCGATAGATCTTCAGCTTGCCATCGTGAAGTTCTTCATAGGATTTCATCTCTCCTATCTGAGTAATTACGTCTGATCTGAAGCCTGCTGAATATCTTGCTACAAGTGTAACTTCGTGCCCACGTTGGGCTAGATTTTTGGCTATCTTAAAGCTTGCTAGCTCTGTTCCTCCCACCACAGGATACGTATAGCCGACAAGTATCAGTATTTTCAAATGAACCTCTGTTCTTTAAAGAGCCAATACTTTTAAACTTCATTGATGGGCAAAATGAAATACCTAAATTAAGTGAGGTGACTTAGAAAGTGGAGCCGATCATTTTGTTGGATAACGCTTCTAAGCAAGTGTTAATAGTTTGAATTGGGGGATCGATAAAAAGCAGGTTATAAAAAATGAAAAGGAGATCGTATGTAGATCTTATCCATCATATATTAAGAATTACTCCGCTTTTTCACAAACGTTTGCTTGGTAAAATCCCTGATTACCTAAAGTCTAAGGAATCTCTCCGATTGTATTTAATATTGTGCATATCTATAGTTGAAATCATCCTCAATTTTGGTCGAATCTTCCCAGACTCATCTCAATATATGGATTTTTCTCTTTTTCTTCTCGGAAGGCAAGGAACTGTTAGTCAGATGTATCAGATAGTCATGAGGCCCATGGTTCCATTACTAGCCACTCCCCTAATCCTGATCTTCAACAACGTTAACTTTAGTTTCGGATTGGTCAGCAGTTTCTTTTGGATAGGTGGAGCGATCGTCGCTTATAAACTCGGAAAGTTGTTGCTCAAAGATGACGATCTTGCCACCTTGGTTGCCTTGGTGTACGTTACGGCTCCAGCTATGTTATGGCATGGGGCAGCTGTCTTGACAGATTCTGCAGCATACTTCTTCATTGGACTGGCAATCTATCTTACTTTCATGAGAGAACAACAGATGAACGTCTCATCAAAGAGGTATTTTTTCGATGCATTTATTGTAAGTTTAGGGGTCTTATTTAAGGAAGTAGTAGTCTTTGCGTTGTTGTTCATGCTTTACAGGCGGTTTGTGAAAAGGAAGGGTTTCAAAGAGACTTTGACAGCGATCGTTGTAGTTGGGTTCTGTGGAGTTCTGTATCTGAGTTTGCTTGGTTTTGGACTTGACATATTTATTTTTAAGTACTCAGTTGCATACGATACTCGATCTTGGGGAGTTTATCCTTTCTTTGTCAGTTTTGTACGAGCTTATGTTCTTTCTTACCCGGAGCGAATTCAGGAATGGATTTCAGCAATGGATCTGTTCAGAATTGGCAGACTTCTGGTCTTTGCTGTGGCCACTCCATTAGGGCTATACTTTAGTAAACGAAGAAAGGACCTATTCATGTGTACCCTGTTTCTTTTTCCTACAGCGATCATCTGGCCGGTTATGGTTGAAAGATTTTCCTTTTGTCTATGGCCCGTTATCGTCCTCGGCATGGTAAACGGTATGGACTTTATTTTGTCAAAACTGACCTTTACTAGAGTTTTTCCATATAACTACAGAATTTTTATATATTTATACGTATTCGTATGTGCTATCGTAAATACCTATTATCCGATAACTGTAAAGTTGGAGTGGTAAAGATAAACTATATGAAGAATTTCTCCCTCGATTTTACTGAAATTAGACAGATCTTATCAGGGTTGTTCTTTTAGGTTGTCGATGCTTGATAACTTTTTGGAACGCCATAGTTCAGGATAGGTCCCGGCCTTCATTATTACTCGCTTTGTCATAAACGCCAACCCTTTGCTTGCACCTACTATCTCCTCTGTCGACATCAAGGCTTCTCCTATCGCTACCAACTCCCCCTTTAAAGTGTACATGCAGACGGTACCCCCTCCCACTATATCGGGCGATATCTGCAATATTCCAGGTACTGCCAATTGCGCACCATGGCAGATGGCATCGACGGCCGAGTCACGCATTACCGTTGCCTTGATAGAGGATGTGGCAAACTCTATGGGTTTTACCAACTGCCTTATCTTATCTTCCTTCCCTTCCTCCTTCCATCCATGAACTCCGTCCAATAGATCATGAAGCCTGACCAACCCGTCTTCTTCAGTCAGATCGCTGACCCTCGTCCTTCTCAACTCTACCATAGTGGCGCCCGAGCCCAAGACTTCCCCCATATCGTAGATGAGCTTTCTCACATAAGTTCCAGCTTGACAGAGAACCCTTAAGAGAATCAGATTGCCACTCTGCTCGATCAAATCCAGATCGTAGATTGTACGAGTCCTAGTGGCTCTCTTGACGGAAGATCTTTGGGGAGGGCGTTGATAAATTTCTCCAGTAAATTCAGAGAGAACTTTCTTCAGTTTAGTTTCGTTCATGGGGTTGTGAATTCTCGCAATGGTATAATACTCCTTAGGTCCCAATAGGAGGAGAGAGAGAGCTTTTGTCCCTTCGCCCAACCCTATGGGGAGCAGACCCGTTACAAGGGGGTCTAAAGTCCCGCTGTGCCCTGCCTTTTTCACTCCCAGCATCCTTCGCACCCATGCTACAACCTCATGGCTAGTCGGCCCTGGAGGCTTGTCCAAAAGAGCGACCCCGTAGTCCAAGAGAGCCTCCATAGGGCGTTTGTAGGGATCATGACCATAACTTTCATCTGTTGAGTCTTCATCTATAGTGATCAAACCTTGCAAAGATCATCTCCTCGATTTACTTGCTTTATTTAAACTAAACTAAACTAAAAACCCTTTGTGGTACATACCTTCTAACCCGCTTTATGTAATTTTTTGATGTAAAGATCGATAACTTTGGAGACTACATCGTAGACTTCGTCGGGGCCGAATCTATCTGTATTCAGTATGAGATCGAAGGGAGAAAGATCTCTGCCAAAATCGAATCCATAGAGGCTCTTATAGATCGATCTAGTCATTTCATCCTTCTCTTGGATTATCCCCATGATACTCTGAATCTCTATCCGATCCCTTTTGGCTGCCCTTTCTGCTCTCTTCTCTAAGGATACCTTTAGCCAGATCTTGAGAGCCTCTCCTTTTAAGAGCCAAGGCATAGTCCAGCTATCGAGCACAACATTCCCTCTATCTGCCATTTCGAGCAACTTATCATCAACTCTTTTATCGAATCTTTCGTCCTTCTTTCTTTCTTTTAAGAACCTTAACCCTTCTTCACTCTCCCACCATCCATCACCCTTTGGCTTGTATCCTTTTTCTACTGCCAATTGCTTTAAGGCATCTCCACCTGAAAAGTAGCTCAGACCGTATCTTTCAGCGATTCTTTTGGCTAAAGTGCTCTTTCCAGAGCCTGCCATCCCTGAGATGCAGATTACAAGACCCCTCTCCTTTTTTATCATTTATCACAATTGCTTTCAGAGAATTTATTAAGCATTCTTTATTTAGGTGGGGCTAGTTTTAAGAAGCTTCATTACGATTGCGCTGAAGGCGAAAGAAGAGATCAAATACCACCAGAAAAGGCTGAAACCGTAACCTCCTTCGATCGGTACTCCGATGTTTATTATGAGGAGGTCTATAGGCATGGGAGATATGGCTACAATGGCATCATACCCGCCAAGGAAAGTGGCAAGAAGATAGTAGACTGCTATGAAAGGAACCCAAAAGAGAAGCATAGGCTTCATCCTCTCCTTCGTTACTTTCATCTGTAACTCCATCATCTGCTTCTCCCTCTTCCTCAGTTTTCTCTCTTTAGCCTTATCTTTTGTGAGTGTGGCTTGCTTCAGTTCGTCTCTGAAAGCCTTAACTTCAGCATTTATTCTTCTTGCTCGATCTACATCTGTAAATAGACGGGTAACCACGTTAGAGGTGAGGCTCAGCATTAGAGCGACCGCTGTTACTAACAAAGTAGAGATGGGTATAGCAGTAGGGTCCACCATTCATATCACACCAAGGGCTTTCAAGATCTGGTTGGCAGCTTCTTCTATATGATTCTCCTTATTCATCACTATGAGTAGGGGAGCCCCACTTATTATCGCTGAAGTGCTCAACATACTTCTTTCCATCTCTATCTCTCTTGCAATGGCTTCTTCTTCAGCAAGGTCCCTACACCTTCCAGAATCCCTTCTGCGCCTTGAAATTATCTCATGGGGGAGAGCCTCTATCAAGATCAGATTGCTCGGAGACAGGGCTCTTAAGACTTCAAAAGGAAGGCCGGGCCAATAACCTTCCTTAGTGTTTATCATAAGGTGAGTATCTACGAATAAAAAATCAGCTTTCATCATTGCTATCTTCTCAGCCGCTTCTATCTGGAGCTTACGCTGTTCGTCTACTGGCAACTTCCTCATCTCATCTCTATGCTTGATGCCCAGTTTTTTCGCCTCCTCAAACATCAATGTGCCAAATACAACAGATTCTAAAGTAAACTTCTTTTTCTTGATCTGTTCCACTACCCTGTTGACCACTGTCGTCTTGCCGACCCCAGGAATGCCAATTATCACAGCTCGTTTAGTAGCCAAGAGCAACACCTATCGAAGTAAGCTTAAATGTGTATCTTTATTTATTTATTCGATTAAAAATCTTTTCTCTGGCCTTATTTACTTTCTTTCAAATATTCCCGCAAGCCTCGGCATCATCGTCTCGAGCTGCTCCTTCATCAATATCTGGTAATACTGCATGATTATACCTATCATTAACAGTATCCCCGTGCCGGAGCCAAAGACGCCCAAGATATCAGATAAAGAAGCAATGAGGCCGATTACGATGCCGCCTAATATGGTGATGGGGGGTATGTACCTTGCCAGAATGGTTCCTACAGAAGCTTCTGCCGTCCTAAAGCCCGGTACATGAACATCTGCATCGAGCAAGCTTTTTGCTACGTCCTTAGGTGCTAGACCACCTATCGCCACCCAAAGTTTGGAGAAGAGCGTTACAATCAAGACCATGAAAAAGACGTAGGAGAGGGCCCTTAAAGGGTCTGCCATAGCAGCGCTCAAGCCTTGTATCGGCGACATATAGTACACCAAACCCCCTGTTGGATATATTATATTATCTGGCCCGTTATATATCCCCGTCCCTAGCCAGTTGAGCCATATACTGGTGTTCGTTGGATTGAAACTGGTCCAGATGAATTGTGAAATAAATACCAGATCTGTTAGCAATACTGAAGCGAAGATCACTGGAACGACCGATACGTAGAGCAACTTGATGGGATAGACACCAGAGAAGCCTCTATATTTCGAGGATGAGATAGGAATCTCCACCCTAACCCCTTCGATGTAAATTAGGAAGAGGATGACCGCCAGTGTCATGAGGAAACCTACCAAGCTCGGAAGAGCACCTTCCCTCACGATAGCCTCATAAGGAGCACCTCTGATCAAGGCATTGATAAGGAAAGGTATGAAGCCAAAGGGAACGATCTTTGGAACTTCTGAGCTTCCTATGTTTACAGTCAGAGGGTTGAAGATACTCCACATTATATGCTGTGCCACCCCTGCCATGATGAACAAGCTTATACCGCTACCAATGCCCCAGCCTTTCTGAACGAGTTCGTCCAAGAGCATCACGATCACGCTGGCGACGAAAAGTTGCATCACGATTATGACCATCGTTGTGAAAGATAGACTGCCATAGATACCTGCTATTATATAACCTAAGGACTGCACAAGTATGACGACCATCGTCAAGAGTTTCGTAGTAGATGTGAATAGCGCCCTATCTTCATCCTTTTTAAAATCCAGCTTTATTATCTCTGCACCCTTTAGGAGTTGCATGACCAATCCTGCAGTCACTATGGGACCTATGCCGAACTCCATAAGAGTACCTTGGTTGGATGCGAAGATGATTCTAGAGTAAGCCAACGGGTCTGTCCCACCCGTCGTAATCCCATATAGGGGGGTTTCGGCCATAATGAGGTAAACAGCTAGAGCGATGGCAGTCCAGATTAGCTTCATCGTTAGAGAGAGTTTCCTTCGAGGTGTAGGGACCTCGGGCATGATAGTCGAGATGCCTCTTAAAAAGCCAGAAAGACTGCTCATCCTATTTACCTTGTAGTTATTGATCCTCCAGCTTCCTCTATTTTATCCTTTGCGCTCTTTGTGAACGATCTAGCAACGATATGATAACGGCCTTTTATTTCACCATTTCCAAGGAGCTGATCATAGCCTAACTTGATGAGATCGATCAAGGCCTCATCTTCCTTTTGTTCTATCTTACCTTCCTTCAAGAGTTTATCGTATATCTCATCTAGTTGACCAATATTGATCCAGCTCTTGATAGGTGCCCTCTTGGGAGGTTTGAAACCAGCCTTGCCGAAGTGATCTGGTGCGTACTTCACCGTCCAAGTCCACTTATGCTTCTTGAGACCAGCCTTTCCTTTTCCTCCTCTGCCGCCACTCTTCCTATGCTGACCTACTCGCCCATAACCACAAGTCCTTGAACCCCTCAATTTCCTTGTCTTTCTTAACCGAGTAGGCATGTTCAACACCTCTTGTTAAACAATAATTCACCAAATTAAAAAGTTAATCATCTTGAAGTTAGATCATCTTCCCAACAATGGAGATAAGTTCAGGATTTTCGCCCAGAATTCCTCCTTGAGTGTACAGACGCCTAGTTGAGCGCTTGAAACCCCCTCTAGGTGGCGATAGGGCAAAAAAAGAGTTCATCCCCTCGATCTCCTTCAAAGCAGTCTTTCCTACATCTATGGATCTTGCCATATCGCTAAAGCCTTTAAACCCCCATCCCTTGATATCCTTTAAAGTCAAAGGCTTCCATCCCCCCTTCCGCCCCCTCTTTTTTATCAATTTTGAGATGAGAGATGCATCCACGGGGCACCATGCAACGCATTCCTTAGAGGAGATCAGCATTCCTCTGTAGTCTGGTGTATCCAGAACGATCGTTGCCCTAAATCTCTTTGTCAGATGAAGTTGATCAAGAGTCCTCCTTACAGGCTCTCGAACATTGATAGTTCCACGAAGCCTGACAACCAAAAGGTTCTTGCTCAAAGCTTCACCTTAACCCAACATTCAGACTATGAATTTTCTTCAAGGCATCGTATACTGCATATGCTACAGATGATATGGTACTTGTAGAGCCGTAGGTTCTTGTCCAAGCGTCCTTTATCCCAGCAAGAGATAGTAAAATCCTGATCTTTTCTCCAGCCACAAGTCCAAGCCCCTTTGGGCCGGGGATTATGACTATTTTGACACTCCCACATTTGCCTGTAGTCTTTAAGGGGATCGAATGGAGGCCCATGCATCTACACTCCCAACTACCACAACCCAGTTTTACGGGAATTATGTTCAAGAGAGAGTCGTTGGTTGCCTTCTCTATAGCTACTCTCATCTGGTTGGCCTTCCCTCTACCCACGCCAAACCAACCATCTTCATTCCCTACAGCCACTATGGCGATAAATCTAGTTTGCTCACCTGCATCTGTCTGCCTTTGAACTATCCCCGCCCCAATCACATTCGTTTTTAGGTCTGGCAAGAGCGTCTTGACGATATCTGGCTCCTTGATCTTCATACCACTCTCGAATATCTCTTCTAATGAAGTGATCTTCCCTGTTGCTACAAGAGACCCCAATCTAGTTCTGGGCGTCCAAGGTTCTTGTATTATTTGTCTACTTTCTCTACGTTGTTTCCTCATGCTTTCTTCACCTCAAAGCTTTCAATTATTTTTTTACGAATCTCTTCGAAGTGCTCTAGAAGAGACTCTGGGTTAAGACCTTTGTCGATCATGTCTGAAAACCTTTCCTTATAAAGAGTCTTATCACTTTCCGATAGATGCTTGGCATAGTTCATGATATGCTTCCCTTTGAGCCTATCTTCCGATGGTAAGGCCTCTTCGTCTATAGGGATCGATACACCTGCATCCAATAGCCCTTTAGCCACAGCCGTGATACGAGAGTCATATATGAAATGTCTCAAACCTATGTATAAAACTGCCCTATCCACCTTGCCCTTCGCTTTGAGGCCAGTCAATAGACCTGTAAGGTATGCTGCTGGAATGTTCTTTCTTGAAGCTAACCATCCAAACTTTATCAGCTCTCTTGAATGGGCTGATGCTAAAGATAGATCGCCTTCTTTTTGAGGCGATGATATCTGAACCAGAATGTTCTTTCTACTTATAAAGATAGAAACGAAAGGTAATTTGCTTATGATTGCAGCTTTCCTCTTTCTATAATTTGTCTTTCCCTCTCGCCTTCTGCGCATGATCGATACATAGCGACTACACACGATCTCATCTCCTCCGACTCATTAAACTTATCTGCTCCTCAAGATGTCTGACCGACTTGATCTGACCACCTTTTATCTGTAGATAAAGCTTGTCGAATACTTCGCCTGTTATATCTCCTCTCTCTCTGGCTTTCTTCAAACGATTTCTTATAGCCCGTACTTTTGTAACCCATGATCTTTTCTTTGGGGTTCTAGCGCCAGAAGCGCCTTTCTTTGAGCCACTACCTCTTCCACGCTTCTTCTTTGAAGCTCTTCTCGTTCTGGTACGACCACGAGAAATGCCTTTGACAGGCTCAACCCAGATCGCACCTTCCCTGATGAGGGCTCTTATATCGTCCTTGGTAATGGCATCCACTACACGCTCGAGATTTCCAGGGTCTATCCTAACCTTGTTCATCCCTACCTTGAGGACCTTTGCAGCCATCACCTTCTTATTACTCAAGTTCAACTTTATCGATTCTCTTCTAGCAATTTATCGAGCCAAGGCCCGCTCTACTTTCCCAATAGTTACACTCCCTTAAATCTTTCTTAAGATAGACTTTTAAGATAGACTTGGTCTGGGTTGGAATTTCTACCCACCGTCTTTTTTAAACTTTCGATCTTAAAAGTATGGATTTATGTTTTATCAGCGAGTCAGAACTCCAAAATCACTATTTTATCGACATCTGTTAACTTACGGCGCTTGTCCCCGTTCGTATTATCGGGATTATATGAAGGTATATTGGCGAAGTCTCCAAGACTCTTTTTTGGCTTATGTCGAATACCTTCCCTATCTCTTCCTGAGTGCGCCCTTCTGAAGATAATTCGTCATCTGATGACGAATTGACGAATCCATTTTTTGCCCATGGTTATGCGCTCTACTTCACGATCACGCTCAGATCCACGTTTGAGATCCTTACCGGTACGAATTTTGGCGCTAGAAGACAAGACTAGCGAATGGGAAGATGCAAACTAAATACATATTAAACAACACAATAATCCCCTTTTGACTTGACTTGAAGTTCTTGGTAAAATGGCGTATAAAACCGATTTCTCCAGAAACGATGAAGGCAGTACTAGATTTGGTGCCAGATCAGATCAAATACGCAAAAGCTCTTAAAGAAAAGGGCAAAATCGTTGCTGAATATATAATTGGGAAAAATGAAGGATTTGGAATCCTTGATGTAGAATCACAAGAAGAACTCAATGAGATCTTGGCAAAGACTCCATCAAGTTCGATAGTAAGCCATGAGGTGATTCCACTCATAGATTTCGAACAATCCCTAGAGGTCTGGAAAGAACTTATAGAAAAGGCTGTAAAATAGCTCGTTTTTTGGGAATATTATCCGATAATTCATGAGAGCTTTTCTACGAAGGCAAGAAACTCCTCAAGGGCAGATACAGGATCGACGGTCACTTTTCCATATTTAGAGAGAGCCACCATTATCTTACGAAGTTCTACATGTGGATCTTCCACATTCACTACAAAGAATGCATACCTTCTCACAGTGGAGAAATATATGGCTTCGGGCTTGGCCTGTTCTACAAGTTCTCTGATATCTCTCTTCACCTCTTCAGGGTTCTCAAACAGTTTTGCCTCAACTTCAGTGGGCGTCTCTAAACCTATTACATACTTCAACTTGTCCACCTCTATAATCGATAATAATTTTGAGTATTAATTTTTTCTTGCTAAATCTATTCCAATTAGAATATTTATGTTTTGGCAGTAGCAGATCACAGGTCCTTATCATGCCTGAATATCCACTTCTTTATCAGACCTTCAAAGCCCCTCATTATCAGAAGTGCCGAAGACAAGGCGAGCAGGTCTGGAAAATTGCAATTATGACATCGCCCCGCCGACGAGCGTTATGACGGTTAGGCCGATGAGGATGCCAAGCCAGAACTCTTGGATGAGTTGTTTCTTCATCCAGCATTTACGGTCTCACCTTCTCCCAGGCTTCCTGCAAAGCTTCTTCTCTGCTCTTGACCAGCTTGCTGGCACGCTTCATGATCCTTGAGAGCTTCCCTGGTTTTCTTCCTAGGTCTACCCTTCTTCTTTGTCTTCCTTTTCTTCGGCATCTAACCTCTAAGTATAAAAGTGCAGAAAATCACCTTACTTCATGATTGAGCACTAACCATCAAAGATGCATTTTTTATTGATGAGTGGAAAGGAGTGCCCTGACTTCTGAGGGCTGGGTGGAACCGGATATGAAAGCTCCAAAGATTATCCTCGCTCTTCCCCACTGGCGTGTTGGTTTTCGGTGACTTGGCGCCGGGCGCCCTACAGAGATCGATAAAGAGCAGGTGTTGGTTACTTCGGGAAGCGCATTAATACTTATGAACAATTCGTACTAAAGATCATGTACATATAACCATTCTAGAACCATTCTATAAGTAATATGTCTATATATTTAGACTCTTCCTTTACATTTGAGGTTAGAGCATGAATAGAACAAGTATTGATCTGATAGCTGTCGATTATCCCGCCCCGTTCTCCACATCACTAGCTTTGGAGATACCAACAGTAGATCCAGAAGAGAAGGTTGTGGAGCCCACAACAGAAAAAAAGGGAATAACAACTACGAGTATGCTTCTGTATCAACAGGCTAGTATCAGAGTAGAAAGAGAAGATGATGATGAACCACCTCAATTCTATTCAGTAAGATGGTGGATTAGATGCCAATCTTCTGAACTTCACCGTCCTATCGACTGGTGCCACAACAGGAAGTTAGCCATACCAAATTATGATTGACTCGAAAAAAGATATCGCTGTCGACAAAAGGCTCGGGAGACGGTGAAGAATTGATGGGTGAAGGCGAAAAGAAGTAAACTCAACCATCTCCTTATTTTTGGATCGAAAGAGATGTTAGTTACTCCAAGAAGCGTTTAACTTAACTTAATTTACGGGAGGCGAGGCAAAATGTTTAACTTGACTGCCCCTCGAGCTCTTCTTATGGTAATTGTAAGTTTAAGCGAGGTGCTCCTCATCGTCGATCTGGTTCTGTTGGTCGTGACAATCTACCTCCTACGCACCAGTACCAAGGAGGCGAGAGGAAGGTCACATCTAATAGACCAACTCATACAGGCCACGAGGACCTTCAGTAGGGCCGAGTATTTCACCGAGGTTCAAGAGGCGGTTGGTGAGTCCACCAGCTACATCTACGCAACCGTAACTGGAACTCCCCCAAAGGAAGATGAGCATGAGACCATCGAGAGGCTTCTTAGACAGTTCGCTAGGGCCTCGAAGGCAGGTGTCAGGCTGAGATTTATCCTTCCAAAGGACCCGGGGCGTCTTATGATGGGGCACAGGTATAAGAGCGGAGGAAGTGATGTCATGTACAACTCTTCTATTCTGGTTAGCGACCTGAGGTATATGGTAGTGGACGGTCGTGTGACCGTCCTAGGCTTTCCAGAAAGGAGCGGAGCGGAGGAGCCTACTCGCAAGGGCTACAAGATATACTCGGAGGGAGTCTCTCTCATGTTCAAGGAGAGGTTCGAGAGCCTCTGGGAGAGTCCTTCGTCGATAGACTATGACTCGTATCTTGAGAATACTATGAAAGAGGCGGCCGCTAACACGCCTGGGATTTCGGATGAGCTCCTAGCTTCCCTTTTAAGGCTACCCATAGAAGAGATTAGAAGGGGCAAATGTCGATAAATCCTGTATAATAATGTGTCAAGCGTAGAATTTGATAAATGAAGAAGGTTGAACAGATCGAGTACTATAACTTCAACGAATACTAGACTGTCCAGAGTACAAATGCTCTAAATGTGGTGAGACGATTCCAGCAAACAACAAAAGGATTCCGATTAACAAGGACATTAGGTCATCGAATAACTCCCCCGCAACTATGAACGCTACTACGAACGCGCACCATATTCAAAGGGGCAAGACTCTATAATTCATCGGTAAAGGAAGACATAATTTCCGGGGTTTCGATCTCAACTGGTTCGGGTGAACTGGTTACTTCTTGGCTGATTGGTTCATGATCCTTTGATTCCTGACTGAAGAAGAACTATCAGTTGCTTCTGAAGGTTGGCTGTTCAATAGCGAAATGCCTTCTTGATTTACCGATAGGGATAGCCTCTGCTTCCCAACCAGTTCCTTGATCGACTCGGCGTACTTGGGCTTGTCCTTGATCCCCTGTTCTTTGAACAGCTGGTTGTAGCCCGTATCACCTTTAGCGTTCAACACTCTGAGAATGTCAAGATCAAACTTGTCCATGTTAATTCCATAAGAAAAACCAACTGGTTGGTAGGGCTGAAAAGGCAACTAGCAGAAGGGGGCGAATACCATAGATTTATTTTAATTGAATGGCAAATAGGAGTGCCCACCGAGATTCGAGTCTATTTTGTCATAAAAATGGACTCAATTAAAATAACAATAGTTTGGAGTGGGGATAGATAAATTAAATAAATATTTAGAAAATTTTCTCTATAATCTCTGAATTTGTGAAATTAAGCCGAATATCTTTAATAAAAAATCATGGCGGAATGACGTTATATGCCTCCCGCCAGATCTCTTCGACATCTCACAAGTATGCTTCCCATCAGAAGCTTACTCAGACTTCTCTTCCTTTTCTACGGTTTCGACTATCTGGCCGTTGGCATATCTGTTTCCTACTTGTACGATCTTGATTCTTGTTCGCTGTCCAGCTTTGGCTTGGGGGACGAAGATTACAAATCCTTCAACTCTCGCTATCCCGTCGCCACGTCTGCTGAGCCACTACCGCGTCCGTAACTCGTATTTTTCAACTCCTTGCGTTTAGTTACGCTGAATAAGATTAGAAACCCTCATATATATCTATATCCTTGTAGGCATGGCGCATATGGGTTCATTAGAGAACGTCTGGTCTAGGATGGTGCAGCCCATAAGAGGGGTGAGGTTTGAACCCACGAAGCCTGCACGCTTATGTAGGAGGTGGGGCGCCAGACCTTTGGTTTATGTAGTGATGAAATCCTTCAAACACCTTCTCATCAGTCGACAATGAAGATGTGTTATCCAAAAACTATTCATCACTTTCATCACATTCTCACACCAATTTGGTTCTTTAAATAATATTATTTATTTAATATAACTGCCTGTAGAGCGACCTAAATAATGCTTTCTTTTTATTCTGGAGTTTCTGTTGCTTTGGTCTTCCTAACGCCTCTTGGGTTCAAGACTTTTATGCCCAGCTCTTTTGCCCTCTCTATCAATTCAGCCCTCTTTTTTGCCCCTAAAGTTGAAGCCAGTCTTGCTGCATCTTTCTTAGGATCGAGCCCCTCGAGTTCACCTATGTTATGAACCAGTACATCTCTGTAACCTGAGGGGTGAATGCCCCTCGTTATCTTCGGTCCCCGATAACCTACTTTCACTACTTTGGGCCAGCCTTTCACTCTGCGGCGCATCTTGCTGTCTATGCCTTTGGGCTTCCTCCAAGCCCTATCTATTCTCTTGTACCTCCAAGATTCCTGCCTCATGAACTTGGGGCGCTTGTCATCTATGCTATCTCTTACCCTCAGAAGTTCCTCCATACTCTTTTCCTTCTTTTTTCTAGCCCTAGAAGCTTTTGTTTTAACTCCCTTTTTCTCTTTAGCTTTCGTTCTAGAAGTTTTAACTTTCTTCTTCTTTGTAATTTTTGCTTTAGATGTAGTTTCTTCTGCCATATTATCGATCAACCCTTCTGCTTTTCATATATATATATCCCATCTAGGAAGACTCTTTGATCTTTCTTCTTCACTTTGGTTGCCTGTTCTATATTTGCCGCTGTCTGACCGACATCCTCCAACAAGACGCCTTTGACGATGACATCGTCCCCCTCAACCATCACTTTGCAGTCGCCTACTATCTTCGCTATACGTGGAGACCTCTCCCCGTAGAAGTTCTCAATGATCACGTTTTTATCCTTCACCTTGACAGAAATCGGGAAGTGGGCAAAGACCATCTTGAGTTTATAGGTGAAGCCCTCAGTTACACCTTTGATCATGTTCCTTATGATCGATCTGGCAGTGTTGGCAACGCTGATGTCGAACTTCTTTTTACCCAACGATTGGACGATTACCTTATTCTCTTTACATGAAACTTGAACCTTTATCTTAGAGAAGTCCTTCCTACATTCACCTAAAGGTCCTTTAATGGTGAGTAAATTTTCATCCAACCTTGCTGTAACGCCTTTAGGAAGTTCGTTCTCCAGCATCGACCTCTCTTCGATCTTCGATTTCTTCCTACCTTCCACTGGAGTTTTACTCTTATCTTTGGGTCTGGCTTTGATCTGGGACGACATGCTCTTTCCAAACTCCAAAAGGCATTACTTAAACATTCTTAGAACTTATTTAACAATATTGTGCATAGCCTTTAAGTCCTTGAAAAATATCATGAGATCGTCTGGAACCTTCACTTTGATCGAATCCTTTAGCGATAGCCCTCCTTCTTTCTTTTTATTCCAGACGAAAGAGTTGAAATCGAGAAGTTTCTGGGTCAATCGATTTAGGCTCTTGTCCCATTTAGCCTTAGGAAAGCTCTTGAGATGAATACTCGCCCCACCATAAAGCATAGACCATACATGCTCTGTGAAGAAAGGTATTATCGGAGCCAACAACAAAAGTATATTCTCTAAGCATTCATGCAGGGTGAACCAGACCGCCTTCTGCTCTTTCTCTGAAAAATCCTGACCATAAGCCCTGCCTTTCACCATCTCTATATAGTTGGATGCAAATAAATTCCAAGTGAAGTCTCTGATAAGTATTGCAACGTCGTTAAATTCGTACTCATCATAACTCTTCTTTACATCCTCTATCAGTTTCGACAGTTCTCCAAGAATCCATCTATCGGTATCTTCTGGCTCTGCGCTCTCCCTTGGAAACATCGAGATGAACCTTGCTATGTTCCAGAGTTTTGTTAAGAACTTGGAATGCCCCTCTATCCTCTTGAATGAGCATCTCATATCTCCCCTTGTTATATTCCCTTCTAAGCAGGTCCAGATTCTAAAGCATTCTGCACCGAATTTCTTGATGACGTCTTGTGGGTCTATTATGTTGCCCTTGCTCTTACTCATCTTCTCCCCTTTCTCATCAACCACATGCATGTGTATCCATACATCCTCGAAGGGCTTCTTCCCAAATAGATGATACGACTTCAAGAGGGTGAAGTAGAGCCAGTTCCTCACTATCTCCTTTCCTTGAGGTCTCATACTACATGGAAATTCTTTCTCAAAGTAGTCTCTATCCCAGAGGTAGCCTAAGATGTAAACTTCAGAAGTGCTAGAGTCGAACCAAGTATCGAAGATTCTCTTTTCACCTACAAAATCATCGCCACTACATCTTGGGCATCTGTTTACTGGGCACTTCTCCTTCCAAGGTTGGTAATATCTGCCTGGCTCTGGCACTATCTCTTTACCGCACTTCTTACAGTACCAGAGTGGTATCTCGGTCCCATAATACCTTCTTCGAGATAAGACCCAGTCCATATTTATGGAGTTGACCCAGTCGACCAAGATCTGCTTATTTTCTTGAGAATAGAAGTTCATCTCATCGGCGATCTTCAATATCTCATCCTTATAGTCCACTTGTTCCAGATACATCTCCTTCGTAGGTATGAACTCTATAGGATCTTTAGAACGCTCACATATGGGCTCTCTATGCTTTATCCTTTCTTTCTTCACCAATAAGCCCATGCTCTCTAAGTCCTCGACTATCCTCCCTCTTGCTTCTAAAACGCTCAAGCCATTATACTTCCCTGCAATCTCATTCATCTTGCCATCTTTGTCTATGGCGTATGTCGGCTTCATACCAAGCTCTCTAAGAAGCCTTATATCGCTATAATCCCCATAACTGCATATCATAACAAGTCCCGTGCCGAACTCCGGCTTTGCGTAGGGGTGAGCGATCATCTTGACTTCATGGTTGTATATCGGCACTATAGCATGCTTTCCCTCCAATCTCTTATACCTATCATCTTCAGGGTTAAAGAGGACTACTTTACATGTACAAAGCAACTCAGGTCTTGTGGTCGCTATGACTACATCTTCTTGGCTTTCTTTTACCTTGAATTTGATGTAGTTCAATGTTGTGTAATCTTCTCTATAATCCACTTCGGCATCTGATATTGCTGTCTTGCAGACTGGGCAGTAGTTCGTCGTCTTTATCCCCTCATAGATCAGACCTTTCTTCCAAAGATGGATGAAAGTCTCTTGAGTGAGCCTTCTATATTCGGGGTCGTCTGTATCGTACCTCCCTCCTAATTCGTGCTTTATCTCCCAAGAATTGCAACTTAAACCAAGCTTCTTGAAAGTATCTAGCGATATATCCCCATATTTCTTGAGCAACTTTTTACATTTATCTATGAACTCTTGGCGGGGTAAATCGTTCATCCTTATATTGTACTCCTTCTCTGTCTGAACCTCTATCGGCAGTCCATTCTTGTCTAGACCCATAGGGAACAGGACATTATACCCCAGCATCCTCCTGTACCTTGCCATCACATCCATCCAGATGTAAGTGTATGCATGGCCTATGTGAACTGGGGTGTTGACATAAGGTGGGGGGGTATCTATGCTGAATAAAGGCCTCCTATCATCCTCCCTAAAATGGAATGTGCCCTCCTTCTGCCATCTATCGAAAGTTTCCGACTCTACACTTGGGCGCCATCTCTTTTCCTTTATTTTTGGGGCGAATTTCATAACGACACCGAATCTGAGAACAGAAGGCAGACCCTAAATATTTAAGCTAAAGGTCGAACTAAAAACCATAAATATTTATTATTTTATTTTTATCGAAGTCTGAGCAATCAGGTGTACCTTAGAAGGGCTCCAACCCCTCCAAAACTTTTGAACATTACGCCATCTTCGCTTTTAGAAGAGATAACCTCTACCTTTGCTCCCACCTCAATCGCTTTGTCGACTAAAAGTTCGATGAAATCCTTTTCGATCACTTCAATTTCATTGCTATCACACGAAGAACAAGCCTCTGAGATGAGCTTCTGCTTTTCAGGGATCAAGTTCTCTTGAGTAATGATCGATTCTTTGACTGCGCCACATCTCTTACAGGTTGCCCGAAGGTATGTTCGACCTATATCTTCAGAAACGAGTACTGTGTGTGCGTTTCCCTTATTCAAAGAGTCTATCACTTCATCTATTCCATAAACTACCAACCCCTTATCAGAAGAGATCTCGCTCAAGAACTTCTTGATGAGTTCCTTCTCTTCTATTATACGTAGGTCTTGTAAGATATCTTCAGCCTTCTCGACAGTCTCCCTTATCCCTTCCCTCCCAGCATAAGAGGTGTCTACGACTGTTAACACGTTATTTTGCAATCTATAGTCCAGGTATTCTCCCTTCAAAAAATAGTCTTTAGTTGGCCCTGAACCTCCAACTATCAAACCTTCTACCTCATCTTGGCCCAAGAAGACCTTTTTTGCATGTCTAGCCACTCTCTTAAAATAATCGTTGATCTCGCTTTCCCTAAGGCGTTCAAACCTCCTAGCCGACTGCCCCCCTGCTCTATGCTTCCCCGATACTCCTGAAGTGATTATATCTACGACATCGATCTTTCTACCTGAGACTATGCCCAACCCTGCCTCGCTATTGTCTATAGAGATTATGCCTATCAACTTCTCCTCCTTTATCATTTCACGAAGGATATCGAGATGGAAGTGGTCATCACATCTGTATAGATAGCTCGGTACAGGTTTAGGGGGTATCACTTCATACAATTCCATAGTCTCACTACCAGGTTTTTCAGATGGAGCATCTGGACCAGGGGGAAGGGCGCCACAAAATATGGCAAGCCCGGTTTCAGGAGTTGCCTTATAGAGTTTCAATCTTTGCATGATCTTCACTAAAGCATTTTGAACGTGTGTTCTAGTGCTATCAGATTTTATGTAAGAAGCTTTACCATATTCGTCTTTCAAATAACTTGAGACGTCATACAATGGTTTCTTTGGCGGGATGTACAACGATACCAGCTCGGTCCCACTGCCTTCCTTTGTAGAGAGCTCCGCTAATATCTTCCTCATCCTATAAAGTACTACTGAATCGGCTTTAGAACCCATATATATGTATCAACTCTCAGCCCATATCGATAAATTAACGTTATCACTTTAAGGTGGATAACACAAATAAGTTAAGGCTATTTTTAAAACTTATGGAGCAGTGAAGATGAAGATAGTCATTAAGATAGGTGGCGCGATAGTAGGCTTGCCGCCAGACCCCTCTATCTTAAGATCGTATGCAGAGCAATTTTCAGAGTTGAAGGGAGAGGGGCATACCTTGGCTATCGTAGTTGGTGGGGGTCCCCTCTCAAGGCAGTACATAAAGACGGCCGAGGCTCTGGGTCTGGAGGATGAGGATAAGGACGAGTTGGCCATCTTGGTATCTAGGTTGAATGCCAGACTTTTAGCTAAGAAACTTAAAGGAATTGCACCAGATACAATCCCATCTACAATAGGTCAGCTCACCAGATTATTGAAGATGTCGAATATAGCTTTTATGGGCGGATTAAAGCCGGGCATTACAACGGATTCTGTCTCAGCCTTAGTCGCTGAAGCCATCAAAGCTGACCTTTTTGTGAAGGCTACAGATCAAGAGGGCGTTTATGCAAAAGATCCGAGGGTCTATCCTGAAGCCAAAAAGCTGGACTCTTTAACGTTCAAAGAATTGGGCAAGATGTCAAAGATGGAGCATAAGCCAGGCATGCACAGCATCTTGGACCCGAAGGCGGTAAAGATCCTCAAAAGGGCTGGCATAAGGACCATAATATTAAATGGTCTCAAACCCGAAAATGTCAGACTTGCTGTTCGAGGCGAGAGAGTTGGTACGAGAATCGAGCAGTAGGTTGGGCAGAGAAAGGTTCAAAAGGATCGATCACGGTATGGGTTGCTGAAGTTGTCCACTAAAGGAAAGTCACGCATACCTCCCCATACGCACTGTAGGGTCTGTGGCAGGTCCATACCATCGAATAAAGAACACTGCTCTGATGAATGTAGAGAGAAAGAATTAGAGATTCAAAAAAGAAACAAAAGGATGAACAGAATCTTCATGGCATCCGTGATAATCCTAATCGTTTTGATGTTATCCACCTTTCTGATAAGGTAAAAGATTAATCATAGAGGGCCGTATAAACATCTCTAAAGCCAAAAAGCGGGGGTCCCCGAGCCAGGTCAAAGTCGAGCTTAAAGCAACGGCAAGAGGGGGCAGTTCAAAAGCCTAGACTCAAGATCTGCTGGCTAAGGCCTTCGTGGGTTCAAATCCCACCCCCCGCACCATATACCTTTACATGCCTTCTGGCCTTTTGAAGAAAGGGCTAACTCCATACCATGATCGTTCTTCGGTCTCGCATCCGCTGACGAATTCGCCACCAAAACAGGAGAAGCCCAGATAAGAAGATCAAGCCTACAATTCCCATCCCCTGAGGATTGTCGATCCTTGTTTTATCGATTTCTTGCAAAGGGGCGAGGAGAATGAAGAGCGATAGTCCACCACTCGCCAAGGCGAACCGATGCAGGTTGTTATATCCCCTCCAATCAAAGCCTTTAAGGAATCTTGCAAAGCCAGATACAAGAAGTGCTCCCGAGAGCATCATGAGTACTGGAAAGGGCAGAAAGAATGGGAGTAGCCAGAAGATGAGGAAGAAGGCCAAGGTTCCCAGAAAACCAGCTGCCCAGAAATAGATCGGCCTATAAAGTTGTTTAGACCCATGCATCCCATAGTCAGGGGGAACCTTCCAAGCTAGAAAGATGAGCAGAAGGACAAGAAGAACTGCCGATGTATAATGTGGTACAGGAGGGTAGTAGGGAGTTAGAGCGAAGAATCCTAGGAAAGAAACTCCCACTAAGAGGGTGGCAAAGAATCCTAGTGTTCGATTACTCACCCAATGCTCTTTTCTCAGGGAGGGATAGGCCAATTCTACAAGCAAGACAGGGATTGTAATGCTAAACACAGCGTGATAGATTGTCAGCATCTCCGCCCAAACCCAGTTGACACCTATCCAGTGGCCGAAAATCCCCAAAAACCCTAGATCAGGCCAAGCAGGATCGAAAAAACTCTTCACCATCAACCCCTCTTCTATGATACCGTAAGCCGCCCCGAGCAGGAGCAATGAGGCATACCCTTTCCCCCAGCGGACCATCAACTCCCTCATCAAGATCGCACCACTGCCATACAGTGAGACGAGAAGAGCGAACGCGATCGGATTGAAGAATTCAAGGGGAGGTGCAGACCCAGAAAGGAGCTCAGCGATCATAGGAGATAGTAATAAAAGCACAAGGGCAGGCGGAATCCTTGATTGGAGGTGGTTCATAGTTCCCAAAATATTCTACCCTCCTTCTCAATTCAATTTTAGGTCCCTCTGCTCCTTTTTATGGAATTCTTCCAGATTTCTATGGCTCTCTTTTTTCTGAAGAGGGCATTTCCTGATTAAACCTCTATCTTTCTGGCGACTGTAAAAGAAATATGTTTTGAATGGTTCTCTTGCCTTTCTATTCTTTCAGAATGAATCATAGAGAAGGTGAACAGCATCAAATGGGTATTTGTTAACAACATCTTTGTCGATACTTTTTCGGATCTTGATTTCATGTGATATGTCTTGAGATAAATATCTATTAAAGGAACGTTCATTAATAAATCAAAAAATGGGAGCAACGATATGAAGAAATCTCATGTTTTCGACCCGAAGAACATAGATGTCTTGGAAAGGGAAGAGAGGAAGATTTGGCAAGATCCCGAAGAAATTCTGGGAGTGGTAGAAATTAAGCCCGACTTTGTCGCCGCTGATCTTGGTTGCGGTAGCGGTTTTTTCACTGTGCCACTCTCCCAGAAGGTCAAGAAGGTCTACGGCATCGATATTCAAAGAGAAATGCTTGAATTTCTTGAGCAAAAAATTCGAAGGTTGAAGATAAGAAACATCGAGCCTCTGCTCTCGAAGGAAAACGAGATTCCACTCAAAGATGAGAGCCTTGACCTCCTAGTATCGATTAACACTCTCCATGAGTTCGATGAGAAGGAGAGAATGGCCGAGGAGATGAGAAGGGTTCTCAGACGATATGGAAAGTTGCTGATAGTCGATTTTAAGAAAGAGGATACAGGTTTTGGGCCTCCTGTTACTATCAGGGTCTCTAAAGAACAGGCAAAAAGCCTCTTCGAGAAGAAAGGTTTCACCACTTTGAGGTCAAAGGATCTCATGTATCACTATCTGTTGGTTTTTCTAAGAGAATCCGAGTATGTCAAAGTCAAAGCATAGCTCACGGGTTCGATAGTTAAAATTTGATTATCATATTTGGTTTCGCTTTCTAGTTAGTTAGTTAGTGTAATTTTCGATAACTCACCTCTAAAATGAAATGAGACCTAAAAAGCTAAATTTTAAGAATAAATAGGAGATGGCAAAAGATGTTCCCAAAAAACGTAGCAACAGGACTGTATTCGAACTGGGACTCCTTCGTCGATGTTGATGATGAAGTCTTGGACTGGGTCAGAAGATCCCCCAAGACAAGACCGAAGGAGATCGTCCTAAAATCTATAGAGGAGGCATCGTACACTCTGGAAAGAGCGCTCATCAAAGGCGGCAAAGAGTTCCTGATCTCAGAGGCTCTTCATTCAGTTTTAGATTCCATCTTCAAAGATAGAAGAAGGGCATTGGGGGGGAACGGCTTTCACATGGGAAGGGGCTTGTATGAGTTGGGCCTTGAGCCTCTGGTATCGTATCCTTGCAGACCGAGTAAAATCATGGTGGCTTCTCCTGAATTCAAGATAGCTTGTAAAGAAGGGTTCAAGACACCAAAAGAGGCGATAAGAGAGGGCGACCCTGAGTACGATCATGTAATCTTCGAGTTCAAAAGAGATCCAAGGAGGGGAGTTCTTACAACGGGCAGACACATATTCTCTTGGGATGTAGCATCATCGACTGGAGTCTTTGATCATGATTTCTTAGAAAGAGCTTCAGATTCGAGGTTCACGGATGTACTTATAATAGGTTACGCCCATCTACTACTGCCAGATTATAAGGATAAGAGTGATGAGATCACAGAGTACCTAGACAACCCAAAAAGACCGAAAGTTCATCTTGAGTTGGGTAGAGGTAGCGAGGAGTCTGTTAGGTATGCAATGAAGAAGTTTTCGGATCATGGTTGCTCTGAGTCGTGGGGGATGAATGAAGACGAGTGTGAGACTTATCTAGATGCCGAGTCTACAGATTTAAGAGACCTGATAGATGCTACCATAGAAGGTGTCAGAATTTATGGGTTAAGAAGGATCTGTGTCCACTCTGAAGAGTTTGCCTTTTCCGTCTCCAGATATGATGCCAAGAAGGAGTTGGAGGCCCTAGAGATGGGGTGCAGAGTTGCCACAGCATCGACCTTTGGGGGCATCAGAGATAATCTAGATAAGGTGAAGTCATTGCCAAGATCGAAGGTCGAGGCCATCAAAAGAAGAGTGGATGGCTATAACTTGTGCTTAATTCCTACATTCGTGAATGAGGAGCCAAAGATCTTGACTGGACTTGGGGATGCCTTTGCAGGAGTACAGGCGGCGGTAGCTTTGAGTTAAGTGGATTTTACTCTAATGGTCCTATCTTTCATTTCATGATCCTTGCTCATGAGAATACGCCATCGATATGTATAAATCTATATTAAAGCAGATCGAACAAAGGGCTGAAGATGGTTAAAGGAACTACTTCTCGTGGAGGGCGTAGTAAGGGCAAGACCCACATAAGGTGTAGAAGGTGTGGAAGGCATTCATATCATATAAGAAAGAAGAGGTGTGCCTACTGCGGTTATGGTGAAAGCCCGAAGATAAGGAAGTATAGTTGGATGCCCTACAGGTAAGTTAATTTAAAATTTTATAGATTCTTCCTTTGAGCCAGCCTTTGTTATTACCAAAAGGTCTGCACCATCCCCGCTAGCCGAATCCCTCTGTATCGCAGATTTTATGGACTTTACTACAAGTTCTTTTGCCGATTCTTCGCTCATATCACGTGAATAGTTAGCCTCGATGACTCCGATAGCGATTTCTGCACCCGACCCTACACATGAATATTCGTCAGGGATTACTGAACCTAATGGATCAAGCACGTAAATGGATGGTTTCTCATCGACCCCACCCACTATCACTTGAGTGATCAAGGGGTAGTACCTTCTACTAAAAAGAAGGACGGACATGAGCTTGGCTACGGAATTTGGAGGGATGGACCTCCTTAGTTCTAGCTCCCTTATCTTCACAAGGGCTGAGATCTCCCTTATTAAAACCTGCATATCCACTACCATTCCTGCGCAAGCAGCCCCTACCATATCACTTATCTTGAAGACTTTTTTACCTGCTCTACTTACCACGTAAGTACCGTAAGAGATCCTCTTCTCCGCTCCCAAGATTATGCCATCCTTAAAGGTCATTCCTACAACTGTGGCACCCGGTATAAATTGTGAGGGTATCAAAACACACCACTTTTGATGATTCGATTCATATCTATTATACTTATAAGTTTTAAATGTTCTTAACGCTTACTATAGCTGTACCATCTGGCATCTTATCGATATTATATTGGCATTTAGTGAAGATGCTCGCTACGTATAGATTTGTAGTAAGATGTTGAGTAACTCTTGAGACCTTAAACTTCGATTCACCTTTTGTAAAGGGCAGGAATGGCACGAGCATATCCCCCAAATGCCTGTCTATGAGTGCATTGGAGATATATTCTTCTGAGAAGAGCTTAGCCGCTTCTCTTCCAACTTCCTCTGAGGGTTTTCCCTTTTCACCTATAGCATCTGCGCCTATAAATGGGCCTTTTTCACCAACAGAATAAATAAGAACCGATGATCCGGGGGATATGGCATCTTCTACACCGGTTTCGAAGATTCTTGGCTTGATTCCTTGATCGGAGAGGTAGTTCATGGCAGCTTTCATCTGCCTTTCAGCTATACTTTTAGGCAATTTAGAGCAGATGCTTATGATCGAAGGTAATGGATTCTTTGATGAAATAAGGTTCAAGGGTCTCAGCTCCTTTGACGGTTTGATCTTCACATCTACTATCCCGCCACCTACTGGGTAGTAGCCCCTCCTCTTGACCTGAAGTTGGGCATCTATTCCCAAGAGCCTATATGCAGGCAATACGACTCGAGTGAAGTAGTTCATGGTAGGGCTCCATCTCACATCCGTCCCGCCAATTATCTCCAACTCTGAACCTACCTTACTAAGACTGACAGACGGGATCACAGCTTGAAGCAACAATGTAATGCTACCAGCAGAGCCGATATCAAGTCTTATGGAAGTGGACTGCATTTTACCAGGATTGAAGCGTATCTTATCAGCGCCGATCTTTAAATTATCAACAGTAGCGTTGCACAAAGAGGCGATGGCTTTAATTGCGCCTATATGCTGAGGTCTTAGGCCGGGGTTCGCTCTCTTCGCTCTTATGTTCACTATCTCAACAGGCATCCTCATCACTGCAGATAGAGCGATGCTAGTCCTTAGGATCTGCCCCCCTCCCTCTCCAAAACTACCGTCTAGGACTATCCTTTCATTTGAAGACATTTTACCATCTAAAAATGTAATATATACAAAGGTAAAGATTCATCCTTTAAGGTTTATTGATAATACCTAATCTTCTCAGAAGATCTTTTCATATCGGTTGTATAAAACCAGAAGTACCTAGCCATAGAATACCGTCTTGCAACATTTTCCATTTAGCTCGTTATTTCTAGTGATGACCGTGATCAAAACTCACCTCTTCCTCGGCATTATTATCAACCCTTCTTCAGGATCGCCTAAAGCCAGATAATCACCTTCAACATACATCTTCCCCACAAGGGCTGATGTGACTGCATCCAACTTATGGTCGCTTGTAACCTTCGATATGCCCTTTATCCCGATGGCCATGAGACCTTTCCTCAACTCAGGGATTCCCTTCTGCTTTCTTGGAATGCCAAGAATGTCTTGAGCACCTCCAGGATAGACCTCTACAACTTTGAAGCCTCTATCTTCGAGCATCTCCTTGAGTTTCATGCCCCTCTCAGTCAATCTCCTCATAGGACCCAATGTAAGCGGGAAGAACTTGATCTTCATCTTCAGAAGCTCTTTATCACACTGCCTCAGATGCCCTTTACTTCTACATGAACAGGTATCTTTTAGGCAGCATCTACCAAAAGGGAGGCTCAAGGGTGCATCGATCGCTACGATCTCTGGCCTTACTTCGATCATGCTTTCCATTATCTCATCGTCACTTCTTAAAATGAAGGCTTTGGCCTCTAATTTTCCATCAAGGATGCAGACGCCGCTATCTCTTTTTTCAACCCCAGCAAGGTCGATCCCAATAACTTTCATACGATTAGCAGAATTCTTGACAGATTAATAGCTTTGTTGCGATATCAATTAATATGGATTATCATTTTTTGATATATCGATTATCCTCTCAACCCCGCCTATCTGCTTTATAAATTGGGCCACACTCCTTGGCACCAGTTCTTCCCAATCTCCACCCGATAACATCCTCTTCCTGATCTCCGTTGCCGATAATGTTTCCCTTTTATAGAAGGGTATAGACTCGACTTTAAACCCTGCTGCTGTAAAAAGGTGGCGCGTCAAAGGCTCGTTCGAGAAGGTTACCTCGAACTTTGGAGAATATGATACAACATGAGACACCCAAGTCGAGTGCATCTCAACATCTGGTACGGGCAATATGATGTAACGGTGTGGTTCTATGCCTGCCTCATTGAGGGCAAGTCTGATCGTCATAATTCTCTCTCCAGCAGTGAAGGGGTTGTCCAAAGTATGGCTGTACTGGGAGCTCCCAACCAAGATTATAAGTTCTTCAACCTTATCCAACATATTCTTTACTGCTCTTAGATGGCCTTTATGAAATGGCTGAAAACGCCCAACGAAGAGTCCTCGCTTGATCAATTCTCCCCCATTACATCAAATTATAGACAGTATAATTCTTTACGATCATCAAAACTTAAATAAACATGGATATTCTCTCTCATCAAGTTCGAGGATGGTTGGATTGAAGGAGTCTAGACAGCTCATAATGACCCCAGGCCCGACCAACGTCCCCCCTAGGGTTATGAGAGCCATGATCAAGCCCATGATCAACCATAGAGGCCCTGAGTTTCGAGAGTTGTATGGGGGTATTTTAGAGAATGCAAAGTACGTCTTTCAGACTAAAGGCGACATAGTTGTCCTTACCTCTTCTGGGACTGGGGGCGTAGAATGTGCCGTGAGCAACATAATCCAAGGCGCAAGAAAGATAGTCGTACCAGTTGGTGGCATCTTCGGTCAGAGATTGAAGGAAACGATTGCTGTAATGGGGGGAGAGCCCATAGATATACCCGTTGATTGGAAGAGGGCGGTTACGATGGATATGGTAGAGGATGCTTTAAAGAAAGAGAAAGATGCAAAGGCAGTTGCCGTCATATACAACGAGACATCGACAGGCGTGACGATAAAATGTATGAGAGAGATAGGCGAATTCTGTAATGAGCATGATCTGTTATTCATAGTAGATGCGATCTCGATTCTTGGAGGGGATAGTCTGCCTGTCGATGACTGGCATGTCGACATCTGTATTGCTGGTAGCCAGAAATGCCTTATGAGTCCGCCCGGGCTGGCTCTACTTTCGATCAGTGATAAGGCATGGTCTATCATAGAAAAAGCTGAAAATACCTTTTACTTCAACCTAAAATCGTACCGCAAGTACAAAGAAGAGGGGCAAACCCCTTTTACTCCAGCCATACCACTGTACTATGCCCTTGATGAAGCATTGAAGATGATCAGAGAAGAGGGGCTCGAAAATGTGATCTCTAGGCATAAAGTTTGTGCCAAAGCGTTTTATAGAGCCGTAGAGGAGATGGGCCTCATACCTTTCACCGAAGAGGAGTTCAGGTCCAATACTGTGATAGCGATAAACAACCCTCCCAAGGTCAGTGATGTAACGCTTAGGGAGATATTAAGAAAGAAGCACAAAGTAGTCATTGCTGGAGGGCAGGGCAAGCTCAAAGGCAGCATATTCAGGATAGGTACGATGGGTAAGATAAGTCAAGCCGAGGTCTTGCAAACGATAGGTGCCCTCAATACGACATTAAGAGATCTTGGTTACGAATCGAAGTTCGATGACAGTATATCGGTAGCAAGAGAGGTCTTCGAAAGAGAGGCAATATAATTTCCATATTTCCATTTTACAAGGATTCTTTAAATATCCTTGAATTGGCTATAAGGGCACGAAAGGATTTCTGGGAGCACGGAACTTATCATAGCATACGACCAAAAAAAGAAAGACGCACTTACCATAGTCAAGTTTGGTGGGGATTCGAACTTTGATTCATTAGTGCAAGGAATGGAGAGCTATTGCCCTGAACTCAAGACAAAAGTATTTTTATCCTCCCCTTTTTTAGCCTCTCTAGGTCATCGTTATGCCATTAGATGCAGGTACGTTAGCATACATCAACTACACGGCCAAGATCAAGGATGTTGGAGAGGTGATAGAAGTAACTGTTGAAGACGAGGCTAAAAAACTCGGAGTGCATGACCCAGCCCAAAGGTATGAGCCAAGGTTGGTTGCCATAGGCGAAGGGTGGGTCCTCAAGGGTTTAGATGAAGCATTGATGGCAGCAGATGTTGGGGAGAAGGTAAGCGTAGAGGTGCCTCCTGAGAAGGGTTTTGGTCAGAGAGACCCTAGCAAGGTGAAGATGATCCCATTGAGGAAGTTCGGGGAAAAAGCTTCAGAACTCCGTATTGGAAACGAAGTCGAGATCGATAATAAGATAGGCATCGTAAGATTCGTTGGGTCAGGAAGGGCTCAGATCGACTTCAACCATAGGCTAGCTGGGAAGACCTTGCTCTATGAGGTAGAGGTGGTAAAGAAGCTTGAGACAGACAGAGATAAGATCGTTGCATTGATAAAACGCAGAATACCTATAGAAGAAGAGAAGATAGAGTTCACCATAGAAGACGGTAGCATTAAAATTCAGCTGCCCAGCGATCTATACCTTGTAGAGGGCATTCAGATAATCAAGAGAGCCATATCGAACGATCTCTTTAAGTTCATCAAGGCTATAAGCAAAGTTTATTTCATCGAGCTTTACGAGTCGAAGAAGCCCTCTGAACCGACCGGACCAGAAGAAGAGAAGGCGACCCAAGAAGAGGCATGATTTAATTCGTCATTTATCAGATAACTCTAACAGAAGTTGCAAGCTTGATCGTTGACTCACGATCCAATTTCAACTTGTGAAGAACGGTATACCTCTTAGGTCTGATACGAGGCGCCAATAGAATAGCATCGACGATTGTATTGGGATCGATGCCTAGCTCATAAGCAGTAGTTGGGGCATGAATGTCCTTCAAAGAGGCGGCGATTTCCTCCCATCTTAGATCGTGGAGCTTTGCCATGATTATAGTTCCCATCCCACACTTTTCACCGTGAAGACCAACTCCCGGGGCCAAGATGTCTAATGCATGACTGAAAAGATGCTCAGATCCGCTACAGGGGCGGCTACTTCCAGCTATACAGGCTGCAACCCCTGCGCTTATCAAGGCTTCGACAACATCCCTCACGCTATCTCTACCCCCCTCACCTATCTTCTTAGATTCTTCGATGATCAGATTGGCGCTCAAGCGAGCCAAGTTTGCTGCATACTTTCCGAAGTACTCCCCCATCTCCTCTTTAGCAAGCTCCCAGTCCTTTACAGCCGTTATCTTAGCTATCAGATCGCCACAGCCGCTTGCAAGAAGCCTCTTTGGGGCATTGGTTATTAGAGTTATATCAGCCAGAATTCCAATAGGAGGTTTAGCAACCAAAGAATAGGGTGCGTCGAGCCCTTTTATAGAGGCAAAGGGGCTAGATATTCCATCATGTGAAGCACTGGTCGGGACGCTGATAAAAGGTAAATTTGCATTATAAGCGCTAAGCTTTGCCACATCCACCGATTTGCCGCCACCGAGACCTACCAACACACGAGCATTTTGGCTTTGAGCCACATCTACCACTCGCTTTACTTGCTCCATTGTAGCAGAATCGACCAAACACCAAGATGATTCGGTTGATGAGAGCAGTTCATCTATCTTCTCTCCGATCAGTCTTTTTACGTGGGCTCCTGAGATTATCAAGATTTTCTGCCCAAAGCCTAGATCATGTATGAAGTCCCCTAATTCTTGTATCGCATCGTAGCCAACTAAAATTTTCCTAGGCAACTCCATTAAATGGTATTTCAAGATGGGGTTCAAGATTTTGTAGGAAAACTTATTTAATGGAACCTTTTATTATTTATGTAGTGCTTCTACGATCAGATAAAGGTGGCTTATATTGGATTCTAGACTTACCGATTCACTAGTACGCCACGGGACTACAACTGTAGGATTGGTCTGTGTGGATGGTGTGGTATTCTCCACCGACACAAGGGTCACCATGGCAATGTTTGTAGCCCACAGAAAAGGAAAGAAGATCTACAAGATCGATGATCATTTAGGGATGACTGTTTCCGGAACCGTTGCAGATGCTCAAAATGTGGTGGATACCCTCAGATATTACGCAAACATATATAAGTTAGAAAGAAAGATGCCTATCCCGGTCAAGGCAACTGCCAGGTTGGCTTCCAATGTTTTCTTCTCAGCCAGACTGTTCCCCTATATAACCAACGTGTTGATTGGAGGTTACGATAGCATGGGTGCAAGTATCTTCAATGTAGACCTCTTTGGCTCTCTTACAGAAGAAAAGTACGTCTCAACGGGGAGTGGTTCTCCTATCGCTTATGGTATACTGGAGAGCGAATATCATGATGACATAACAATAAACGAAGGGACGAGTATAGCGGTCAAGGCGGTAACTTCAGCTATGAGAAGAGATGCGATGAGTGGAGACAACTTCGATGTGGTGATGGTCAATAAAGATGGTTACAAAGAATTCTCTGAAAAGGAGAAGAAGGAGGTTCTTGCCAAGGTCTTCGGTTGAATTTATTTTGTCACAAAAACAGAATATGACTCCAAATCTTGAAGTAATGAGTACAATTTTACAGAACATTCCCGCTGAAGCTGAAGTAACTAGAATAGAGTATGAAGGGCCGAGGATAGCTCTTTATACTAAGAAACCAGAATTCTTGCTTCTAAACAGTCAGATAATTTCCGATCTAGTCAATATGATAAAAAAAAGGGTCGTAGTGAGAACTGATAAATTCATTCGGAAGACCGAAGCTGAAGCCAAAGAGATGATCATGAATATCCTTCCTAAAGAAAGCGAGGTTACCAATATCTTCTTTGATGGGATACTGGGCGAGCTGATCCTTGAAGTTAAAAAACCCAGATTATTAAACTCAAGAAGTGGGGCGAGTCCAATAGATCTAACTTGTGAGACTGGTTGGAAGGTCAAGATACGTAGGACGCCGCCTATAGCTTCATCGAGTCTCCAGAACATTTATCATGCTCTAAAGACTGCACAAGAGTCTCGTGAAAGGTTCTTCAAAGAAACGGGGGAAAGGATCTTTAGGTCAAGACTGAGCTCTGAAGTCGAGGTCAGCATTTCAACATTGGGTGCTTTCAGAGAGGTAGGTAGGTCTGCGCTTCTTATAGAAACGAAAGAGAGCAAGATACTTCTTGATTGTGGTATAAATCCCGGCGCAAAGAATCCGTGGGATGCCTACCCACGCCTCGATTGGGCGAATATATATCTAGATGAGCTAGATTGTGTTATAATAAGCCATGCTCATCTAGATCATAGTGGTTTCCTCCCTGCACTCTACAAATATGGGTACGATGGACCAGTCTACTGCTCTGAACCTACTCTGCCTTTGATGACCCTATTGCAGATAGATTATGTGAAAGTCGCTTCAAGGGAAGGAAGTAAAAGATTATATGATGTGAGGGATGTCCGTGAAGTAATTAGACACTGCATCACGTTACCTTATGGGTTGGTCACAGATATCTCACCCGATGTTAAACTTGTCCTTAACAACGCAGGTCATATTTTAGGCTCATCGATGGTACATCTACATATAGGTGAGGGAGCACACAATATAGTTTACAGCGGAGACTTCAAGTTTGGGAGGACTAGATTACTGGAGAGCGCTGTCAGAGATTACCCAAGGGTCGAGACCTTGATCATAGAGAGCACATATGGTGCCAAGGAGGACATAATGCCAGCTAGAAGGGAAGTCGAATTAAGTTTTGTGAATACTATCAATGAAACTTTGTCAAAAGGAGGGAAAGTTCTGATACCAGTACCTGCGGTTGGAAGGGCACAAGAGATAATGTTGGTCATAGATGAATATATGAATCAGGGGAAGCTCCTTGAGGCACCTGTATTCATAGAGGGTATGATATCGGAGGCTACGGCGATACATGTAACTTGTTCAGAGTACTTAGCTCGTGATCTTAGGAAGAAGATCTTTGAGACAGATACGAATCCCTTCTGCACAGAGTACTTTACCAATATAGAACATCCCAACAACAGAGAAGAAGCGTTACAGGAAGGTGCAGCGATAATTATGGCCACATCGGGTATGCTAGAAGGTGGGCCAGTGCTCGAATATTTTGAGAGGCTTGCGCCTATAGAGAAGAATAAGATATTATTCGTTTCTTATCAGATTCATGGGACTTTGGGAAGGAGAATATTAGACGGAGCAAAGCAGGTAAGCATCATGAAGGACAATGGTAAGATCAAGATAGTAGATATCAATTGCCAAGTTGAGCGGGTGGAAGGCTTTAGTGGTCATAGTGACTACAATCAAATTATAAAATTCGTAAGCAAATTAAGACCGAAGTTACAAAGAGTGATAGTCAACCATGGTGAAAGGAGGAAGACAGAAAACGTAGCGAACATGATTTACAGGATCTTTAAGATTCCAGCAATCCAGCCATCTATTCAGGAAGCCATCAGGCTATATTAAATTTTATTTGAAGACTTTAAAGTTTAGATCGAACCTCTCCATATCTTTACGCCTGGAGGGGTTATCACTATCCTCTCCTCACCCAACCTTGCTATATCCCCTCCAATTGAAACTGAAAATTCGTAAAGTTCCTCGACGGCTCTCTTGAGCTCTTCTACATCCTTCTGTGCAAGAGGAGTGATCTTCAATATGATTATCATCTTTCTATTTACATCGCTCTTTATTTTAGGGAGTTCTTCCAAGGATTTTAATGGGAGAGCTTTCAAGTAGATCGGCTCTCCACTTTCCCTTTCACGGTCTCTTTCTGTAATGTTTTGAACCAATTTCAATATCTTGTATGCATCGTGTTATTTATTAGTTTAGATTTTTATGAATTTATTCAGTTATTATTGTAATAATTATACAACCAATCGCTTGTGAGCTTCCCAGAACCTATCCCCAATGTAATGTTTATTTTTCACCACAACGCCTCTGCTCATCCTTTCCATATCCGATTCATCAACAAGGGCTATGCCAACAGCTATGAACTTCTTATATCTACTCTCGTGGACAACCACTACATCGCCCTTCCTGAAACTTTCCGATTTGACGATACCGGGACGCATTACATCTGCTCCATTGCAGATATGGGGTACTGCACCTAGATCGACTTCTATATGGGGAAATTTGCTGAGAGTCTCAGTGCTCTTCAAGAAGGGTAGCAAGAGATCGCCGACCTTGACAACGCCAAGATCGGGGAAGAGGAGGAGATTTTTACGTGTATCTATCTCAATAACTTTTACTTGAGAAAAATTGGTAAAGTCTAGATTCACAGGCCACGTCTTAGCTATATCATTAATGATAGCCCGCGTATCTCTCTTTGAGAGGGTGTAAATCCTCATATATTGAACTTGAATAAAAAGGTTGGATATGAGTCTTTATTCAAAGAGTTAACTTAAATAATGGGAGGTTAAGCTAGTTTACTCATAGGCGATGATCCGTGGCAGTAGATATGGCGGTTAAAGTGCTCGATGAGAGTGTTGGTAAAGTTGTACTGATAAAATTGAGGGGTGGGAGGGTCATTCGAGGGGTTCTTCAAGGGTTCGACCAGCACATGAATTTGCTTCTAGAAAATTCTGAAGAGGTTCGAGAAGAAGGGGAGATCCGTAAGTTGGGCATGATAATCGTTAGGGGAGACAATGTCGTGATAATTTCGCCTCCGCCTAAGTAAGTCAAAGATTGTTAAAAGGTAATATCTTTAACCTAAAAGAGTCTTTATTATCAGGATGCAGTCAAAGATAGCTAAGGCGATCGTTGAAGCGCTTGCTAGTGGGTACCAGTTAGACCCTGAAGCTTTTGGGTCCCTCCTAAAATTCGATGAAAAGATCGATGTAGTAGAATTAGTTATGAAAGCGGTTCAGATCAAGTATCATAGTGATGATAAACAGACTGTCCTCACCAAACAAGATATAGAAAAAGCACTCCCGCCCGACCTTAAAGAGACCGATTCAGCTCATGGGGAGGCAGAGCCTATGGTGCCAGAGTACATCGAACCAGAGTACAAGATAATCAAGGATCCAACGGATAATATCTTTCCTATTGAAGGGTTAAAGGGATTCCAAAGTCTCTTCAGAAGCCGTTTAGAAAAGTTGATGAAGATCGTGAAGGAGAGGCCAGATTCGTATCAGATCAGGCAGATATCGACTCTCAAGAAGGAGGTATCTAACAGTTCTCAGAAGATCGCGGGGCTTGTCATGAATAAAAAGATCAGGCGGGCGTATGTGGAACTTACTATCGATGATATTAGTGGTAGGATCAGAACCATCGCTTTAGATGAAGCAGTGAAAAAAAATGCGACCGAGGTCTGTCTTGATCAGTTGGCGGTTTTAGACTTGCAGTTCAGTAAAAGAGGGTCGGCGATAGTGAAGGATGTCTACTCACCCGATATACCTGAACGCTTGCCCAATAGGTCAAAGAAGGAGGTCTACGCTGTCTTTACCTCTGATACACATGTAGGAAGTAATACTTTTCTCTTTAATGCTTTCAACAGATTCATCCTCTGGCTCAATGGGAAACTTGGCGATGATTCGATCGTAAGAAGAGTGAAGTATCTGATAATAGGGGGGGATGTAGTGGATGGTGTTGGCATATATCCCAACCAAGAAAAGGAGCTTCAGGAAGTCGATATCTATGAGCAACACAAGAAGTTTATTCAACTTATAGAACAGGTACCAAAACATATTAAAATATTCATAATACCTGGGAACCATGACCCAGTAAGGCAGGCACTACCACAACCAGGCATCCCTGAGAAGTATGCTGGCCAACTCTATCATATGGAAAATGTAGTGATGCTTGGAAATCCGATTCATTTGAATTTACATGGTGTAAATGTACTTGTTTGCCATGGTAGAAGTCTGGATGATATAGTCGCAACAACGCCTGGACTTACGTTCTCAAAGCCTGCATCAGCCATGAAGGCCTTACTTAAAGCCAGACATCTTGCCCCTACATATGGAGGAAGGACACCTATAGCTCCAGAGCAGGAGGACCATTTAGTGATAGAAGAAGTGCCAGATATCTTCCACACAGGGCATGTGCATACTGTAGATGTTGATACTTATCGGGGAACTCTTTTGATCAACTCTGGGACATGGCAGGGACAGACATCTTATCAAATGAACATGGGGCTCAAACCTACACCCGGTATAGTGCCCATAGTCAACTTGGCAACTTTAGAAGTAACTTTAAAGAACTTCGTCATGATGGAATGATTATTTATTTTGTTTATAAGATAGAACTCATGATGGGGTCTTCTGAAAATACTTCTCTTACAAGTTGCAATTGGACTAGTGGGTTGATCTGCTTAGTTCTTCCATAACGACCTTTGCTGATTACTTTAGCAACTATTAGACCCAGTAGGTCAAGTTCACCGATGAGCATGTTAACTCGTCTCGAAGTTAGTGCATCTACATTGATCTTTTGGCATATTTTAGAATAATATTCATAAACTTCACCGGTAGAGTGGACTCCACCTGAAGATGTTATAGTCCATAATAAGAGCTTGGCATGAAGAGGCAGAGATCTAAGAACTTCTACCATGCGGTCCTGCTCGATCTTCTGAACAGCGATCCTAACATGTCTCTCCTCAACTTTCATGGCACCCTCCCTCTCTGCGACTTCACCAGATACCCTTAAGAGGTCTAAGGCTCGTCGAGCGTCACCATGCTCAGAACCTGCCAAGGCAGCGCATAGATTTATCGATGCTTCCGTCACAACATTGTCAAAGAAAGCGATCTTGGCTCGGTCAGAGAGTATGGCCCTTAACTCCTCTGCTGTATAAGGCGGGAAGATTATCTCTTCTTCACTTAAGCTACTCAACACTCTTGGATTAAGAAACTCTTTGAAGTTTAAGTCGTTGGATATGCCTATTATAGCCAGATAACCTTTAGGGAGTTGCTCATTTGCACGAGTGAGTTCGTAAAGCAAGTCATCACTATAGTTTTTTACTAAAAAGTCGATTTCATCCATCACCAATACCACCGTTAATATAGATGATTCTATCTTAGATGTTATCCGTCTAAAGACTTCATTAACCGCTAAGCCAGTAAAGGGAACCGACAACCCTATAGATTGGGCCATATCGAAGAGAACCCTATACTCTGTACCAGCTACCCTTGTATTTGAATAAGCGAATTTGATCTTTAGATCTGGAGTTAAAGCTTTTTCTTCCAGTCTTTGGAGGACGTATTTAGCGACTGCTGTCTTACCTGTTCCAGATTTACCATAAATAAAAAGGTTTGAACATTTCGATTTATGTAAAAGAGGAGCCAGAGCCTCACCCATAGCTGTGATCTGCTTCTCACGGAAAGGTAATTTTGATGGTATGTAATCTGATCTTAAAACATTTCGATCTTTATATAAAGATTGGCCAGATAGAGCTTTAGTAAAGATTTCATCTAAGAGGTCTTTAGGTTTACCATTCACCATTTTCGAAGCTCCTCAATAAAAATTAGAGTGGGGATACTCCCACACCCCTCTTTTTCTACTGCAGACCGATTTTTAAGATTATTGTTGTTGTTATGATAATAAAGATTCAGACCGTACTAGATTGATAAATAAAATTTAATTATAAATAAATCAATAATATTTAATCATTAAATCAATTTTCTTACTTATTAGGTCTATGAATCAAATGTTTTATTCCATTTGAAAGATAGGGGTGAGTGGCTAAAAATTACTCTTAATTACTTTTTAATGAATTTATCAACGCTGTAAGTTGGTTTGGGCTCTACGATATGACCAACCTATACCAATTCTATTTCGCACCAATACTCCTTTATCCATAAACCTCTGTAAATATGTTGATATAGTACTCAACTTTATGGGAGTGTTATATTCATCTTCATAAGCCTCTAAGATATCTGTGGAAGTAAAAGATCCAAAGGTGAACTTCTTTTCAATAAGATTGTAAAGACGACCGAATTGTGTATTGAGGGAGAAGGTAAGTCTCTGATCAACTTCATTCTTGCCTTCTATCAAATCAACCATGTTTACAATCTTCAATATTTTATCATGAGAAAGCTTTCCCTCCATAGATATCCTATACCTTCCCCCTTCTTCATCATCAAACTCGATCTTGATCTTCCGTTTAACCAAATTCACATAATCGTAACATTTTTTAATTATAAAGAAATATGTGTGAACAAGTGAACTTAAGGTAAAATACTTATGACATCTTGATGAAGTGTTATCTTGGCTTAACAGACGTTCACAATACACTGGAAATATCATTAATAAAATCAACCTCATAAGAGCTCCAATGGAAATAAAGGGGTGTCTTTCTCAAGGTTAACATATAGATAGAACCAAATTCAACTCTAATAAAGATGAACATCAAGAAACCAACGAATTTTTAGAATTCTTCACAAACTATTCACAATTAAAATTTAGCTCTACAGCTCACTTATACTTCCCTACTAACTCCTTTCCTTTCTCAGTTATCACATAAACATAAGGTCTCTTTTCCTCTTCTCTATCTATATAACCTAATTCGAACAACTTCTTCATGAGCCTAGCCGTATACTCTCTCGATTTCTTTATCTTCTGTTGCATCTGCCTTGAAGTTTGAGCTTCTTTCATCAATAATTCAAGTATAAACTCCTCGGTTGGACTCAACTCCTCTACTTGTTTAACCTCTTTTACTTCCCCTCGTTGCTGAACAGTACTAGGCGTCACTGGTTCACTTTTACTCAAAGCTCTTAACAGATCCTTCACTTCTTCTAAGACTTTCCAAGTATCGGTACCCCCTCGAGCCTTAACCTCTCCCCCTCCGACTGACACTTTACTTGATTGCTCCAACTTTAGCTCTATAATATCTAACCTCACCTGTTGATCCATTATCTTCTGATCCTGCTGACTGAGCCTGTCATGAAGCTCTGAAATTATTCCTTTAACGATCTCGCCAGCATCCCTTTGTTCTTTGGTAACCCTTCTAATTTCGGGCAAGTAATACACAAGAATTATAATCGAGGCTAATGATGCGATACTGGCTATTGTGACTATCACTATGTTCTCTAAAACCAAAATGTTACAAATATAATATCACATAATCATAAATAACATTTTCTACTCAATGATATATACATATTCTTTATCATGATAAAGTTCGAATCACTATTGTGATATCTTATATCACAAATAAATTCAATTTGAATTAGTAATACTTCATAACTTCATCTCCTCCTTCCTGAAACCATCTCAACTACACTTTCGATGATCTTGGAAATTTTAAATGCACTTTCCTCTGTGATCTCCTCTTTTACATTCTTTAATAAACTACCTATCTGTATTAATTTAGATGTCGAACCTTCTTCTAATAGGCCTATATACTCTGCTAGAATCAATGTATAAATCGCTCTTTGTAAGTTCTCTTGTGCTTGCCTTAATGTGTGAAGAAATGCTCCCTTGCTTACATTCTTCCTATCTCTCATTTTTATCTTCACTTTTAAACTCACTTTTTCACCAGATGTAGTACGATCGATGTAGTAAGTGTCGAGCTGTACTTTTGTGAAAGACGATCTTTTGAGAAGATACCTGACTGTTGGATCGGTCTTTAACTTTGATTCTATCATCACACCTTGATTGTTATACAGATTCGTATAATTTTATCGGAAATACGATAACACTCCTTGAACTCAATTTTTCTTATCTTAATGATAATTGAACATTTTTATTTTAAATTTAAACATTTAATCTTAATTATTTTAGAATTTTAATTAGTAAATTATATTGATTGGAAGACCAAACCAATTTATTTACCAATCTCCTCATGATATATCAAGGTGTTATTATTGGGAAGAAGAAGACGCCGCGTAATAAAAATCGTGAAGAAGGCTCTCCCTAAAGTCTACAGTTGCCCACAATGTGGGACTATAGCGGTGAAAGTTTCTGTGAAAAAAGAAAACTTAGCAAAGATAGCTTGTGGAAGTTGTGGCTTGAGCTATGAACATCAGTTAAATATAAAGAAGCCACCCATAGATATCTATAATGAGTTTGTCGACAAATTCCTGTCTGGAAGGTTAGAATCTAAATGATGGGAAAGGTTGAGAGGCACATTAGGGAGGAGATCTCTAAAGACGGTACAATATCCTTTGCCCTCATCGATTCAGAGAACGCATCTCACGAAAGGATAGCCAGCATAGCTTCCAACGCTGAAAGTTGTGGTGTGAAAAGCATTCTTGTGGGCGGCTCAACAGCGATAGATCCCTTTGAATTAGATGGTGTTGTCAAGGTGATAAAAAGAGAGGTTAAAGTCCCTGTGATATTGTTCCCAGGCAATGTGACAGGCATATCTCCAAATGCTGATGCAATTTTTTTCAGCTCTTTATTGAACTCCGACAACCCGTACTTCATCACCGAAGCTCAAGCTTTGAGTGCATTTTCGATCAAGAAATATGGATTAGAGGCTATTCCAATGGGTTATATTGTGATAGGTGAAGGTGGGGCTATAGGCTTCATAGGGAGGGCTAGAGGAATCCCCCCCGAAAAGCCAAGTTTAGTAGCTATGTACGCTCTCGCAGCAAAGTATATGGGGATGAGGTTTGTGTACTTGGAGGCTGGATCTGGTGTGACATCACATATATCTTCTTCTATAGTCACTAAAGTTCGTGATATTTTTGATGGTGTATTAATTGTAGGTGGTGGGATCAGAAGACTTGAAGATGCTAAAAAACTCGCTAAAGCCGGCGCTGATATTCTTGTAATAGGAACTTTGTTAGAAACTGAAGACTTCGTACCTAAACTTAAAGAGATCGTCGAGGGGATAAAGAACTTAAGGTGATTACACTGACTTCCTTCGAACGTTTTTTTACAAGTCTAAAATATTGGCTAGACACTCCAAAGGCTTACGATAGATGGCCCGATTTTGAAGCATCTTTTGATTCTAAAGAGTATCTATTCATTGAACTGAAAGGTGAAAAGGCGCTTTTACTCAACTGTGGAGACTGTGATGGCCCCTCTGATATTTTCCACCCTATATGTGAGAAATGCATCGAGTTCAGAACAAAGTTTGCAGAACATGAAACCAAGTCTGAGCCTAATATGTGGCGCCATCTTATTCTCGCTCGAATCTATACTAAGACCGATTATATGACTGATCTGTAATTACATTGTGATCCCATAATAGATCACGGTTGAATGCCTTTCTGAGGATTTTTGTGATCTGTAATATATCACACTTTTCTAACTCTTCAGAAATTATGGGCATGTTTTTACATAAACAAACTGATCAAAACTTTTATCCATCCATTAAATAATAAATCTATGCCATTGATCGACGAAGTTCTTGGGCGGATAAAGACATTCGCACCCTTCCCTGAGGAATATATTGGCTACTATGAAGAGCTTTTGCAGCGACTAAACTCCCAATATAATATCTCATCAAAGGCTCGAAGCAAAGGCATAGATCCCAAATCAGACGTGGAGCCCAAACTGGCCTTCGATTTAGCAGATCGCATAGAGAATCTAATAATGATCCCTGGACTTGCTAAACGGCTTAGAGAACTTCTTTTAACCCGTAGTAAGGAAGATGTAGCTCTACGTCTTGCAGAAGAGGTTGCCCTTGGCAAGTTCGAATTTTTTGAAAAGGAGAAAGCGTTAGAACTTGCTGTCCGCATTGGCCTTGCCGTAGTGACGGACGGTATTACGGTAGCCCCGATTCAAGGTATCTCTTCCGTGAAGATCAAAAAAAACGATGATGGAACGAGCTATGCTACAATATGTTTCGCTGGTCCAATTCGCTCTGCAGGTGGTACCGAGGCCGCCTTTACCCTCGCAATAGCAGATCACATCCGCAAAGTTTTGGGTCTCGATAAATATAGACCAAACGCTTGGGGCTCCGATGAAGTAGGTCGCTTTTTAGAAGAACTTAGAATCTATGAGCGTGAAGTGGGTAATTTTCAGTTTAGAGTTTCTGACGATGATATAAGATATGCTCTTTTACACCTCCCTGTAGAGATAGATGGCGTCGAAACGAACCCCGTTGAAGTTGTAATTCATAGAGGTTTGAAGAGAATTTCAACAGATCGCGTTAGGGGTGGCGCTCTAAGGGTATTGAACGATGGTGTAATCGGCAGATCAAGAAAGCTACTGAAGTTGGTAAGCGATCTATCGATCTCTGATTGGGACTGGCTCTCCGAACTTAGAGGTGGACAACAGCAAAGCTCAGAGGAGTACGATACGTCGAGCACACATTTTGGAGAAGTCATTTCAGGCCGACCAGTCTTATCCTTCCCAAGGAGAGTAGGCGGTTTCCGATTAAGGTATGGAAGATGTTACAATACAGGCCTGTCCACAGTAGGGATTCATCCTGCCGTTGCCGTAACATTGGACTATCCCTTCGTTGTTGGCACACAGGTCAAGTTGAACATACCAAGTAAGGCTGCTACTGTAGCCTTCATCGATACAATAGAACCGCCTATCGTCAAATTGATAGACGAGTCTGTAGTCAAGATCGAGAACATCGATCATGCTATAAAGATTCACGATAAAATTGATAGAATCCTCCACTTGGGGGATATCTTGGTGAGCTTTGGGGACTTTCTTGAAAATAATGTAAGACTCGTTCCATCTGGATATGTCGAAGAATGGTGGCTACAAGATTTAATGGTAGTGATTAAAGAGAGACACTCCTCGATCGGTGAATGCGCGAAATTTATCAAGATGGACATCGACCGCCTAAAAGAGATAATAAAAGACCCTATACGCAATTTTCCAAATGCTTTTGAAGCCTTCGAACTTAGCAAAAAGCTAGGCATCCCTCTTCACCCTCGCCATCTGTTCTTCTGGGATTTAGCATCATCATCTGAGATAATTACGTTAAGACAGAACCTGAGCCTATCATCCGATAAGGAGCCATGTATTATAACTGCACCAAAAAAGCCAGATATAAAGACAATCTTGGAGAAGATAGGAATTCCACATAGGATAGTTGATGATGAGTTGATCATAGATGGTGAGCCTGCCTACTCTTTAATGGAGACTTTGAGTTTACAGTCTGAACTTAGCCTGGTCAAAGATTGGAAGGATATCGCTGAACTACTTTCATTGATCGCTCACATACCCATAAAAAGAAAATCATCTATCTTTGTAGGTCTACGCATCGGCCGTCCTGAGAAGGCTATGCCAAGGAAGATGAGGCCCCCAGTCCACACTCTCTTCCCAGTAGGCATCAAAGGTGGTTCGACAAGGAATCTGCTTTATGCGGCAAAGGACTGTAAGGTGGAGGTGGAGCTTGCAAACTTGGTCTGCACCAGCTGTGGATCCTCTTCTATCCACATAAAATGTAGTAAGTGTTTTGGGGATACTGTAATTGTGAAGAAATGTCCGCGTTGTGGTAGAGTTGTGGAGAGCAATCTGTGTCCAACATGTAAAGTTAGAGCTCTATCCTACTCAAAGGTCAACTTTCCTATCAAGGAAGCGTTAGAAGAAGCTCTATCCAAGGTAAAATGCCGTCCCAGATCTCCTCTCAAGGGTGTTAAAGGTCTCATAAGTGATATGCGTATCCCAGAACCATTGGAAAAAGGCATCTTACGCCAGAAATACGATCTATCTGTCTACAAAGATGGAACCATAAGGTTCGATGCTACCAATGCTGTACTGACTCATTTCAAACCGTCACAGATAAGCACCTCTGTTGAGAAACTTAGAGAGCTGGGATATGAAAAGGACACTTATGGTGCCCCCCTTGACTCAGATGATCAGCTTTTGGAGATTTTCGTTCAAGACGTAATACTACCTGTAGAAGCTGGTCAATATCTATTGAGAACGTCAAAATTCATCAACGATTTGTTAGTGAACTTATACGATAGCGAACCATATTACAATGCAAATTCTATCGACGATCTTATAGGTTGCCTTATCGTTGGATTGGCCCCCCATACATCTGTAGGCATACTGGGCCGCATAATAGGCTTCACAGATTCACAAGTCTGTTTTGCCCATCCATATTGGCATGCTGCTAAAAGAAGAGATTGTGACGGTGATAGTGACTCCATAATGCTTTTGATGGACGTTCTTTTGAACTTCTCTAAGGAGTTTCTCCCAGCCCAGATCGGGGGGTTGATGGATGCCCCATTGTTGTTGCAGACTATAATCATCCCTCGTGAAGTTGATGAACAGGCTCATAACTTAGATGTGGCAGAAAAGTATCCTAAAATGTTCTATGAAGCTTCTATGAAAAACGAACCTCCTCATACCCTTACCAAAACCATAGATATAATTAAGAGTAGACTAAAAGATGAAAACCAATTCTACGGCATAAAATTTACACATGACACAGATACCATCTTTGTTAAAAGGAATAGGAGCACCTACTCGACCTTAAAGACCTTCTTCGAGAAGCTCGACAAACAGATAGAGCTGGCCATGAAGATAAATGCCGTAGATCCTGATGAAGTCGTATCTTCTGTCTTGAAGACTCATATCCTTCCAGACGCCATTGGAAATATGAGGGCATACACCTCCCAAAACTTTCGTTGTAAGTCATGTGGTAAAAAATATCGCCGCATACCCTTAAAAGGGGTCTGTCTTGACTGTGGTGGAAATTTACAACCAACAGTTACAAGAGCTTCTATAGAAAAGTATCTGTCTCTTGGTTTAAAGTTGTCAGAGAAGTTTGAAGTGGGTGAATATGTGAGAAGCCGCTTTAAGATCGTATCTGAAGAGATTTCATCATTATTCCTTTCGAAGGAAGAAGGGACCCAACTCGAGCTTACAGAATTTTTTGGCTGACAAACATTGGGTTAAAAGAGGAATGTGCATATAAAGAAAGGATAGTAGATATCATCAAAAAGGCATCTAAGATACATATTTGTAGTAAGGCTTCCATATCTTACACTCCGGAATATCTTCCAACTTTCTAAGGCTGTCTGTGTAAATCCATAACGGGGTCCCTGAAGCCAATTTAAAGGTTACCTAGGAGGGCTTTAACCTTCTCCTCGTAAAGTTTCAGAGCTTCTTCCATGAACTCCCGAGAAAGCTTTCCATGTGGGGAAGGAGTTTGAAAAATTCTCTCTGGAATCCGTAGCTTCTTGAAGCTGAAGCCTTCGCGGAACTTGAACTCGAACTTACGTTTCAAAATCTCCCTACCTAGTTTCTCCAAGTCTGCCGGTGTAAGCTGGTAGCCTAAAACCTTCAAAGCTCGACATACGGTTACAGGGCTGTAGACGCCACGGCCGAAGAAGCATACTATGAGGCTGGAGAGAATTTGCCTCCAAGTTTCCTCTTGGAAAAGTTCTTCCACGATTTTCCCTGCGGAGGCCTCCTCCCCTGACTTAAGCAGACGCTGGTCAAGGCTGTATCCTGCAGCGTCTAGATGGCTATGCCGGGCGCCTACTAGAAAGCCCAAATGAGCACTTGGTCCTGTATGGTATCCTGGCATCTCGTTTCCACCGAAAGCTAGGGCAAACTCTCTGCCACCATAAACCGAGGAGGCATAGTCTACTCCACAAGCTAGAGCGTTGAAGAGCGGTGTTTCCCGAAAGGCCAGCATCTGGATAGCTTTAACATAGGCTTTATAATCTCCCCAGTTCAGCTTTAGGCCTCCCGTTTCCCCTTCGCCTACGAGGCCACACTGCATGGCTTCGGTGGCCCATGCCAAGGCTACTCCTGTACTGATGGCATCCAAGCCCAGACGCTCCACCTCATCTATGACTTTGAGCACTCCTTCGCGGCTGCCTATCCCAAGCATGGTTCCTAGCGCGTAGATGGGCTCGTAGTCATAGCATATCATCCGGGTCTTGTAGAAGTACGGTTCATGCACATAAGGCTCCCTTAAAGCAGCGATGTGGATGCAACTTACCGGACAGTGGGCGCAGGCAACTCGGCGGCCCAGATGGTTCTGGGCAAAGGCCTCCCCTGAAAGGGCTTCCGCATCCTCGAAGCGGGTTGAGGTAAGGTTTTGGATGGGAAGTCCTCCAAGCTCGTTTAGAGGCAGAATATTCATAGCCGTGCCTATGTCGTGATACTTCTTCATGATGCCTGAATCGGTTAAAGCTTTAAAGATTTTCTGATAGACCTCCCGGTAAAGCTTGTAGTCCACAGGTTTAAGGGAGCGCCTCCCAGAGATTAGAATGGCCTTAAGCTTCTTGCTGCCGAAGACAGCGCCGAGGCCCAGTCGGCCGAAATGCCTGTAGGTCTCCGTAACCACACAGGAGTAGGTTACCAGTTTTTCACCGGCCACTCCAATCCGCATTATGGTTCGAACCCCAGCGCCAGCCTCCCTCTCCCTTATCACCCGGCCTACCGTGTAGCTGCTGGAAGTTCCCCAGATAACTGAGGCATCACGAAACTCGACGCCATCCTCTGTGACAACCAAGTAGAGGGGTAGGTCGCTGGCTCCCTTAACTACCATGGCTCCATAACCGGCCATCCTAAGGGCTATGGCACTCCGGCCGCCGGCATAGCTTTCCCCGAGATTGCCTGTGTGTGGTGACTTGAAGAGGGCTACAGTTTTCGATGCTATAGGGAAAAATCCGTTAAGTTGACCTACCGCCAGAATGATCGGATTCTGGGGTGCTAGAGGATCGATGCCCTGAGGGCACTCTTCCATGAGCAGATGAATTCCTGCGCCTACACCACCTATATATTTCTCGAAAAGCTCGGAGCGATCCTTGACCCAGAAACGCTTTCGTGACAGGTCGACGTAAAGAACACGGCTGATAGGGTCTCCTATGATCATGAAACTTCCTCCCTTAAGGGCTCAAGTTTTATGACAATGTAGGGGCAAAACTCGACACAGTAGCCACAGTATACGCATATAATAGGCTTGCCTGCTTCTCCATCCCAGAAGATGGCCCCTACAGTGCAGGCTTCCACGCAGTTGCCGCATCCTATACACTTAGCTGGTTGAAGAGTTACCCCACCTGCCTTTCTAACTTTCAACGCGTCTACGGGGCAGGCTCGAGCACAGGGTGGGTCTAGGCAGGCACGGCAAACCTGCACAATGAGACCTCTCTCGAAACCTCCTGCCGACCTTACGTGGATGGCTGACTTCAATAGCCCCGCTTCTCCGAAGCGGCGGTTACAGGCGAACATGCAACACTGACAGCCTACGCAGAGGTCTACATCCACCACCTCAAGTCTTCTGCTGGGACCACGCTGAGACATAATCGAATTTAAACCTCCAAACAAGTGATTAAAACTTTTAGTCGTAATAAGCTTATGTGGTCTCTTAACATTTTATGCTTATCCCCACTAATGATAGTGATGAAGCCGTTGCTCCAAATGCTTAGCGAAGGTTGCCAGCAAGTTATAGTTAAATCCATAAGATAGATAGAATGGGGATTTGAAACTTGTGACCTTATGTCAATAAAGGTAGGAAACATAAAAATGAAGTAGAAGCTGAGATATGGGCTAAGAAATGATTGCTTATCGTTGTCTTTATCTTACTGGGTTTATAATCTCAATTGTCTATAAGTGAAAATAAATTTATCGCAGTTTGATATATTCGTAAGCCTTTCTTGTAGATTCGAAGCAGTAATGTACTTTATAGAAACCTTTGCGAAAATCTATGACATCTTGCCTTACTCTTTCAGGATCCCCCCCTTCGATCACAACCCTTGCTATCAGCTCAGCTATGTAATCCATATCGCTCTCCTTCATGCCTAGTCTTGTGCACTCTTGACTGCCGAGCCTTATACCACCAGGATTTTGGTAATGCCTATCGTATTTTAGATCGTAAGCCAGTAAGTTTCTGTTCAAGATTATGTTTGCCTTCTCAAGTTTCTCCTCCAGATCTCCTCCTAAGCCATACTTTGTTACATCGACTATAACTGTATGAGATTGAGTGAACCCCCTCTTTTCGCCTAAGACTTGAAACCCTCTCTCATAAAGAGCTTGAGCCAGTGCTTTGGAATTCTTTATAACCTGTGAAGCGTACTCCTCGCCAAACTCTAAGAACTCTGCAAAAGCGATGGCCTTTCCACAGAGATGGTGCAGGTGGTGGTTACTCACATTTGAAGGAAAGGTCGCCTTTTTGATCAATTCGGCATATCTGTTAAAGGATAATACACATCCCCCTTGAGGACCGAATAAAGTCTTGTGAGTGCTCATGCTCATCACATCCGCTCCTTCCCTTAAAGGGTCTTGGAATTTCCTCCCTGCCACCAACCCGGCTACATGGGCCGCATCATAGCAGACCTTCGCCCCTATTTCATGGAATATGTCTGCCAGCTCTTTCAAGGGTTGGGGTTGAGTCAGGACTGATCCACCAAACATCGCCAACTTCACTTTCTTACCTTCATCCACTATCTGCTTTACCTTCTTCTTCGTTCCATCTACATCTATGTTCATCTCCTCAACATCGAAGGGGAAGTATTCAACATTTAGCTTTGAGACAGAACCCGCCGTCCCCCCTAAAGACTTCCTTCCAGTGGATATGTGCCCCCCACTGGCTATGGACAGAGAAAACATGGTATCTCCTACATCTGTGAAGGCAGTATATACCACTAGGTTGGCACAAACTCCTGATACGGGCCTCAAATCGGCGAACTCTGCTCTGAAGAGTTTTTTGGCTAACTCGATAGCTATGAGCTCGACTTTGTCGATGTAGATACATCCTGCATAAAGTCTCTCGCCCGGCCAACCTAACCGAGATGCTTATTGATGAGCACCTTTTCGGCGTATCTATTCCCGAAGTCACTTATCATGGCTTCATGGACTGCCGGACTCGGTATATTCTCACTAGCTACCAAAGGTATGGAATTCGAGAACCATCTATGGTGCTGCTCGAGGAGTCGGAAGACTTCATCGTAGTAATCTTTTGGGGCTTTGTTCATCAACTCAATCGTTCCTTACCATTAAATATGCCTTTATTAAAATTTCTACTCATTTTGAAGCAGTATGGATTGCTATTGAGAAGTAGTCTTTTCTTGAAGAAATTTGAGAGGGTATACGTTTAGGAGACTTCTTCTTTCTCCGCTCCGACTTCCCTTACAACCTTCAATTTGACCTCTTTAATCAGACTTACACCCCTGCTTGAAATTATTGAACCCGCTAATAAAATTATAAAAAGCATAACAAATAGCATCAAAACATTCGATATATCCGTGAATAGGGAGCTAGGTATGGTGCCCCCATTTGTATCAGGCGCTTCGAAGAACTGAGGAACAGGCATCGCACCCGTAAGATAGGAATAAGCCATCACTACTGAATATATTACTATCCCTAGACCAACCCCCAATAATATATACCCTATGATCCTCTCCGTTCCCATACTCTCGCTCACTATAGGAAATATGACCTTTTAATCAGTTAAATATATTTTAGTTTTACTAAAGGCTAAATTAATGAACTTACCTCTTAATGTTTCCAACAATGGCCCGTTCACAGGTTAAACTGCCATTTCAATAAGGTATTTATTTAGATGATGTAGGACATGGGTGGAGGCAAGAAGTCATGGTTACATACAAAGTGCCCGTAATAGCTGGCGATGGCATTGGTCCTGAAGTAATAGCTGAAGGCAAGAAGGTCCTTGATGCCGTTGCTGAAGTGGATGGATTCGATATAGAGTGGATAGAATACCCATACGGTGCAGATAACTACCTCTCCACAGGGGAGTTGATCAGTGAAGATGCTCTCAAAGAGCTGAAAAACTACAGATCGATCTATCTGGGCGCCCTTGGAGACCCAAGGGTAGAACCAGGCATCCTTGAACTGGGTATATTGTTGAGGCTTCGCTTCTACTTAGACGAATATATCAATCTTAGGCCCATAAAACTTTATGAGGGTGTACCGACCCCGATAAAAAACAAGAAGCCAAGCGACATTCAATTTGTAGTTGTAAGGGAGAACACAGAGGACTTCTACATAGGTCTCGGTGGCAACGCAAAGAGGGGTAGAAGCAAGCATGAATTGGACCTAGTCAGAGACATCTACCACATTCGCTTCGGCTTGGATATAGATTCTGATGCTGACGAAATCTCCTATCAACTAGGGGTAATAAGCAGAGAGGGGGCTAGGAGAGTTATCGAATACGCTTTTCAATATGCAAAGAGTCATGAGAGAAGTAAAGTTACCGGAGTCGATAAAGCGAACGTTTTGACACATATGTACAGTCTCTGGAGACGAGTTTTTGATGAAGTTGCCAAAGGTTACCCTGATATAAGAACAGAATTTGCCTTCGTAGACGCGACGGCCATGTGGTTCATCAAGAACCCTGAGTGGTATGAAGTTGTAGTTACGCCCAACCTCTTCGGGGATATTCTGACAGACCTCGGTGCTATGATACAAGGTGGATTAGGTGTAGCCCCAGGGGGCAACATCAACCCAAAAGGCACTTCGATGTTCGAACCCATTCATGGTTCTGCACCCAAATACAAGGGGATGAACAAAGCAAACCCAGTTGCAACGATCTTGGCAGGATGTCTTTTGCTCGAAAATCTAGGGCTTGAGAGATCGGCTGTGAAGGTCGAGAAGGCGACGGAAGAAATCTTAAGGGAAGGAAAAGTGAAAACTTATGACCTCGGTGGAAAGTCCAAGACTAGCGAGGTCGGAGATGCTATCGCTAAGAGAGTGAAAGAATTAACGATATAGTAGCATCAAACCCTTGCTCTCTTCAGCTTGTTCAATAACCCACCTATCTCTATCAGTTCGAGGATAAAGTCTGGGAGGGGCTGGGCTTGAGCAGATATATTGCGAGTCAAGTTCTTGATCTTCCCACTCTTTAAATCCAGACTTAATCGATCACTATCTTGGACTGAATCCCATAAACTCTCACATTCCAGAACTGGCAGACCGATGTTGATCGCATTCCTATAGAATATGCGGGCAAAGGATTTTGCTATTACACATCTCGTACCAGAATACTTCAGGGCTATGGGTGCCTGTTCTCTGCTTGAGCCGCAACCAAAGTTCTTGCCAGCAACAACTATTCCATCCTTGCTCTTCTTGATGAAGGAAGGGTCTATGCCCTCCATGGCATGCTTTGCCAACTCTCTTGGATCGGTCAGAACAAGATATCTGCTTGGGATGATTACATCTGTATTTATGTCATCGCCATACTTTATGGCCTTCCCCAATATCTCCAATTCAACCACTCCTAAAAGAAGTTGGATCTGTAATACGCCCTGTTATGGCAGAGACTGCAGCAGTAGCAGGAGAGGCTAGATAAACTTTTGACTTCGGGCTACCCATCCTCCCTATGAAGTTCCTGTTCGTAGTGCTCAAGCAGACCTCCTCCGATGCAAGCATTCCAATGTGCCCTCCGTAACAGGCTCCACAGGTGGGGTTGGTTACGGTCGCCCCAGCAAGAAGAAAAGTCTCAATCAGACCTTCACGTAAAGCGTCTAGGTATATCTCTTGTGATGCAGGGATTATTATCAGCCTAGTTCTATCGCTCACTACATTTCCCTTTAATATCTCAGCAACTATGCGCAGATCCTCCATCCTTCCATTCGTGCAAGAGCCTATGAAGACCTGATCCAATTCTACCCCTTCCACTTCGGATACAGGTTTTACGTTATCCACAGCACTAGGACACGAAACCAGAGGTTTCAGATCGTCGACAGATAACTCTAAAGTTCTTTCATATTCAGCATCTGGATCACTTTTCACGATGGAGAATCGTTCGTTCGTTCTGCTCTTCATATAAGCCAAAGTCTTCTCGTCAGGTTCGACTATGCCCGCCTTTCCACCCACCTCTATAGCCATATTACATATAGTCATCCTACCATCTATGCTCATATCTCTTATAGTCGAGCCTTTGAACTCAAGCCCCTTATAATTCGCACCGCTGACCCCTAATATCTCTGCAATTTTTAAGAAGAGGTCTTTGGGCGTAACGAATTTTCTGAAGTCCCCCCTTACATTCACCTTGATCACTTTCGGGACCTTGAACCACAGCCTTCCAGTTGTAAACACTGCAGTCATATCGGTCGAGCCTATGCCAGTAGAAAAGGCTCCTATGGCGCCGTAAGTGCAAGTATGAGAGTCTGCTCCTACAACTACATCCCCTGGTTTTACATGAGCTTTCTCCACCATTACTTGGTGAGAAATCCCGCCTCTTCCAACATCGTAGAATGCCCTTATCCCCTGCTCTCTTGCGAACTCCCTCATTATCTTGTGTAATTCGGCAGCTTCCACACTTCCGGCAGGGATCGTATGATCCAAAACCATGACTATCTTATCTTTGTTCCAGACTTCCTTCACTCCTACCTCATGGAAGTATTTTATAGTTAGATGCCCGGTTATCTCGTTGACCATAGCACAGTCTATGTTGGCTTCGACTATCTCCCCTGGCGATACGTGATCTCTACCAGATGCTCTGCTCAGGATTTTCTCAATAACATTCATCGTAACTTATGGCCTTGATCGTCGACTTGATTATAAAATTAACGTTCCTATACTATAAAAGTTATGTGGCTAAGCTTTGTGATCTCTTCCTTTTTATAAGTATCTTATTGATGCCATCTATCAACGCTTCCACACTGGCTATCACCACATCTTCGCCTGCTGCCCTTGCAGATGCTACATTTCCATCTTTATCCTCGACTTTTATTATCACTTCGGCAAGAGCGTCTGAGCCACCTGTAATGGCTGCCAACCTGTACTCCTTCAGTTTTATATTTGCCAATCTATCTGTAATATTCTGAATAGCTCTAACCGCTGAATCGACAGGTCCGACCCCAGTCTCAGCTGCTACGTACTCCTTCCCATCCAGTATGATCTTGACAGATGCTGTGGGGACTACTTTGATCCCCGTTATAACTGCTAGATCGACTAGATCGATGATCTTCTCCTCCTCTGCCGCCTTCCTCATCACAAATCTGGCTATAGCAGATAAGTCGGTGTCGGTGACGGCCTTCCCTTTATCACCTAAATCCTTCACCCTTTCAACGATCTCTCTTAGTTGATCCTTTGTTGGTTGCCAACCCATCTCTTCTAACTTTGCCGCTATACCATGGCCTCCTGCATGCTTCCCAGCCTGAAGCCACCTCTTTCTACCTACCATCTCTGGCATTATGGGCTCATAGGTCAGGGGTGTAGATAGTATACCATGAACATGTATGCCAGACTCATGACTGAAAGCATTATCGCCTACTATTGCTTTGTTGGGCTGAACGGTTATCCCTGTCAGCTCTGAAACGAGTTTAGAAGTCTCATAGATCTGCTGAGTATTTATTCTTGTCTTCTTTCCATATAATGAGTGTAATGCCATCACTACTTCTTCCAATGCTGCATTGCCCGCCCTTTCTCCTAAGCCATTGATGGTTACATGAGCCCTTACTGCACCGGCTTCTATTCCAGCCAAAGTATTCGCTACAGCCATGCCAAAATCGTCATGACAGTGTAGGCTTACGGGTAGTCTAACTGCTTCTTTGATTTCGCCAACGAGCTGATACATCTTTATGGGTGTTATGATACCAACAGTATCTGGGATATCGATTCTGTCCGCACCAACCTCCTCAACAGCCCTGTAAACTTGTTTAAGAAAATCAAGGTCCGATCTTGTGGCATCTTCAGCTGAAAACTCAACTTGAACTCCATGGCTCTTAGCGTATTCTACGCCTTCAATAGCTTTTTGTAAGGCTTGCTCTTGAGTCAGCTTTAGCTTGTATTTTAGATGTATATCCGATGTTGCTACGAAGACATGTATGCATCCAACCCCACAATCAAGGGCAGCATCTATGTCCCCCTTATCCACTCTGGCCAATGCACAGATTTCAGCCTTCAGTCCTTCTTTGACGATAAGTTTGACGCCTTCGATCTCTCCTTTAGAAACTATGGGGAAGCCTGCCTCTATCGTATCTACGCCAAGTTTATCGAGCAGACGGGCGATCTCCAGCTTGTCTTCAGGTGTGAGGGATACTCCTGGGGTCTGTTCCCCGTCTCTCAAAGTTGTATCGAAGATCTTGATGTAGTCTTCACTGCTCATTTCTCAATTCCTGCCATCTTTCTGATGAATCTGCCTACTTCCTCTATCTTGTGCTCAGGGACTTCTCTCATCAAGGCATTCAGTTTTGCCTTGCTCTTTTCAAGGTTGCCAGCCCATTCTTCGGCAAACTTTCCACTCTGAATATCCTTTAGAATCTTCTTCATGTTCTCCCTAACATGCTCATCCACGACTTTAGGACCTACCGTAAGACCGCCGTACTTTGCTGTATCAGATACTGCCTTCAACATCCCCGTAAAACCACTCTTGTAAACTAAATCCATTATGAGCTTCATCTCATTACAAACCTCAAAGTATGCCAATTCGGGCTGATATCCCTCTTTCACAAGGACCTCGAACCCCTTTGTGATCAGAGATATGAGCCCGCCGACCAAGACCGACTGCTCTCCGAAAAGATCGGTCTCCGTCTCCTCTTTGAAGGTAGTCTCTAAAACGCCAGCCCTTGTGCATCCCATAGCCTTACTCATAGCAAGAGCCAGATCCTTCCCTCGACCTGAATAGTCTTGGGCTACAGCGATCAGGGCTGGAACGCCAAAGCCATTCACGTAAGCATCTCTAAGACCCTTTCCAGGGCTCTTAGGTGCGATCATTATGACATCTACATGAGGAGGAGGAACTATCTGCTTAAAATGAATGTTGAACCCATGAGAAAATCCAAGGGCTTTCCCCTCTTTCATATGGCTGGTGATCTGCGTTCTATATACTGCAGGCTGTTCAATATCAGGGATCAGCATATGAATTATATCGCCTTTCTCTGCTGCTTCCTCTATTGTGTATGGCTCAAAACCATCGGCCTTGGCTCTGTCCCATGATGCTCCGCCAACCCTCAATCCCAGTATAATATCAAGACCTGAATCTCTCATGTTCAGTGCCTGTGCACGCCCTTGGTTACCATAACCTATTACGGCTACGGTCTTCTCTTCTTTTATTACCTCTAGGTCAGCATCCAAATCGTAATATATCTTGGCCATTTTTAACTAATCAACCTCTAACCAGTGCAGTTATACCTGTCCTTGCTATCTCTTTGATGCCAAAAGTCGATGCCAAAGTTATAAATGCGTCTATCTTGTCGGGCGATCCTGTGACCTCTACGGTTATCGATCCTGGAGCAACATCGACTACCCTACTTCTGAAGACATTGGCATAGTTGATGATATCTGATCTGGCCCTCGCATCTGCCACATGAAGCTTCACAAGAGCCAACTCCCTCACTACAGTACTCCCTAGGCTTAGGGCACTCACCTTTATCACATCTATAAGTTTGGCCAACTGCTTGACCACCTGCTCAACGGTAGCGCTGTCCCCCTTTATCGTTATAGTCATCCTCGATAGGTCTTTGTGTTCTGTAGGTCCGACGGAGATGCTGTCGATGTTGAACCCCCTACACCTAAACATGTTAGAAGCCTTATGAAGGACACCCGGTTTGTTCTCGACGATCGTAGATATTATATATGTCTTCTTAACTCTTCTCTCCAATATAATCACCCATAGATGGTATCTTTAAGTCCCTTTCCTGCTGGAACCATAGGAAAGACATTTTCTTCAGGGGAGATAGGAACATCTATGACCGTAGTTACTTCGCTCTTCAATGCGCCTTTAACGACTTTTGTAAACTCATCAAGAGAACCGATACGAAAACCTTGTGCCCCAAATGCCTCAGCCAATTTTACGAAATCAGGGGCTGCTCCTAACTCAACAGCTGAATACCTCCTATTATAGAACAGCCTTTGCCATTGTGCTACCATGCCCAACATAGAGTTGTTCAAGATCACCACTATAACAGGTATCTTTTCAAGAACAGATGTAGCAAGGGAGTTCGCAGTCATCGCAAAGCTACCATCGCCAGCTATGTCTACAACAGGTACATCAGGTCTTGCAACCTTCGCTCCGATGGCGGCAGGAAAGCCAAAACCCATCGTTCCAAGTCCTCCCGAGCTTATGAATGTTCTGGGTTCAAATACTTTGAAGTATAGCGAAGCCCACATCTGGTTCTGACCTACTTCTGTCGTAATTACAGCCTTATTCGGCAAAAGCTCTCTCAACTTCTTTAAGAGCTTTGGTGGTGCCAAATCCTCTCCCTGATCGATCATTTTGCCTTTAAATTCCTCTCTTGTCTGTCGAACCCTCCTCAACCAAGGGCTATCCTCCCTCTTCTCTAGTCGCTTAGCCAACGAATCGTATAACATATCGAGAGTCTTACTTAAATCACCTACTATAGGAACATCTATTGCTTTGTTCTTCCCTATCTCTGAAGGGTCTATATCGATATGTATTATCTTCGTATCTGGACAGAACTCCTCTATCTTGCCTGTAGTCCTATCAGAGAACCTTGCCCCTGCTGCCAATAAGACATCCGCCTCCAGGATCAACTTATTCGCTTCAGCTGAGCCATGCATCCCTAAAACTCCGAGGGATAGTGGATGGTTCTCAGGGAAGCAACCCTTGGACATGAGGGTTGTTACAACAGGTGCTAACAGAAGCTCAGCCATCGCCTGCAATTTCTGTGAAGCGTTGGAAAGGATTACCCCGCCCCCAGCCATTATAACAGGTTTTTCCGCTTTTGTAAGTAAATCTATCGCCTTCTTAACTTGAAGTGGATGAGGGGATATGTTGGGGTTATAGCCTCGAATTTCGACCTTGTTTGGGAAGATCATATCAGCAGTATTACTCTGCACATCCTTTGGGATATCTATCAAGACTGGACCTGGTCTTCCAGTTGAAGCTATGTGAAAAGCCATCTTTACAGTCTTTGGAATTTCAGAGGCATATCTTGGTTGGAAGTTATGTTTTGTTATAGGGGTGGTTATCCCTATTATGTCTACCTCTTGGAAGGCATCCTTGCCTATCATAGATGTTGGGACTTGACCTGTTACAGCAACTATGGAAGAAGAGTCCATGTAAGCATTTGCTATTCCTGTAACCAAGTTCGTGGCACCAGGGCCTGAAGTTGCCATACACACTCCTACCCTGCCGCTGGCTCTTGCAAAGCCTTCTGCCATATGTGCCACTGATTGTTCATGTCGCCCAAGTATGTGCCTTATCTTAGAGTCACGAAGCACATCGTAGACTGGAATCATGGCACCGCCTGGTAAACCGAAGATGACCTCCACCTTCTCCTTATATAGAGCTTCGATAAGAGCCTGAGCCCCAGACATTTCAACCATGCTAATACCCTCCTAAACAAGACCTATATGCAAAGATGCAGATAGGCTTATAGTACAACTACGGAGGACAACAGGACTACTCCAAGAAAGTCTAGACAAAGAGCTATCCCTTGATATCTAAAGTCGCTTTTATCGTCCTCCATGAACCGTCCTTATCAAAGGGTGAATTGTGACTAATAAACATATTGGTGACAGAAAGGAATATTTTAAATTCGATCGAAATTTATAGAAATCTTACAATAATGCTCCTTACCTCTCTTTATGGATTGAGCCCTACAAAGTTTAATTGAGTAAAGGTTTACAAGTAGGCCGATCGATAATAACTCTGTGCAAGAATATGAGAAGCGATGCCATAAAGCTTGGGATAGAAAGGGCCCCCCACCGATCCCTTTTGAAGGCGTTAGGAGTGACCGATGAGAGCCTTAAGAGACCATTTGTAGCCATAGTCAATAGTTATACATCTATCGTGCCGGGACACATCCACTTGAACAAGATAGCGGAAGCTGTTAAATCTGGAATCGAGAGGGGTGGTGGCGTACCCTTTGAATTTAACACCATAGCTATCTGTGATGGGCTGGCCATGGGCCATGAAGGTATGAAGTACTCTCTGCCCTCTAGGGAGATCATCGCTGATTCTATAGAGCTCATGATTCAAGCCCACTGTTTCGATGGGATGGTGATGATAACGAATTGTGACAAGATAACTCCAGGGATGCTGATCGCTACTACTAGGCTCGACATCCCGTCCATCTTCGTTACTGGTGGGCCTATGCTTGCAGGCTTTTACAAAGGAAAGAAGGTTGGGTTGATCTCCGTCTTTGAAGCCCTTGGTGGTGTAAACACTGGGAAAATAAGTGAAAATGAACTTAAGGAGTTGGAAGATGTAGCCTGTCCTACTTGTGGCTCTTGCTGTGGTCTATTCACAGCTAACACTATGGCCTGCATGACTGAAACATTGGGCATGTCTTTACCATATTGTGCCACTTCTCTCGCCGTAGACTCATCAAAAATCAGGATTGCCGAAAAATCTGGAGAAAGGATCATTGAGATGATCTATGATGATCTGAGACCATCCAAGATAATGACGAAGGATGCTTTTCACAATGCTATTGCTTTAGATATGGCTCTGGGAGGCTCAACGAACACCGTTCTACATTTGACAGCTATCGCAAGAGAGGCAGGAATCAATCTCGATCTGTCAGTATTCGATGAGATAGGCAGGAAGGTTCCCCATATCTGTGATATCTACCCTGGAGGATCTTACATGCTTGAGGACCTAGATCGAGCGGGCGGGATTCCTGCTGTAATGAAGAATCTGAGTAAATTCTTGCACCTTGAATCCCTGACAGTTACTGGAAAGACCATCAAGGAGAACATAAAATATGCTTCAGTCTTGGATGATAAAGTGATTCGACCCATAGACGAACCTATACACACTGAAGGAGGAATAGCCATCTTAAGAGGTAACCTTGCTCCTAAAGGAGCCGTTATAAAGACTGCAGCCGTTTCAAAGAAAAACTTACAGTTCAAAGGACCTGCGATTGTCTTCGACTCTGAAGAGAGTTGCATAAAGGAGATATTCGATGGAGCTATTGAAAAGGGCAGTATAGTCATTATCCGTTACGAGGGTCCTAAAGGTGGACCTGGCATGAGGGAGATGCTCTCCCCAACATCGGCCATAGTTGGTATGGGGTTGAGTGAATCTGTTGCTTTGATAACGGATGGTAGGTTCTCTGGAGGGACTAGAGGGCCTTGTATAGGGCATGTCTCCCCTGAGGCTGCTGAGGGTGGACCTATAGCTGCTTTAAAGGACGGCGATATGATAGAAATGGATATACCGAAACGCCTCCTTGAAGTCGAGCTATCGAAGGAAGAGATCGATGAGCGTCTAAAAAATTGGAAACCACCCGAACCTAAGATCAAGTCTGGTTATCTATGGAGGTACTCTAAGATGGTGAAGTCTGCAGACTTAGGTTGCACATTGGAATAAATTTAGAATTGTCCCTTGATGAGATAGCTGAAGAGATTAGAAGATGTAGGCTCTGTCCTTTACATGAAAGTAGGAGGAAGGCTGTGCCGGGAGAGGGTTCGGACAAGGCTCGATTGATGCTGATAGGTGAAGCACCAGGATCAGAAGAAGATGAACAAGGAAGACCCTTCGTAGGAAGGGCTGGAAGAATGCTTGATGAAACATTAAAATTTGCAAAACTCCAAAGAAGAGACTTGTTCATAACAAGCGTGGTAAAGTGCAGACCTCCTAACAACCGCCCTCCAAAAGTTGAGGAGAGAAGAACATGTTTGCCTTATCTAAAAAGGCAGATAGATGTAATAAAGCCGAAGATGATCTGCCTTTTAGGTATAGTGGCTCTGCAGACCCTTCTTAAAGAAGAATCAGCCACCAAGGCAAGAGGCAAAGTTATAGAAAAAGATGGACAATTATACTTCTCCACCTACCATCCTGCAGCCTCTCTTTATAATGTCGGTTTGAAGTCTGTAATCTATTCAGATATGAAGGAGATCAAGGAATTACTTGAAAATTCTTACTGATTTTGGGATGAATTGGAGAAGTTGAAACTACTTTTCCAATCTAGAAGTCTTCTTTCTCCCTCGATCTTAGCTATCTCCATCGGACTCACACCTTCCAGAACTCGTTTAAACCTCTCTTTAACTTCTTGCGGTGAAGCACCTGCATGAAGTTGCCTGATCAACTCCTTGAGGAGTTCCTTCTTATTCTCGTTCAACTTGTCAAACTTCACTCTCTTTCTTCTTGGCCAATCTTTTAAGCTCCTCAGCTCTTGACAGCGGTATTAGACCCCTGTCTTTCAGGTCGTCTATACATTTTTCTGCATACTGACACCAGTTTACGCAAAACGGTGTGGCCTCTAGGTGTAAGGTGCGTCCACACTTCGGACATTCAGCCTCTGTCTCATCACTGAAGAACTCTACTTCTTCACCACAGGCTGGGCAGGTTCTTATTATTATACTTGCAGGTCCAACGAAGTCTCTAACCCCTGGACAATGCTTAAAGCTCAATACTCATCACCCAGGACATCTCCCTCTTAGTGGGCAGTAGTTCTCGACATGATCGTCGACGATCTTGAATAAAGCCTCCATCGTCTCCCTGTTTAACGAATAGATCCGCTCTTTCCATCTCTTTTCAATGGAGACGAAACGACACCTAACCAGAGGCTTCAAATTGTGGGAGATCATACTCTGGTTCTGATCTAGGATCTGAGATAGCTGAGTCACATTTTTTGGCCCCTTCCTCAGTTGTTCTAATATTCCCAAACGAGTTGGATTAGAAAGCGTTGAAAAGAAGAGGTGGCAATGCTCGCTCAAACCGCGTTTCATTCGTCTTCAACCTCATATGAAGAACGTTTCATATATTTATAAACCTTGTGCTTCTTGGGAGAGCAGAAATTCTTTTCCCAATCCTTGAAATTCTCCTATAAATGTTTTGGGAAGCTCCGGCCTAGGTTTAAATTATCGGAGTTTTAAGGTTCTCTTCTGATCTAGTGGATTTGTTCTGCCTTGCGTGCGCTGATGTGCATGCGTTCCCGAAAGATTTCCCCAAAGGCTTTGCAAAAATATTCGCAGGCTGTTTGAATTCCTTTTCTTCCTTTTTCTGTTATGTAGTAGTTAGTTGCTCTTCCTTCTTTCTTTGATCGTATTAGACCTCGTTTCTTTAACTCCTTGAGCGCTGGATAAATGGTTCCAGGGTTGGGTTTGGTTCCCCTTCTCTTGCCGATCTCCTTTGCGAGTTCTTGTCCATACATAGGCTTCTTTGACAGCAACCAGAGTATCAGAAAGGAGAGCATTCCTCTCATATCGCAGCATTCAGGGGGACATATGTCGTAGTTTCCCTTGGGCATTAGTGGTCGTTAATTATTGGGTATCCAATACATTTAAATATTGCTTCGCGCTATTATTGGACATCCAATACAAGATCTGATCGTGTATGACAAAGAAAAACGAGAAAATCAAACAGCACGTGAAAAAAACCTACGCGGAACTGGCAAAGGGAACTTCGTGCTGCGACGCAACGACCTGTTGCAGTCCAAGTTCAAGAACCTTACATGCCAAGATGATTGGTTACTCAGACGAAGAACTTAAAGGCTTGCCGGATTCCGTGGTAAGAACAGTAGCAGGCTGTGGCAACCCGACCGCTTTAGCGGATCTGAGGGAAGGAGAGGTCGTTCTTGACCTTGGCTCTGGGGGAGGTATAGACGCGTTTTTGGCAACCAAGAAAGTCGGTCCTAAGGGGAAAGTGATAGGGGTGGACATGACTGAGGAAATGGTTCAACTCGCCAAGAAAAACGCTGAAAGAATGAAGACTGATAATGTGGAGTTTCGGCTGGGTGAAATCGAAAGCCTTCCTGTCGAAAACGGAACAGTCGATATTATAATCAGCAATTGCGTCATCAACCTCTCACTCGATAAAGGCAAAGTCTTCAGCGAAGCCTTTAGAGTACTAAAACCCGGAGGACGCATGCTGATTTCCGACATAGTTACGCAAGGTGAACTTCCTAACGAAATTCGTGAAGATCCAAAAATGTGGGCTGCTTGCGTAGCCGGAGCGCTAGATGAAACAGACTATCTTCAGAAAATCAGAAACGCGGGTTTCGAAAAAGTGGAAGTAATAGCAAAAAACGATTTTATTAAGATGGTTTCAAGCATCAAAGTGCGAGCCTACAAACCTTCTGACTAGAGACGCGCTTGGAGTTCCAAAAATAGACGCTTATGAATGCGCGCCACAAGTTTGGTGCTCCGGCCGGGATTTGAACCCGGGTCGGCGGCTATAGGTCTGAACTCCCCGCCCCAACTCGAGAGGCCGCTATGCTTGGCCGGACTACACTACCGGAGCTAAGTTGATGAGATCAGATCGATAGTAATACTTTACTTTTACTGTATTCAAAGGGTAGTCTTTAACACCGACTTCACAGCCAATCTTATATCCGAAGCCTTTACAGTCTTTCTGCCAGCATGAGCAGCAAAATCTATGGCTTGCTTTGCCAAAAGCTTTCCAATCTCTTCAAGAGTGGCCCTTAGCTCTTCAGCGGCATCGTCCCCAACCCTATTTGCCCCTGCCTTCTTAATCATTCTATAAACAGCTGCCAATCCAAGTTCTGTATCGGACATTCTTCCACAGTTCGAGACAAAAGGAATCTGTATTTAACTTTATTCACAACGTAAGGATTAATTAATTAATCAATCAATTAATTAAAATAAGCTCCATCGATAGTCATGGGCATGCCCATAAAACTCATCGATGCGCACATGCACCTTGCAGACCCAGACTTTGGTAAAGACATTCAACATATAATCGTCTTTTTAAAGAACATCGAGATCGTCTTGTTCTCGAACTCCATGGATCTGAACTCTTCTATGGAGACTTTAAGTCTATCTGAATCTCTTGGTGGCAAATTGCTACCTTTCGTTGGGATACATCCTTGGTCCATGCAAGAGGCTGATTTAGAGGAGTTTGAGACCTTTCTAAACAGAGAGAAGGACCGTATATGTGGAATAGGAGAGGTAGGGTTGGATAAAAAGTATGCTGTTGATGAAGAGGCTTATCGAAGACAGAAATCGGTATTTGAAAAGCTCTTAGAGTTGGCTGAAAAATTCGAAAAGCCAGTCTCAATCCACTCAAGAGGGTCCCAAAAGGACGTAATCGATATCCTCTCTTCATTCAGGATAAAGGGCATGCTTCATTGGTTCAGTGGCGATCTTCAACAATTGAGTAGAGCTGTGGATAGGGGATACTATGTATCTTTTGGACCTACGATCATCTATTCAAAGAGATCGAGAGCTCTGGCTGAGAAGACGCCAAGGGAACTGATACTCACGGAGACAGACGGTCCTGTAAGGTATGCTTGCTTTGGAGGTAAGCCTGCACTACCAGCCTTCCTCCCCAGCGTAGTCTTTGCCCTATCTTCCACATTGAAATTAAACTTCGAAGAGACTGCCAACTTGGTGAGGGAGAACTCATCCTCATACATGGATGTGCAACTTTAATTCAAAAACGAAAGATTATTTATTTTTGCATGAGTATATTCAAATCTGGCTCCAATGCCATCGACCAAAGAGTACCGTGAGAGAATCTACATCAGGAAGGATATAATACTGAAGTTGGTACAGTACAGCTCCTTAACTCAGACAGCTTTACTGAGCTACTGTGGCTTGAACCTTCAAAAGCATAAAGAGATATTGGACGGGATGGCAGAAAAAGGTCTGATAGCCAAGACTGAGAAGATGTGGGGGAGCAAGAAGATAACCATTTACAAGGCGACTGAGAAGGGGAGGCAGTTTTGTAAGATAATCTTGGAGCCTTACGAAGCTCTCTTTCCAAGATTTAAAAAAAGGAGCAGATCGAAACGTCGTGAACTTAGTTTCGGAAACGATTTATCTTAGGTCGATCTATATTGGTGAGAAGATTGGGCAGAGATGAGGAGAAGCCTGAAGAGGGAGAAAGCCTACTAGAGACCTTAGACGATCTGATATTCCATATGAACGATGCTAGGGTAACGTTCATCATTTTGAGCATATCTTCTCTGATAATCGCTCCTATAGCGATAATAATGGCGATAGTCTTCACGTTCAATCCAGCCTTCTTACGTTGGCTTTTAAATAGAAACCTATTCTTCGGCTTGATCTTCTTGATCTACATAATATTAGTGGTGATACTGTCTTCGATATGGCTCTTTGTGGGTTTGAGAGAGTACCGTTTCTTATCGAAGTGGAACGAACGCTTCAAAAAGTACATCTCACTAAAGGAGAGGGTTGACAGAGAACTTCAGAAAGAACTTGAGTAACTTTGTTCCTTAACAATGTCCCGCAATCGACTATTATTAGTTGATTCTAGGTTATTTGGAGGTGATAGAATGGTCAGTAGGAAGAAGTTAGGGATATCGTTGGTGGCTTTAGCGCTGGTAAGCACAGTAGCGATAGTTGCGTTCTCGACTCCTATCTTTGCATCTGCCATGACTGAACAGACAGACCCTACAATAGAAGTAAAGGTGACTACCATTGAGGGCGAGGCGAGAGTCGATGGAGTGGTGGTGGGTACTGCATCGATAGAGTTCACTGCAACGCCGGCTGCTGGTGGACCGATATACTTCAGGGATCGTGCAGTTAGAATCTTCAAGATAACGGAAGGAAGCATAACCATCACTGATGGTGAAACAACTACTTACACCATGATTCCAGAGACTTGGGAGGGGATATCGAGGGTAAATGGCAGGAGATTCATCGCTGTAGGAGATGTGTTTGATGACGATGAGAACGAATTCATCGTTGCTTTACATGGATTTGCAGTGGCCCACTTCTTTTCAGATGGCAGTACAGTGATGAGGGTAGACGGCACACTTAGAGGAGATAGTCTAAACTACCACTTGGTCTTCATAGTAGAGGCCCACTTAGAGTGAATGATGTAAACTCTAATATCCACATCTATAATTCCTATCAAGTACTCGATCTAACCGATTTAACCAATTCTAAAGTTCCAGGTAGTATCTCTGTCGAATTCAGCCCCATTAGCTTTAAAATCTAGCGGGGGATGTGGTCAACATCCCTTAATTTTTGATATTTAATGAACACCTGATAGGTTTATGCGAGAGTATCTCTTGAGTAAGCTTATAATTTAACTGAACTGCTTTGACTCATAACACATCTTTAGGTAAGGATATAAAATATTTGAACCCTATACCACGAAGATGCATCAGAACCAGTTTGCGCAACTCTTAAATAAAATTAAGATAGTGAACCCAAAGGGATACGATACTATGAGTATAGTGGCGATAGGCGACGAGTTCTTCATCACTAACTTCAGATTGGTAGGAGTTCCAGGCGTTGTAATCAAGAATGAAGCAGAAGCAAGAAATAAGATAGAGGAACTCATAAAGGAAAGAAAATGTAAAATAGTCGTAATATCGGAGAGCATAGCGATAAAATTGAAAAAGGATAGAGCGAAATGGAGAGAACGCGTTTACCCTATCTTTGCCATCGTCCCAGGCTTAGAAGGACCCAAAGGCGAGAGGTTGAATGAGCTTTATTTTCTTGTAAGTCAAGCTGTTGGAGTAAAACTTAAACTGGAGAGATGAAGATGTCTTTAGATATAATAGACCTTATTGAAGAAGAGAAAAGGGCCGAGGAGACTATAGAAGACGCCAAAAGGAAGGCCAACAAAATCTTAGAAGACGCCAAAAGAATGGCTGGAGAGATTGTAGAAAAAGGTCAGAGAGAAAAATTCTTCCAAGATTTTATCGATAAAAGGACAAGCGAAATAGATGAGGATAAGAAGATGATAATGAAGCAGTTTGAAGATGAATGTGAAAATCTAGCAAAAAAGGCTGAGGCGAACTTAAGTAAGGTTGTAGATTTCGTTTTAGAGAAGGTTTTAGGTGTGGAATATGAGTAAAGAGAGTCTCAAACTTTACATAAAAGACAGGACTGAGGAAGAAGTAAAGAAGATCGTCAGTGAGGCCGAAAACGCTGCCGATAAGATAATCGGAGAGGCTAGGAGTAAGATTGCTCGAATAAAAGACGAAAAACTCAGAAAGGTAAAGAAAGAAATGGATGAGAAGGAGAAGGCAGAGATATCTCTAACTAAGATGGATGGTAGAAGAAGGGTCATGGAGGTTAAAGAAGAATTCTTGAAAAAGACTTTTGATGAGGTTAAAAAAAGGTTGAAAAACTTTTCATCCAGCAAAACGAATGAGAGGTATCAAGACATACTCACCGCTCTAGCTATAGAAGCGATGTCTGGCATCGAAAGTAAAGAGGTAAAAATCTCTGCAAATAAGGGCGATCTTGATTTTTTAAGAAAAAATACTCAAGTTATCAAGAGCGCTCTTTCAAAGATGAAGGGGAGTGAAGTAGATATGGAGCTAGACGGTAAAGCCATCGATACTATCGGCGGAGTCATCGCATATTCGATGGATGGTAAAAAGATTTACAATAACACTCTTGAGACGCGGTTGGGCAAAGTATTTGAAGAAGTAAAGGGAAAAATTTTAAACGTGTTATTTGAGGAGTGAACCTATGTGAGGAAGGGAGAAATAGAGAGGATAACTGGGTCTGTTATAATCACTTCAGGCATTGAAGACATTTCCATAGGCGAAGTTGTTGAAGTCGGAGAAGAAGGCTTAGTAGGTGAAACCATAAGGATAGATAAATTTGGTAAACTCTTTACAGTACAGGTCTATGAAACGACGAGCGGTATAAGGCCTGGAGAAAAGGTTGTTGCAACGGGTAAAAGGCTCGTTTCTGAATTAGGCCCAGGGCTTTTGAACAGCGTATTTGATGGAATAGAAAGGCCTCTAGAAGAACTAATAAAATTGGGAGGCCCTTTAATAGGTAGAGGAATCAAAGTTAACTCTCTATCACGCAAGGCTAAATGGCTTTTCAAGCCGACAGTGAAACCCAAAACGATCGTTAATGAAGGAGACATCATAGGTGAAGTTGACGAAACACAAGCGATTAAACATAAAATCCTAGTCCCAATAGGAGTAAAAGGAGAAGTAGTTAAGATCGAAGAAGGGGAATTCCATGTTGATGATGATATCGCTATAATCCAGTCGAATGGAGGAAAGGTCAGCTTAAAGATGCTTCAGGAATGGCCCGTAAGAATACCTAGGCCCTCCTCTAAAAGATTGCCATTAACGACGCCTTTGATAACGGGTCAGAGGGTCATAGACACATTTTTCCCTGTAAGCAAAGGTGGGGCGGCAAGCATACCCGGAGGGTTCGGAACAGGAAAGACTGTTATGCTTCATCAGCTTGCAAAGTGGAGCGAGGCCCAAGTTGTGACCTACATCGGGTGTGGTGAAAGAGGTAACGAGATGTGTGAAGTTCTTACAGATTTTCCCGAGCTTAAAGACCCTAGAACAGGAAGACCTCTTATGGAAAGGACTCTACTTATAGCCAATACGAGCAACATGCCTGTATCGGCTAGAGAAGCCAGTATATACATGGGCGCGACGATGGCTGAATATTACAGAGATATGGGTTATGATGTGGGTTTAATGGCCGATTCGACGTCTAGATGGGCTGAAGCATTAAGAGAGATATCTGGCAGATTGGAGGAGATGCCCGTCGAACAAGGTTATCCTGCCTATTTGCCTGATAGGGTGGCTGAATTCTATGAAAGGGCTGGAAGGGTCAAGGTTCTAGGAAAGCCTGAGAGGGAAGGCTCTTTAACGATCATGGGAGCCGTCTCACCACCAGGCGGAGACTTTAATGAGCCTGTGACTATATACACATTGAGATTTACTGGAGTTTTCTGGGCCCTTGATGCTGAATTGGCCTACAGCAGGCATTTCCCAGCCATAAACTGGCTTAGGAGCTATAGCCTCTACTCAAGCCGTCTCGGGCCTGCGGGAGACCTTTCACCGAAGCTTGAGAGTATATCACAGTACTCATGTAAACTCGTAGAGTGGTGGCGTGAAACCTTCGAAACTTTTCCTGAATATAGAAGTGAAGCCCTTACTATACTGAGCGCAGCGGCTGAGATAGAGTCTATAGCGAGAATCATCGGTGAAAGCGCCCTTCCAGACGATCAGAGACTCACTCTTCTTACCGCAGAGCTCTTAAAAGAAGGCTTTCTAAGACAGCATGCTTATCATGAAGTTGACGCTTTCTGTGAGACTGAGAAACAGGCACTGCTCTTGAGGATGATGATCGACTTTCATAATAAGGCTCGTAATTTGATCTTGAGCAGAGTTCCTATCGACAGGATAAGGTCTCTTCCACAGATTTCAAGGATGATCAGAGTCAAGGAGGACAAGGAAGGGATAGTTGTGATAGAAAAGCTTATGGATGAGGTCACGGGCGAGTTGAATAAGATAGCATCAGAATATAAAGTATAGTGATGAATGAATATGGCTACTTCGGTCAAAGATATATACGGTCTTGCATATAAAGGAGTTAAAGAGGTAAGAGGCTCCCTTCTTGTTGTTGAAGATGTAAAGGACATAGCGTATGATGAAATAGTTAAGATAAGGGCTCCAGATGGCATAGATAGAACGGGTAGAGTCTTAGATGTAAGCAAAAACGTGGCAGTTATACAGGTCTTCGGTGGGGAGATGGGCCTTCAAGCTGAAAGCATAATAAAATTTACAGGTTCATCTATGAAAATACCCCTATCTGACGAAGTCATGGGCAGAATGTTTGATGGGCTATTCGAACCTATCGATAAGATGCCTCCCATCTCTTCAGACGATGTGAGAGATGTCAATGGATCACCAATAAATCCGAAGGCAAGGATCTACCCGAACAACTTTATCCAGACAGGGATATCTACCATCGACGGATGTCTCTCACTTGTCAGGGGACAGAAGCTACCCCTCTTCTCTGAAAGTGGTCTACCACATAATAGGATCTTAGCTCAAATAGCAAGGCAGGCAACAGTAAGGGGAGAGGCAGAGGAGTTCGCTCTTGTATTTTCAGCCATGGGCCTGAAACATGAAGAAGCTCAATACTTTTTAGATCAGTTCGAGAGGTTTGGCGTTACAGAAAGATCGGTTGTAGTAATGAACCTAGCCGACGATCCAGCCATCGAGAGGCTTATCACACCAAGAATAGCCCTTACAGTTGCAGAGTATCTTGCCTTTGACCTCAACATGCACGTTCTTGCCATCCTCAGTGACATGACCAACTATGCAGAAAGCTTAAGGGAGATGAGCGCTGCTAGAGAAGAGATACCTGGAAAAGGGGGATATCCAGGATATCTATACAGTGACCTTGCATCCGTATATGAGAGAGCAGGCATAATAGAAGGTAGAAAAGGATCTTTAACACAGATGCCCATCCTTACAATGCCAGGTGGAGACCTTCGCCACCCCATTCCAGACCTATCCGGCTACATAACAGAAGGCCAAGTAATTCTCGATAAAACTCTTAATGCTCGAGATATATATCCTCCTATAAACATCCTTCCATCCTTGAGCAGATTGATGAGAAAAGGTATAGGCGTAGGCAAAACTAGAGAGGATCATGGGGGCGTCTCAGATCAGCTTTACGATGCTTACTCAAGGGGCATGAGGGCGAGAGACCTTGCCAGAATTGTAGGGGAGATGGGTCTAAGCGACCGTGAAAGGAGATTCCTCCTCTTCGCAGATGAGTTTGAAAAGAAATTTGTGAGCCAGGGAGAGTTTGAGAATAGAAGCGTTGAAGAAACCCTCGATATAGCATGGGCCGTTCTTTCGATTCTTCCTGAAGAAGAGCTCGTTAGGATAAAGGAAGACTATATCAAAACATATCATCCTAAATACAGGAAGATGTAAAACTGGATAAATTGTCAGGGTAGGAATCGATATGAGCTTTGTGGTAAGGGCGGCTGCTACAAAAGGAGTACTTCTAAGGCTCAGGGAGCAACTCGGATTTATCGAAAAGGGGAAAGAGATACTGAAGATGAAAAGAGAGCAATTGGCGGGGGAGATCAATCGTCTCTTGGCTGAAGTGAAAACAAGGGGAGAGCTAGAGAAGGAGATAATGGAATCTTATGAATATCTTAAAAAAGCCCATTCCATGCTGGGATATCAAAATCTACAATCCATGGCCCTCACAGTTAGCCAAATCGATGTGAGTGGTTTGACTTATAGCGTAATGGGTGTGATCGTTCCAGAGTTGCGAATTGAGAAGGAAACTGATATAAGCAACGTTCCTTCAGGAATAGCTTACGAGGCTGCAGAAAAACTCTCGTCTCTCCTTAGGAGGATCATCAGGCTTGGTGAGAGCGAGGCAAAGATAGAAAAGCTTGTAGACGAATTCATGTCAACGAACAGAAAGGTAAATGCGTTGGAGCAGATAGTGATACCATCCATAGCAAGTACCATAAGATACATTGAAGGAAGGCTCTACGAGGAGATGTTGGAGGAGTTTATAAGGACGAAGCATGTTAGAGAGGTTATCCGAAGGAGAAGGGCATGAGGTTATTCCCCTTAAGATCGCCAGGGTTAATCTATATCGTAACTAGAGCCCATGGTCTAAGAACTCACCTCCTCAAGCCCGAGGATATCTCTGTTTTAAGTAAGGCCCCTGACCTCCCAACCATAGTCGAGGCTCTTTTAAAGGGAGACTACGCTCAAGATGTGAGTGCTATACCTTCTGAAAAGATAAACGCTATAAGCTTAACCAAGATATTCTATAAAAAGCTTGCCGATAGATTTTATTTTATTGCCAAAATAACTGGTGGCTCTTTGAGAAAATTCTTTGAAGACTATGCCAAAAGGCTCGAAGTTGAGAATATCAAAAGAATATTAAGGGTTAAACACGGCAAAGAGACCATAACTGAAGAGGCCCTCATACCTATACCAAGGGAGTATACAACTGTAAACTTTCCAGCCATGGTCGGAGCAAAGGACTTGGATGAGAGCGTAGGGATTTTGAAGGAGACTATATACGCTCCCCTCATAGATGGGATGGAACTCTACAAGAGATACAACACCACTCTGATCTTTGAGGGATTGTTAGAGAGCTTATACTTTAAAGAGCTATGGCACGATGTAGAAAAACTTCCTGAGAAAGACGATATAAGGGATATGATTGGGAAGGAAATGGACCTTAAAAACTTGATTCTAGCTTTGGGGTTGAAGGCAAAGAATCTGCCAGCTGAACTCATCGAAGCATCCCTTATCATGTCATACTATAAGTTGAAGAAAAGAATAATCTCTGACATAATTCAAGAACGGCCTGAGACGACTTTCGATGTTTTAATGGGAACATACTATTCAAGATATTTCCAAGGCTTAAGAGACTTTCTTGGGAAGGACATGATAGGTGATGTTGAACACTCGATATTCAACTCTCTCTTTCATGAACACTTGAGAATTATGCGTGAAAAGCCCCTCAGACTCGTTTTTGTACCAGCCTACCTCTCCTTGTGTGAGTTTGAGGCAAGGAATCTGACAACCGTCACTACGGGGAAACAGCTCGGTCTCTCGGAAGAGAGGTTAAGAAGCATCTTATTTCTTTGAATCTATCCGATAGATTGATAAAAATAAAAAGGCTTTGATCCTTCAAGCATCTAAGTTATGCTCCAAGGACCAGTATGGAGATGATAAGACCGTAGATTGCGATTCCTTCGCCAAGTCCAGCAAGTATCAAAATCCATGTAGCCACGCCAGGTCTTTCAGCTATTGCTGCTGCACCAGCCGATGCCGCTCCATATACTGCTAAACCTGCTCCTATGCCTGATCCAGACACCGCTAGAGCCGCCGCTATGAACTTCAACCCACTTTCAGGGGTGACTTCCTGAGCCCTTGCTATAGGTGGGAATAGAAAAAGGGAGATAATGAGTGTGGCGACGTTGAGAAAGATGAAAGATAACATGGCTCTCCTTGGATTGGAAAAGAATTCGATAATCTTTTTGTTCAGTTTCATCATCAATCACGAATCCCCTCATTAAGATGCCTTTATATCTTTTTCGAAAGTTACCTTCAATTTTAGAGGCCTGTAGACCTCACCATCGCCCATATAGAACTTTGTCGAGAATTCATAGTATAGAAGCCTGAGGGACTGAATGCCAACGATGAACCCCTCTAGAATTATCGCAATAAAGTTCATCAAAAGATACGCTACTATTACTCCAGCCGTTTGTGATAACAGCAGTGCTGAGATACCAAGGGCTGCATGGACCAAAGCAAAGGCAGCGATACGTATGTATGAAACAGAATTCGCAAGAAGCCCTATGAATAGTTCAATGGCCTCACCAAAACCCTCAAAGATCCTCTCTACCAAATGAATCTCACGTTTTTTGAAGATTGAGACCAATAAGGGTGAAAGAAATATCAAGATAAGAGAAGACAGAGATATCGCTACAAAAGGTAAGTTCTCTGGATAGAGGAATGCGTTGATGTCGAATCCTGCGCCAATAATGTTGATGGTAAGAATTACACCACTGATGAAGTATATCAGTCCTAAAAGGCCTTTACCATTGAAGACAGCCTCTACCAATCCCTCCTTTAAGAACTTGTTTACAAAGCCAAAGCCTAACCCTACTATCAACTGTATTACGCCGAAGATCAACGCTATCACTATCATCTGGTTGATTCTATTTACATTGGGCTCATGTTCAACTAGAAGGCCAAGAGCTGGCAGGTGTAGAGCCTCTCTTACTTCTTCGAGAAGATGAGATTCAAAGAGGAAGACTTCTCCATAGAGCAATCCAAAGAATGCACCTGCTGCCCCTGAAACGATCATTATCCAGCCGAGTTTATTTATACTCCGACGACCTATTCCTAATAACCCTCCCTTTCTACTGATAAAAAATACTCCCAATAATAAAAGGACGATTCCTCCTCCCAAATCTCCAAACATTATCCCATACATAAGGATGAAAAGTATCATGAATATCGGTGTTGGGTTTATTTCATTATAGTTTGGTATGCCCCTTAAGACTGTGAGTAGCTCGAATTTGGATAAAAATCCTTTATCTCTAAGTTTGGTTGGGACGACTTCTTCATGCTTTGGCTTCTCAAACTTTAGATACATGACTTTTTCAGTAAGGGCCTCAACTTTATCCTTCAAAACATCCCTCTTCTCAACAGGAATCCATCCATGAAGCAGGCTAAGGCTCTTAGTCCTAAATAGAGATGATTTGACATCCCTCATAAAGTCTACATAGGGCTTTCTCTCCAAGATTTTTTCATGTAGTTTTATCAGTCTTTTATACTGCTCTCGAGTTTCTTCTATATCTGCGTCCATCCTTTTCTTTATGTCTTGTAACGCCAAGGCAGGATCTGGGTTGACCCATTCTGGGAACTTCATCTCTTCAAAATTTAAGAGGGTTAGGGCCTTCTCCACGTTTGACTTATAGTCTAAGTTTCCCACCATAACTACGAAGGATTCTTTCGGCCTTCCAGGCTTGACTTCATAGACCGTCTCCAAATCTTTTAAGTACTCCTCAAGCAAACCTAGGAAGATGTTTTGAATGAAACCGACCTTCACAAAGACGTGTTTGAATTCTCCTATACTATCGAGCCTCATCTTATACATCTTTAAGAATTCAAGATCGTCCATTACACCCTTTAGCTCCTCATGCTCCCTCTGAATGTTATCAGATTCTTTGGCTATCTCATCGACCATCTTCCCGTATTCTTCGCTAAACTTTTCTATTTCATCAAGACTTATCTTCAGTCTTTTCTTTGCTCTCCAGTACTCCTCTTTAGAGCCTAGAAAATTTTCAAGGGATGTTAGAAGGTTCGAGACTCTATCACTGACTCTTAGAAACTTGTCATAGGTTGGAAGCTCGCTAACTTCCTCGCCTATTTCAACCCTTTCCTTGGTAAGCTGGACTATTCCGAGCCTTCCGATCTCCTCTACAACTTCATCTTCGTAGGGTCTTGGTATGGCGAGATCGAAACTTATCATTGAGAGGGGTCGTAACACCCTGAACCACATGATCCCCTACAAAAATTGTCTTTAAAAACCTTCTGAAAGTAGCTTTGTCTATACCCCTGAGGGATTTATAGGTGATTTAAGTTCTATAACTGAGATTGAGATCGTTTACCAAACGAACAGACTCATATTTGTAATGCCTACTTCTCGACGAATCCTTTAAACCCTTAAAACCTATATATACTTGAAGTTTTTGCTTCATCTTGCTCCGGTGTAACTCATGAACCGCATAAAACGCATCTCGATCCAGGTATTGGAGAAGTACGGTGATCTATTCACTGATGACTTCGATAAGAACAAAGCCGTTTTAGGACAGGTGTCTACAGTGAGGTCTAAGCATTTGAGGAACAAGATCGCTGGATATATTACGAGTCTCAAGAGAAAGGAGGAAGAAGGCGAAGCCGTCCCTGAAGAAGCATCGGAGGATGAAGGCGAATCAGAGTAAAAGATGAACTTTATTTAAGCTTAAATTTATGAGGAAACTTCCAATCTTATTCGAGGGAGTATGATCAGAGTTAGAGCCCATGGGCACATAGGAACTGCTCTGGGTAAGGCAGAATTTGAAATTTATAGGGATGAAATGAAGGTTAAGGAAGTCCTTGAAGTAATCACATCATCTTCAAAGTTAAAAATATCGCCACCTGCTGTGCTGATCGCTGTTAACGGTGTAGAAATATCTGCTCTAGACCAAGAAGATACTGTTGTAAAGTCGGGCGATGAAATCGTCTTGATACCAGTTTCTCATGGAGGCTAGAGTTGAAATTCATCAGACTTAACGATAGAACTTCATCGCTCATTTTAGGGATGAAAGGGGTGCATGTCGACGATCCTAAAGAGTTTATAGGAAAGCTGAGAGAGGAATTCCCGAGCCTCACTGTTCAGGCTTTAGATGCAGACTTCGTTGCTGGCTTTGAACATCTAAAATCGATCTTACAGCAATCATGGATAGCCTTCAACAGAGGCATCTCTTACTCAAAAAAGCTAGATTTAGAGCTTATCGTCAGAGTGGCTTGTGACTCCCAGATAAATAGGGCTCTTAAGACTGTAGGGTTGAGATCTGAAACTATGGATCTGGCACTGGTGGCTATAGGTGACCAAAAGAATTTGAAATCCTTTGCTGAAGCTATGATGGGTCTAGGAGAAATCTCAGACAGTGTCTTAAAGTTGACTCCAAAAAAGGAGACTTTCTTGATGAGGCACCACGGTATATCCCCCAACCTTGTCAAAGCAACAGTAGCTGATAAGAACAGATTGGCCATGATCCTCTCTGAGAAGGCAAATCTACTTAGAGTTTAATTTTATTTTATCGTCAAGGCTAAGCCTTAGAGCCTTATCTCTTTGAGGAGCTCCTCCGCCCTATCTATCCTTACCTTCCCCTCCTCAACCATCTTTGCCGCGATTCTATCTATAACCCCCCCCTTTGCACCTGCCATGATCGCTACATTTCTTGCATGAAGCTTCATATGCCCTCTCTGTATCCCTTCAGTTGCCAGAGCTCTTAATGCTGCAAAGTTTTGAGCAAGTCCAACGGCAACCATCACTTCAGCAAGCTCCACAGCGCTCTTCACACCGAGTATCTTTCTGCAGACCTTCGCTATAGGGTGCACAGCTGTGGCGCCTCCTATCACTCCCACTGCAATGGGTAGTTCTATCGTTCCCACCAAGTCGCCATCCTCATTCTTCTCCCAAGTCGTCAGGGGCTTGTAATGCCCAGTCCTTGCAGCGTAAGCGTGAGCCCCAACCTCTAAAGCCCTTGTATCGTTCCCTGTTGCCAGTGCTACTGCTATGATGCCATTCATTATCCCTTTGTTATGAGTAGCACATCTATAAGGGTCTGCATCAGCGAAGGCGAAAGCATCCACTACGCCATCCACTACTTCCTCTCCTCCAATTGAATCCTTGTCCATAACTACCTTTGCCCTAGCCAGCCTCTTCGTTGCAAGGTTGGAGATTATCTTTAACAAAACCTTGCCTTTTGTTACCCTCTCTATAATAGGAGCCACAGCCTCTGCCATGGTATTGACAGCGTTCGCTCCCATAGCATCCTTACAATCCACGAACAGCTCTGTGATGACCATGGGCCCCTTGATGGTATCTATGACTTTGACATCTAAGTCCTTTGCACCACCACCTAGAGATACCAAGATCGGGTCTTGCTCATTCGCTTTGGCTAAGATCTCTTCTTTGACTGACAGTATGCTCATCTTGGAGCCATGGGGGTCTCTTATATCTACAGCCTGTATCTGACCTATCATTACAGGTTCCGTACTGTTCGTGAAGAAGCCGCCCTTGACCCTTGCCATCTTTGCTGCATTGCTTGCAGCAGCAACCACCGATGGCTCTTCTATCGCCATAGGGATCAGGTAATCCTTTCCATTTATGAGAAAATTTGCAGCAATCCCTAAAGGTACTGGCATGGCGCCTATGACATTCTCTATCATCCTATCTGCCAGCTCTAGCTTTAACCCTCCCATCGATCGGACCAGACTCGCCTCATCATCACTAAGGCCTGAGAATTCCTTAATGATCTCTAACCTATCTTCTGGACTTAGCTTGTAGAACCCAGAAATTTCTGATGTCCTGCCCATAAAGATCATATGAACAATCTAACTTTAACTATTTATCCAAATCGCTTTAAAGAGGAAAAAGATGCTCTTACAACCTTCTCCATAAATTTGCAGAACAATTCTTAACATTTAATCAAATATACCAACCTTTATTATTTGAAGAATCATAGGAAGAAATAGAATGTATGAAGGTGATTATGTGCATAAGTTCGCTCATATCTCGGATGCCCATCTTGGAGCTTTTCGCCATCCTGTTCTGCGTGATCTTGCCTTCCAAGCCTTCAGTACTGCTCTAGACGAATGCATCAAGAGGGGGGTTGACTTCATCATTGTAAGCGGAGACCTCTTCGATTCGAACATTCCCGACATGGCGATCTTGAATGCTGCAGTCAAGAAGATAAAGGAAGCGAAGGATAATGAGATTGAGTTCTACGTTGTCTGTGGTAGCCACGACTTCAGCCATACTCAAAATTCGATAATCGACATCCTTGAGAGCGCAGGGCTGTTTTACAAGGTCGACAAAGGCAAATTCATTGACGGCAGACTAAGACTAAAGTTTCATGTGGATGAGAAGACCGGTGTAAAGCTCTGTGGCATTTCAGGAAGGAAGTCTGGGATCGAAAAAGAGTACTTTGAGATTTTGGATAGGGAGAGTCTTGAGAAAGAAGATGGTTTTAAGGTATTCGTCTTTCATGGTGGGATAACAGAATACAAGCCAGAGTTCCTTGCCGAAATCGAATCGATCCCCATCTCTAACCTCCCAAAAGGATTCGACTACTATGCTACAGGACATATCCATGAGAATCTTATCGATAGGATGCCTGGCTACGGTTACATAACGTATGCCGGTCCTTTATTTGGAGGGGATTATCGTGATCTTGAAAGAAATGCTAAAGGGCAAGAAAGGGGGTTCTATCTCGTCTCCTTTTCAGATGAAGTTGAAAATGTAGAATTCGTTAAAATTTCTGCCTGTGATTACGCTCTTATAGAATACGATGCTGATGGGAAGAACGCTCTCAAAATCCAGAGAGACCTCCTCGAACTTGTTGAGAAGACCGATGTCCATGGCAGGCTGGTGCTATTCAAAGTGAAGGGGGAGATGTCGGGAGGGAAGACCTCGGACATCGATCTTCCACGAATAAGAAAGTTGCTTGAAGAAAAAGGTGCGCTTTATGTCTTGATGAACTATCATATGCTTGCCTCCAAGGAGTATGCTGGTATCAAGGTCGGTGGAGGAGATGTTCGAGAGATAGAAAGTAAGCTCTTCAAGGAAAACATCGGTACAGTCAAGGTAGTCGATCCGAAACTGAAGGGAGAACTCGGAATCAGATTGTCCGTAAAGCTTCTCAATACGCTCAAGCAGGAGAAGAAGGAGGACGAGACTAAGAGCGATTATGCAGCAAGAATTGTAGGCGATGCCCTGAACACTCTTCAATTGAAGGAGGGGATCGAATGACTTTAAAATCCATAAGCCTCAAGAATATCCGAAGTTATAGAGAAACCAGTCCTCCAATAGAGTTCCCACAAGGCACAGTCCTTTTTGAGGGAGATATCGGCTCTGGCAAGTCGACCATCCTTTACGCTATCGAATTCGCCCTCTTTGGACTGGGCTCCCTTAAGGGGACCTTCCTTCTTAGAAACGGGGCTTCCCGAGGTTCTGTAACTCTTAGGTTCGAAGTTGATGGTAAAGAGTATGAGGTGTATCGAACTTTAGTTAAAAAGGGTAAAGGAGTGCACCAGGGCGACTGTTACATCAAAGGCCCTCATGATAAGGAACCCCTCTCACCCAGTGAGCTAAAGGGAAGGATACTCCAGATTCTCAAGTTTAATGAGCCTTCCGATCCTAAAGCCCAGAGCATCATCTACAGGTACGCAATCTTCACGCCTCAAGAAGAAATGAAAGAAGTGATACTCAAAAAGGCTGATGAGAGGCTCCAGACACTTAGAAGGGCCTTCAGGATCGAGGACTATAAGATCGCTGCTCAGAACTCTTCGGCCCTCATCTCCTTTCTGAAAGGGAGGGTCGAATATTTGAGAGGCGCTACTGCTGATCTAGACCAGAGAAGGAAAGACCTTGAGCAGAAGAATAAAGATATCGAGAAGTTCAAAAGCCATCTAAAGCCCCTCAAAGAGGATGAAGGGAAGCTAAAAGGGGGATACGAAAAGAAGAGGGGTGAACTGAAGAAGTTAGAAGAAGCAAGGGAGAAGATAAAACAGATCGAAGCAAAAATTCCTTTGTTAAAGAGCCAGATAAGTGATAAGGTTAGATTGAGAAATGAGGCTGGTAGGGATCTTCAAAAACTTGGAAAGAAGGTCGAAGATGAGCTTGAGCCGAAGATAGTTGAGCTTGAGAATGTAGATAAACCGACCGAGAAAACGGTGGCGGTGCTCAAGAGGGAGCTTGTTGATATACGAGATAGGCTGAAGAAAGAAAGAGACCAAAAGGCGAAATTGGATGAGAGGGTAGAGAACATCGAATCGATACTTGAAAAAAGAATCTGTCCGACATGTGAAAGAGAAATCGATCCTAAAGAGTTCGGTAGCAAGGCTGAACATTTAGAGTATGAAAGAGAGATTCTGCAAGAGCAGATCGAAAGATTGGAGAAGGATGCCGAGACTATAGAAGGACTGATAGATAAGGTAAGGAGATACGATGATGCACAAAAAGACCTGAAGCAACTATATCCCCAATTGAAGGATGTTCATGAAGAGATTGAGAAGAGGAAGGAGACGATCAAGGAACTTGATGTTGGCATAAGGAAACTGGAAGATGAGCTTAGGTCTGCAGAGGGAGAAACCAAACCTCTTCAGTCAGTTCTAGAGAGAATCGAAGGTCTTGGTAAGGAAGTAAGAGAACTAGAGGACAGGCTCAGTGAGATAAGGAAGAGCATCGTTGCTATAGAGAAGGACATCCAACGCTCTCAAGAAGACAAGGCCAAAATGGAGCAAGAGATCGCCCTAAAGGAGAGGCAGTTGAAATTGAAGGACTCGATAAATGAATACAAGATCTGGCTCGATGAGTACTTCGTTCCAACATTAGAGAACATCGAGAGGCACGTCATGGCGACTATCAACCAAAGGTTCAATCAACACCTCCAAAGATGGTTTGACATTCTCATCGAGGGCTCTGAGTTACAGGTTAGAGTGGATGAAGACTTTACTCCGATTATAGAGAGGGATGGATATGAGCAAGACTACCTCTCCTTGAGCGGTGGAGAGAAGACGAGCGTAGCTCTTGCCTATAGGCTAGCTCTGAACACGATCGTTCAAGAAGTTGCAACAGGTGGAGTAGCCAACCTTCTCATACTGGATGAACCGACCGACGGCTTCAGCAGGGAGCAGCTCTTTAAGATAAGAGAGATTCTTGATGAATTGAAGTGCCCTCAAGTGATAATAGTTTCACATGAACGTGAGTTAGAAGGATTTGCAGACTATGTGTTTAGAATCGAGAAGGAGCACGGCATTTCAAGGATAGTTCCTCGATCAAAGTAGTATCAGATACGAAAAACCTTTTTAATCGTTTGCTATCCGGATATATACGGGTCGGTCGTCTAGAGAATGAGGGTCTATACGGAAACTCTCTTTCGGAGAACTTGGTTAGGACAACAGCTTAAGGCTGTCACGCTCTGACACGGCGTAGGTCCCAGGTTCAAATCCTGGCCGACCCACCTTAACCCTTTGAGAGAAACGCATAGTGCGCGCGTCATAAGTCGACGATTGTTTTAAAAAGGCGGTGGGAGAAGGTATTGTTGGTGTCCAGATGCGTGTTGGGAATGTTGGGAAACTTGTCATAGCTATCGTGCTGTGTGAGTTAGCGGGTGTTGTTGGTTCAGTGTTTACGTATCCGTCGATTCCTACTTGGTATGCCTCGCTTCAGAAGCCGAGTTTTAACCCGCCAAACTGGCTTTTTGCGCCTGTCTGGCTGATTCTCTTTGCGCTCATGGGCGTCTCAGCCTATTTGGTATGGAGTAAGGGGCTAGAATCCGAAGGGGTAAAAGCAGCGCTGTTCATTTTTGTGGTTCAGCTAGTGTTGAACGTGTTGTGGTCAATCGTCTTCTTTGGGCTGCATTCCATATTTTACAGTTTTGTTATAATCATTGTGCTTTGGATTGCAATTGCGTTGACAATAACAGCGTTTGTTAGGGTCTCCAAAAAGGCGGGAGCGCTGTTGCTTCCGTATATACTTTGGGTCAGTTTTGCGTCGGTTCTCAATTACTATATTTGGCTCCTTAACCCTTAAAATTGGCGCGCTCAAGTTGGACTTGAACCCGTTTGGGTACAGAAAGCCGACCCACTATTTGCCTCTTGGAACAAAGCCTCTTCCAAAAAATACAGATATCACTTTTGCCGTCTCCTTGAACCTTACCCTTTAGAGCACCGATTGAAAGTCACAGATGAAGTCAGAAGTTCAAAGGAGTTCGAAGAAGGCTTATAGAGCTTTAGTCATATTCAAAGAAAGGACGAAAAGTTAAGACTTCGACTCTTGTTGAGATGTATCGGTTTTTGGCTCCTCCTTCTCCTTCTTAAATACACCAAATACAATAAATCCTAAACCGAGGGCTGTAAGGATGCCGCCTGATATCTCCATCAACTGACCTACATTATACTCGCTCTCATAAAACCAGATCAAGTGAGACGGAATAGCAGCTATCCTTTGATACCCTGTTAAAAAGTAAAAGATGCCTATAACTGTAAGAAAGATCCCGATCGCTAAAATTCCACCCTTCACTTTCATGATCATCTCTTACTTTTATTTTCTATATATATCCTTTTAATCAGTAAATACACTGATATGCCAGAGGCTATACAAAACCATCTTTGCCAAATAAAAGTAGAAATGTTAGTCCATATCTTTAGTCCTCCCTTTGCTCGGCTCTTTTATGAACTTAAGGGCTATCATGAATCCGAAGACGATCAAGATCGAACATACGAGGAATGCACTTCTAAACCCAAAGGTATCAGCCAGCCATCCTCCTGCAGATGGACCAACGACCCAACCAAGGTACCATACCATACTGTACATACCCATGGCTGTCCCACGAGTATCTGATGGCACAGTGTCGGCAATGAGTGCCGTTGTAGTAGCACCAAGAGCAGACCATCCGACTCCTTCTAAGACCTGAATCGGGAAAACCTCTAGAAAGGTTCCGACCAGCGAATAGAGTAGAAACACGACAAAAAAGATCGCCATCGAAGTTATCATGATGGGTTTTCTGCCTATCTTATCAGAGAGCTTTCCGAAAAGTGGGGCTCCAATCACTCCAGATAGTGAGCCGATTGTGAATATCAATCCAACCTGAAAAGTCGATGCGCCAAGTTCTTGAGATACATAGAGGGCGAAGATAGAATATACGATTCCTGAGCAGACCATCAAAGGAAATATCGATATGTAGATGAAGTATAGATGCTTTTTGTATGTCAAAACCATCTCCTTCTGCTCTTTTTATACGGACTTTATAAGTAATCACTTCTCTATGCCTACTGTCGATAGTCATAGATTCGCCTTTACCTTCTACCTTTTTATCGGCAAGAAAAAAGCACTCGGCCATAAACGGCTTGGGAATACGTTCTTAACACTGCAGATAAATTATTTTTCAGATAACTGCCGTTGTCGATTATTCTTCAACGACAATCATAGTCAAAGTGGATTTGATATTAGGCAATCGGCGGATCTTCCAAGTTAAGACTTCCTTAAGCTTCTCCAGAGACTCCGCCTCAACCTTGATTATAGTATCGTAAACACCGTAAACACGATGGGCTTCCTTGATACCCTTTATTTTCTTTAACTCATTGAGCAACTCATCTTCAGAGCCAGTTTTGACATTAAGCAGGACAAAAGCAGAAGTCATATTCTTTCGATAATTGTAAAAGGTATCATTAAAAAGTTGTTGCTATAAATCACAGCGAATATCCTTGCTGGTGGTAACGAACTAAAGGAAGATCAGATAGAGCCAACGCCTAATCTTAAGATGTTGATGGACCGGACGGGATTCGAACCCGTGACCGCCCGAGTGCAAGTCGGGTATTCTACCACTGAACTACCGGCCCATCGGTATTTTACCTTAAATTGAGATTTTTAACGATTTCTTATTTCCACGTAAAGCATAAAAGTGTATGGCAACTTTAGCGTATACGGTGGGCCGGTAGCTCAGTATGGTTAGAGCGTTCAGCTGATAACACCTCTCAGATACTGAAAGGTCGGGAGTTCAAATCTCCTCCGGCCCACTAGTTAAAGAGTATATTAAAACTGCATTTGCTCGTCTTTATCTTATCTTATCTTGTCAAAGTGCCTACCATCGGCTGGGAGCCCCATCTACTCTAAAAGGCTCTTTCGAATGAACCTTAACTATAGAGCTAGTAGATCGATCTTTAAGCGATGAAAAGAGGGACTAAGCTGTCTTCTTTCCCGCTTCTGGTCCAGGGGATTGGTTATAGACTTCAACAGGTTCGAGAAGCCATACGCCACGTATCTCAAAGCCCATCTTCTTCAAAACGTCTCTGAAGTTCTCGTATATAGGACCCGATGTTTCAAAGCTTTTCACTCTACATCTTGCCTGATATCCTAGGAATTGACCTTTTTCCATTGCAACTTTGACCGCTAAAGTCGAGACTTTTTCACCAGTCTCCTTTGCCTTTTTAAGATTTTCATGAGCCTCTTTCATAAAGATAGCAGCGAAGGCTATTGTATTTGGGTTAGGGGCTCTCATAGACCCTATAGGTATCATGTGCAATTTTTCACCAGTTGATTTCGTAGCAAGAACTTTGATAGCCGAAGGATCGTTAAACAGATCTTGTACTTCCTTAGGTAATGGCATACTCCACCGACATATATTGGTGGCCAAGTGATTTATGTTTTGCTAAAAGAGGTTTCTTAACTTGTAGAATTTTGAAGACCATCTATAAACTGGTTTATGATCAAATCTTGCATCTGATTGGTGTCAGTAGTATGAACCGTTGAATCTATTTATTCTAATTCTTCTACTATTATCTTTTTAACCCCTGGTGTGAAGCGAACCTTTGCCCTCACCGGTGATTTTATTGGGAAAGGGAAACCAGTATCTTCCACCAAATCCTTAGGGAGATATAGAAAGTACCTTCCATCCTTCCTCTTAAAGATACTTCCAATACCTTCACTTACTATTTTCGACACCTTTTAGATTTTTATTTGATATTATTTAATTAATATAATAATATTATAACATTGTTATAAACTTTGATGTAATGATAATGCTTAATTATCACGAGATGCTACGATCTCGTCGATGGGAGGTATGGAATTCTTGGTAAATGATCTGCGAAAAGATAGGAGGTGGAGAGCTTGCCTACTTTCTCTGTGAATATGAAGCACACCGTTGAATCATGTCCTCTGTTCAACCCAGAGACGAAGAAGAAGTTCAAGGAGGTTATTGGAAAGAGAGGGGAAGCCGCTGAGAAGCATGGAGTCAAGGTCTTGAGTGCCTGGACCTCTATACTGAATCATCTGATCTTCTACATAGTTGAGGCACCTTCTCAGAAGGCTGTGGAGGACTATTTCATAGAGATAGGCTTTGCCTTCTGGAACAACCTTGAAATTCGACAAGTTAAGCTCGTCGAGGACGTATTGAGAGGCATCGAAAAATCTTAAGAGAACTGGGAAGTATTTAATAGAGGTATATGAAATGATATTGACCGAAAAGCATTAGAAACCTCTTTCCTCCTTTTTTATGAAACCAAAAAGGAAGTAAATGAAAAGAACGCTCCAAGTCGAGCAAGTCCTAGAAGAGAAGCCCAACTTTCCCAGATACCTTTGCCTCTAACATGATTTATAATAAATCAACCTCTTGGCCTTCTCGAGTTCTCTTTCTTAAACTTTACAAGCAGATAGGAAGAGCGCACTTGATAGAATTTTTTTAAGGACGATAGAAATGAAGGGGTTTAGAAGAATCTCAACTGAGTTGACATCGAAGACTCGACTTATTATCTATCATTAGACGCCTTCCTTCTCCACCTTGGTGATATCCAGATAGACTTTGTCCCCTACCTTTAGTCCCGATTCTTCATACTCTTTCATATCCAACTTTATAGCAGTTACGAATCTACCCATCGTCTGCCTCGATAGATTCGTGAAGGTTCGCTGTAAGTTCTTCATCAAATCCTCCATAGATGTGAAGGTCATTGCTTGTGGGCCAAATCTGGGCTGAGAAGACTCCCTTAACTCCCTAGGGTCGGATAATGAGACCAGCACATACGGTCCTCCGCTCGGATCTGCAGCGATTTCGATGACGATGTACTCCTTCTTCAACCCCATCCCTAATATATCCAAGGTTTCGCCCTTTATCAACATTACTGATAATCTTCATACTCAGATGAGGATTTGCCAAGTCGAGCCAGAACTTTCGAAGGAAAGTTCGGTGCAAAGGTAGATGATAAGGCAACAAGACTTCAAATATTCCTTTAAGGTAACTTAAGTCAATTATTTTATTAGTTAAGTTATTGAGCGATAGAATAATGGGGCTTGATAAAGTCGCTGCGAAACCGAGCGGAAGATATTATTCCTTCTACAAAGGCAAGCCAAGTGGGAAATCTAGATTTGCTACATTACTTCTCACAAAGAATTTTGTAAAGGTCAGAATACGAACTGATCCGAATACTTTTAGAGATAGTAAGCGTTGGACTGGTGATAAAATATACAAAGGATGGTTCTTCAAAAAAGGAGAAGAAAGAGAATTCAGAGTAACCGAGAAGGGGCAAATAGATTATGCTATGGGACTAATAAAGCAGTCATATGAGATTAGTGGTGAATAATATTGTATAACTGAACTACCGTAATGAAGTAGCTAAGAAATCTACGTCTTTGTTAAGCGTTCTGATTCCAAAGAGTTGTTTTACTTTGGCTACTTTAGCACTCTTGCTTTTTATTGCTGTTGATTCACCGAGATTTAAGCTTCTGTAGGTGACTTCCTCAAGAGGGATTCCCTGTCTTGCCCTATATGAACTGTGAAAGAATTGCTGAAATGTTGGTTAAGGCAGTTACTTGACATCTTCTGGAAAGAGTTTCTTTCCTTTTTCTGTGTATTCGATAGCACCTATTTGTTTGAGCATATCCAATCCGTCATTGATGAACCGTCCCTCTACAAGTTTGCCATTAACTATGCGATAGATGGCAACAGCCGTCATGGTTACCTTCTTGCCAGTAGGGGCTAGTCCAAAAAATTCACCTGTATGGGTCCCCGTATAAGTAAGACGAACCCACACCTTATCCCCTTCAGCAATGATATCTTCAATAGTTTCATGCCAATCGGGGAAGCCTTTGAAACCCATGTTGAATAATTGTTTGAGACCTTCTCGATCGACTTTATTGGTGTGGTCAAAATAATCTGGTGCTATAAACTCGTCAAACCAGTCTAAGTTATGCTTATTATAGGCTTCAATCATCCTACGAACAATCGCCTTATTCTCTTCCAATGACATATAACATCGCTCCTCCTTGATTCTCTTTTTTAACATTTAACAGTTGTGGTCTTCATGTGAGCATTTATTTCTCCAAAATGCTTTTCAACTTCTCTAATGATTTCTCGACTTGCTTTTCGAGTGTTCTAGCGAACAATTTGTAACTTCAGTAGATGCCGCATTTAATATTTTTATAGAAGTATTAGGAACTAGCGCGCGCGCAAGCTGAGGAAAAAGTAATCAAAAATCTTTATGAACTAATTAGCAGACCACAACTCTGACCTTTAGAACGTATTTTTATCGAGAAAATATAACCCTTTGAGAAAGAAAAGGCTAGTGGAAAAGATTTATAGAAAAAAATAGGGTTACGTGCTGGTGATGGCGTGTTGTTCTCGTTTCTTCATCATATTCAATATTAAGTTATTCCCCAGTTGCAATTTTTGGAGTTCTTGTTGGATTAGCAGGTATACAGCATGGTATATTTGAGATACTTCAAGGCAATGTGGCCCCAAACGACATAATGATAGATGCAATTGGTCCTGCACAGAAGTTTTGGGAGTATGCAACTGAAACTGCTTTAACAATTATTCCCAATTTTTTAATTACCGGAATATTTGCAGTAATTTTTGGTCTCCTGGTCACGATATGGGCGGGTGCATTCATTGATAAGAAATATGGCGCTTGGATCTTTGGGCTTTTATCACTCATTTTGTGGTTGGTTGGAGGAGGTTTTGCACCAATTTTTATGTCGATATTAGGTTTTGCTGCTGCCACCCGGATAAATAAACCGTTAAAATGGTGGCGTAAACATCTCCCAGTTAATTTAAGAGGTTTCCTTTCTAGGTTATGGGCTTGGTCTATAATCATCTATGTGTTAGTGTTTGCAATGGGTGTGGAAATCGCAATCTTTGGGTATCCTTTATTATGGGTCTTTGATGCAAACGTTACTTACACTATTCAATGGACTCTAGCTTTAATTATGGTTGTGTTATGGCCAGTTTCTATCATTACCGCGTTGGCACATGATATTCGGAAAAAGGAGCATTAGCATAAAGTATCCTTCAATACATTCTAGAGTTTAAGTAAAAGGCAATCTCCCCCTTTTTTCGGGGTTAAATTTTAGCCCCCAAACCCAAACCCATGTATAAAATCAAATGTGAAAAAAGAAAAATAAGTAATTTATTCTATTGTAATTATATCTCCGTTATTCCGTTCAATGCTAGCTAGCTATCAGAGAATTAGTCTTGAATATTCTGGATTCGTTATCCTCAAAAGCACGATCTTAGCGATTGAAAAACTTGATTTACCCTTACCTATTAACTATAATACAGAAAAATCCACTAAAACAAAGGTAAACAACAATGCAGACCACTGACAAAGCAAAACAGAGAAGTCAAATAGACGCCCTTCAAGGCTTGATCATCATAGAGAAGAGTCCACGAGGTAGAAGGCTGAAGCAACCAATAACCGTAGAAATCCCTGAGAACTTTTCGCAAGAAGTTTGGTCGCATCTCATACCTTCGCGGTTGGGAATCGACAAGCAAAGGCTACCCCCACATACATGTATTGATGATTTTCCACGATTACCAGTTTAAAATTGCGTTTTCACAGTTGAAGAGAACAAAATATGGCTCATATAGACATGTGTATCGTATTGAAGAGAAGGCGGAATTTGAGAAGTCATACCATAGTTTTGTGGATGTTGAGGCAGTGCGAAAGATGCGTGAAGGCATCTCATACATCACAAAATATATGCGAAAGTCTGGACATCCTCTTCAGATGTTAACTCTAGCATTTTGCTGGCTCTTCAGGAAACGATCCTTCGCTGTTAGTGGAAATTTTCTAGAATCGTTGAAGACCAGTATAAAAAAGCAAGTTAATCGGCTTGTACAGATTGATCTTCAAGGAGTGGAGGTAAATCTAGAAGTTGAATGGATCTCCATCGGCATCTTTCCTGCCAAAAAGCTCGGCATAGATCGTAACGAGTGGAGGAAAGTCATAACTGATCGGGAAGTACTAAGCACAATACTGAGTTAGCTGAGGATACGCTATATGAAACGGTGTAGAGGGCTTTTGGGAGGGTCTGAAGCGGAGCGACAGCGAAGCGCACAGATATCATGTTATTTGCGGTACTTTAGAAAAGTGATGCGAAAACAGACGAAATTGAATCTCGCTGGTTACAAGAATCCTAGATTGTGTAATATGTGAATGCTTACGACTATATAAAATGCGGTAGTTATGCTGATATGTAAGAACCTATTACGATGTGGCGGGTATAGTCTCCCCTTCTCCAACATTTGAAATTTGTGGAGGAAACCCGATACTACCAATATGGACACTATGATAAACATTGTTAGTCCTGTTTTATCCTCTGGATGGACTGACCTACTCATCTGCTGCGCGAAATGTGTTGATATAAGTGTAAAGGAGAATAAGTTGCTGAAAACGTGAATTCTAGTCAGTGACATATTTCTCTTGGGATAACGTCTCCTGAGAATGTAGAATGCTGGGGTTAAAATTGCAATGGAGAGGGTACCTATCCAGCTTAGCCAATGCGTGAAGCGATACGGTCCTACAGTGAAGTTCAAAGGAAGCCAACGGAGATAGGTGACAATCATCAACAGGACTGTAACTAGAAATATTGCTAACGCTGAAAAAAACTCTGGGTTCTTGTATTTCATGCGGGGTCAAAAGGTACACTAGTTTATAAATATAAGATAATACCAAAGAGATAGAATGCTTCTTGAGTAATCCTGCGCTGCGTTCATGCTAATTATAGGCGAATCAGTGTAACAACGACTTGATAACGTATATGCATAACTAAGACTTTTAAGATCAATAAGATGAGCTCTCATATTAATGCCTAAATTTATGATAGAGTAGATCTAATAGTAGTTTATGATGGTATGAATTAATGTACTCAGAAGACCATGCTGATCTAAAAGAAGTTGTTGATGGCTTAATTAAAGATGCATATAATTTTTTAGCAATTCATGTTTCTTACATCATAGTCTTCTATGCTGCTTTGTTCAGTATGATAGGTGTTTCCTTCGAGAAAAACAGAAAAATGGGATCCGCAGTGATAGTAACGTTCGTGATATTGATAGGATGTTTAATCTACTATCTTTTACCTTTCTAACATATGTGTGCCCTCGCTGTAAGCCATTACATGCAAGCGAAAGCAAAAAATGAGGAAGGGTTGGACCTCAGTTTCCTATGTTTTTTAAGGCAATTCTTTAACTATGTTTATCATTTCGTCAGCTGATATGGCTTTTAACGTTTCAGTTCTTAAATGCCCTTCTCTTGCTCTAGTAAGCAAAATCTTCGTCATCGCTTCATCATTAGGAGCCTCAATAACTGAGACAATATCATATCGTCCCATAGTGAAATAAATAGCCTTGGTCTCGCCGCCAACAGATTTAACAACCTTTCTAGCGTCTTCCGACCACTTTGTCAGATTCTTTATGTTTTCAATCCCTTTCTGTGTCAAATTTATTAAGACTATGTACAAAGGCATCTTTCTCATCCCTCCTTCTTGGTATTTGTAAAACGTTTATTTTAAGTTATATAAAAATATTAATCCTTGGGTTGCCATAGTAATTGGAAGTAAAGATGAGGGGCCGAATGCGTTTGTTTTTCCATTTAAAGATTTACCTAAATTGCATGGAAAGGCCAAAAGAGAAGATGTAGTTGCTGTTTCCGAATTGTTTTACAATCCCACTGGTAATGTTATTAACTTAACTAGCAAAATCCCATACTTAAGGTAAATTAAAGCATGGTACTTGATATGGCAAATGAAGTTGAGCCTATTCACGCTCATGGATTCTTCTGGGTCTCTCAGGAGGGTGTCGTGAATCAGACCATCATATTCGATTACTACGACAAGAAGGGATACTACGCTTCTCTTTTACATAAGCCCGATGAGTATGAGCAAGAGATGGTAAAGCTCTTCCATTCGATGCAGGGCCTTCTTGATCAGGAGAAAGTATTGATGAACGGTATAAGATGTAAACCCAAAGTGCTTACCGTGGGTCTTGACCATCGAGGTTTAGAAAATCTTCCTTGCATCGCCTTCCTCATAACCTTCAGAGGTCGAATAAAGATTGGAGTAAATACATATGAAAATTTTTATGAGAAAGGCATAGTCGAATACGATTACGAAGCCTACTGGGTCTTTCCAGAAAGAACAAAGATTCTAGAGGTCGAATCCTCGATAGATTATGAGGTTGTTGCCAAAAATATTCTTATTATGAGGGCGAGAAGGGGAGATAGATACTCTGGCTCTGAAAGGATAGAATTCGATGTGAGGTAGCTATAAAGAGAACGATACGTCTCTCTGGGACAAGGAAAACTTATGTGACCGTCATATTAGAGGATCTTTCCATACTGCCAGATTTTTTAATAGTTGTTTAATCTGTAGCCTTAACTTCTCAATCTCCTACTCCACATACAGGCCGCTTCGGAAACTTTTAATAAATAAAAGAAGGGACAAGTTTTGCTTATGTCCCAAGGAGGAATTCCTTCCGAATTAGAAGAACTTTTCAAGAGACTCAATAACGCAATAAAACAAGGTCGATGGAATGAGGTAGATTCCTTAACAAAGAAGATGGAAGCATTCTGGAAAGGGATTTTTACAATTTATAAGGAGCCGATCTGGGAGAACGTATTGTATATCTTTACCATCTTGTTGCGTGCAATGGTCGGTGCTTCAAAACGTTTCGAGTATTTAGAGACTGCCTTAAAAGACTTAGAGGAAAGAATAGAAAGACTGGAGGGCGAGTTTAGAGCTCTACATGAAGGAAGATAACTTGTAGATATTATAAAACTTCGCCTAACCAATTTTAAACACATAGTTAGAGGTCCTTTTTAGAAAGATTGTCAAAAACATGAGGGATATAATTGAATTTTAAATGAATGGGGAATCTAAGAACGTGTATGAATGAGAAACCAATTCCACCTTTATATTAAAAAGAAGATTCTTGATTTTATGACTTCCTCTTTGTATTTATGCCGATAACAATCTCTATTGGCAATCCAAACATCTTTGCTCTCTCTCTACATCTTATTTCATAACCAGCATCCTTTATCGATTTTTCAACATAGATCGGCCTACAATCAACATACTTAGAAAAATTCTGATGGGCCCATTTGTAAATTCTTAATGGAATGGATTCGCCATCTTCGTTTGAAATACTTGTAATACCGAGCCTCCCATTGGGTTTAAGTACCCTTCTAGTCTCTTCAAGAACTATTGGAATTTCAGGAGTATCGAAGAGTTCTAGGGTAAAACTCATAAAAATAGCATCAAACATATCCTCTTCATAAGGGATCTGTAGGGCATCTCCCCAGTACAATTCAACTCTATCCATGAGGCCAGCCTTTTCGAGTCTTTTCTTAGTTACTTCTAGCATTCCCGATGAAATATCGATACCATAAGCTTTACCAGTACTTCCTACCGATTCTGCTATCTTCTCCAAACAACGCCCTGTCCCAAATCCAATTTCTAGAACTATTTCGCCTCTTTTAATACGTAGAAGATCCAAAGTTCTTTCACTGTACTTTCTCTCAAAAATTGTAAAATAATCATAAAACTTACTGAGTTTGTCATAAATTTCTTTGGCCTCTCCTTTAGTTCTAGTAACTCTTAATACATAATCTTTCATTGTCCTATACTCTTTAAAAGACCGATCTATTTGGACTTTAATGCAAAACCCAGTAGTGTTGAAGCGATAGCGAACACCATCATTACTGAAAAGATGGCTATTTTGCTGTATGTTGAATCGATCACGAAACCGACTAGCAATGGACCCACAACTATCCCAACGTTTAGGCAGGTGTTGAGGATTCCGAAACCCAAACTTACGCTCCTCTCATCAAGCATCTCCAATGGCAAGGCAAAGACGGAAGGAGTGATAAAGGCAGCGGCAAGGCCTAGAAATAGGAGAACCAAGACCAGACCCCCTCCTGAAGTAAAAGGTATAAGGAAGAAAGATGCAGCCACGCCCAAGGCTGAAGATATTATTGGCAACCTTCGCCTCCTTGACCGATCGGATAGATGCCCAGTCAGGGGTGTGAACAACGCGCCTATCATGAGCAGGCTCGCTAGGAAGTTCGCAGACGTCGGAGTCGCCTCCCATAGATTCTCAAAGAGCTTTGGACCCCATGTGGTAAACGAGATGGCGGCCATGTTGAAGGTTGCCCATATGAGACCAAGTATCCAGATCTGCCTACTCTTTAAACCTGAAAAGGGTGAACCTGTGTTGGTTCTATCTGGAGCCCTTCTTTCCTTGGTCAAGAACATCCATATGAGTAAACCTATAACGCTGATTATGAGGGTTATCAAAAGGCTACTCCTCCAGCCAAGATCTGTCCCCACCTTTCCGAGCAGATTAAAGGACAAGATCGTCGCTAGGGGCATATTTAGGCCGAAGATGCCCATTCCGAAGGCCATCTTCTCGTGAGGAAACCATTGGCTCAACAAAGCAGGGGATGCTGTCATGACCAAGGCACCCCCTATCCCTATAACTAGCCTACCTATCTCCAAAGCCAGGAAGGAAGGATTTATGGATAAAAGGCCTCCTATCGAAATTAGGGCTAAGCCCACCAACCCCACCATCTTGACACCGTACTTGCTCGTAAAAATCCCTCCTAAGACTGAAATGAAGATGGCGGGCAAGGCGACAAGGAACATAAGGCTACTCGCAACAGTATGGCTTATGTCGTATTCTGACATGATCGAGGGCAACACTGGTGGTATTGCTTGCATTGAGAATAAGAATGAGAAAGCGGCTAAAAAGGCGACGATGAGCATCGTCCAGTGTCTTTTCATGCAGTGGTTTCTCGCTTAAGGGTTAAAATACTTTAATTAAGAGCTGAGGAAGATCACTGAAAGTTTTGAGAAGCCTATGGAGTGTCGGTTCTGTGTAAGGTCACTTACGACTTTCTCACATTCAAGATATGGATGTCCCGCAGGATAAAATTATCCTAAATGGTTTTAAAGATGATTATTGGTAGGGATGTATCTTACTGTCTTCAGACTCTACCCTGAACTACTTTCTATATGCTTCGCTACCACTCACTATACCCTGAATCGCACCTACAGTGGCTGCAACTCGTAGAGCCTCTGTTATCTCCTCCTTTTTGGTACCCATGCCCTCAAGTATCTTCGCTATTTCACTACAGCCATAGCCCATTCCAGTTCTAGCGTTTATGGCCATAGCGATCAAAAGCTTAGTCTTGGCACCCAGTGCACCAGGAGCGAAGGTAAACTCGAAGAGTGGTTGAAAGAGGTCTTTGAATCTGGGGTCATGTTCATCAAGAATCTTCAAGCACGGAGGCAATTCACTAGGTTTTTCTTCCAATATCTCACCACCTTAAATGCTCATGAGAATTTATCTTAATTAAAAGTTTTCAAAGTATAAATAAGATAGCTTAGATAAGTACGGATTCGACACATTCTCAACTCAACACCTCTGCCAACCTTTCTTTCTTTTTCACTTAGATAAGCTCTGATCACATCTACGGCACTCTTGGACGATCTCCTCCATTTCGGGACAACTCTTCTACAATATTCGCCAAAGCTATCGAAGATCTCTATCAAATCCATAATGAGGCTAAAATTCATAACCCTCACATAATTTAACGATCTCATGAAGATACTTGTAATGGGTGCGGGGGCGATCGGCTCTACATTCGGAGGTTTCCTCTCAAAATCACAGGATGTAACCTTGGTAGGAAGGGAACCCCACATATCCGAGATCAGGAAGAAGGGGATTAAAATATCTGGGATCTGGGGTGAGCGTATCTTCAAGAATCTTCATGCTTTTACATCCGTGAGAGAGTGTAGTAAGTCTGCACCTTACGACCTCATCCTGATCACAACAAAGTCTTATGATACTGAAGATGCTGTGATTCAAGTACTGCCCTTGGTAGGTAAAGACAGCCTTGTCACATCTATTCAGAATGGCATAGGTAATGAAGAGATAATTGCTAAGATCGTCGGGAAAGAGAGGACGATGGGAGGTATGGCGATCTTTGGAGCCCTTCTCGTAGAGCCTGGACATGTCAAGGTTACAGTCTATGCGAGCGAATGCCTCTTCGGAACTCTTTCAGGGGATATAGAAAGATCGAAGGCCATTGCAGATGGTTTCTAAGGCTGGAATCCCTGCCCTCCCTACAGACGACATAATCAGGGAGAAGTGGATGAAGGTCTTCTATAACATCGCCTTGAACCCCTTGTCCGCTATTCTGAAGATTAGATATGGCACACTGGGTAGATATGAGGAGACGAAAGCGGTGATCAAGAGCATGCTCCAAGAAGCTTTTGAAGTTGCAAAGGCTGAAGGGATAAGACTGAAATTCACGTGGGAAGAATACTTCGATCACCTCATAAAGAAGCAACTGCCGCCAACATCGGAGCATAAAAGTTCCATGCTTCAGGATATAGAAAAGCACAAGAAAACAGAGGTGGAGTACATGAATGGAGCCATCGTTAGATTGGGGAAAGTTCATGGGATCGAGACGCCTGTGAACGAGACTATCGTCAATATAATAAAGACCTTGGAGAGAATGCATGGAGCACGGTCTTCTGATACATCTTACCATCTTAAAGATGGAACTTTTGAAGAGCTATAATTTACCCATATTTATGGACGATCGTATTTGTAGTAAGTGAAGAAGATAAAGAGCCTTAGAAGTAGCTATGAGATTTACTCCATGAATTCCGCCTACACTTCTATATATGAAGATTTAATGAGAAAAGGCTCTTTCACATAAAGTCCTATTGCCAAGAACAGGTCTTGTAACCAGCATCACCATGTCGTATTCATTTACCGCCTGAATTATCTTTTCATCGTTGATGGAACCGATAGGACATACGATGGCTCGAATCCCGCATACCCCAGCCAAGTCGATACAGTCTCTATGTGGGAAGAATGCATCAGAAGCCATGACCTTGCCCTTAGTTCCTGTAGGGTCTTTACTCTGTGTGTTTGCGTAATATGCTGCAAGCCTTGCTGAATATATTCTGCTTCTCTGCCCTGCCCCGATTCCAAGGGTCTTGTTCTCATCCCCGATGACTATGGCATTCGAATCTATGAAGGGTAGTGTCGCCCAATTGAAGATCGCAGCATCTATCTCTCTCTTTTCAGGCTGTCTTTTAGAGACTACTTCAAAGTTCGCTTCCGAATCTATCTTACTTTGAAACCTTTGTTGAACCAGTATTCCGCCTTGAACGCTTCTATAATCGAAGCCATCGTCCAGTAAAGGCTTCTCCAAGCTCTCTATCTGCATGATCCTCAGATCTCTCTTTTTGTCCAAAACTTCTAGGGCTTCTGGCTCATACTCCGGTGCAACCAGCACTTCGACAAACTTTTGGGATAGATCTTTGGCAACTTCTTCGTTAACTACATCGCTGAATCCTACAACACTTCCGAAGGCCGATAAAGAATCGCAGTCCCATGCAGTTCTATATGCTTCAAAGATAGTCTTTGCCTTGGCGATTCCAGTTGGGTTGGTATGTTTTATAACTGTTGAGACGGCTTCATTAGGATAAAGTTGTTTGAACCTTCTCAGAATCTTTATAGCAGCATCTGCATCAAGAAAATTGATGTAGCCCAATTTTTTGTCTGGGTTCTCTTTTAAGATATTGGCTGTTGCCAAAGAAGGCCCCTTTACATCGACTTGCTTATAGAACGCAGCATGCTGTCCTGGATTTTCACCATATCTGAAGATCCTATCTCTGACCAGCCTTCCACAGAGCAACTCTTCAGGAAACTCAAAGTCCATGTACCTCTGTCCTCTGTACATCTCTCTTACAGATTTTAAATCATCGCTCATAACATCACCTATTTTTTACCGCCAGTTCCCAAAGATCACCCATCCAGACAGCAGATGCTGTGCAGACAACAAAGTCGGGGTCTACCCAGTCAAAGAAAGAGTCTGCCAGATCCTTGGCAGTATCTCCTTCCAACTCGATTTTCTTTAGAATTTTCTTTATATCGGTAAGTTGTGGTGCTCTAGGCTCGGCACCTTCTCCAGTATATGTCGCTAGATAGATCAGCTTATTTCTCTGTATCCCAATGAATTTTACATCGATATTATCTGAAGTTATCATCCCCACATAAGAAACCCAGTCGCCATTTATTGAATATTTCTTTAAAGCACCAGCTATCCTAGGTGTGCTATACCTGTCTGGTTCTGGCCCAAATTCTTTCAACACCCTCGACATCGTTGTAGGGAAATCTTCTGAGGATGAAATGTTAAAGATTGGGTTTACCTGTCTTCCATTGCCTATGACGACTAAAGGTGGGTCTTCTCTAGAGATTATGCAGTCATAAAATATCAAAGATGCCTGATATCGCTGCTCTTCTGATACCTGTCCTAGAGGTTCTATCGTAATTTTCTTATCATAAACAACTGCCTTTCTTGCCTTACTCGATCTGGATCTCCCAGAAACAGCGTATGCACAACAAGGCCGCTCCTCCCTCGTACTGCCAAATGCTATTATTCTACCTAGATACATACTCCACCATTAAAGATTTGAAATTAATATATTTAAAACAAAGTTTCATTAGACTTTGGATATTCGGAAGAATCATAAGCTCAAAAGTATAAATAACTTTAAGCGAACTTCATGACTATGCCAGATGAGATCAAAATGTTCTATAATAAGATGAACATTTTTTTGACCTTAAGCTTCTTGATCCTCCTCTTGAGTGCTCCAATAGTGTCAACAGTCTCCCCAAACGATGCTGGTAGCGATGGGGGCGATGATTTCGATACCGCTACGCCGATATTTGCTGGAAACTATCAGGGATATCTAGAATCGCCTGAAGTAAACGATTACTATAGGATCTACGTTTATATGGGTTATACGATCGATGTGAGCATGACCCCGCCAGTTGGTGGGGACTTCGATCTTTACCTATACTACACTCCAAATGTAAACTATCCGATCGATAGCTCTACTGGGGGCGGTGGTGTGATAGAGAATGTATCTTACACAACTTTAATCTCTGGAAACTATTTTATCCGAATCTTTGCTTCTGAAGGATCGGGCACTTACTTATTAAATGTCTCGATCCTTGATATCGATCCCCCAGAAATCTGGATTACCTCGCCTACCAGCGGTTCTTACGCTGGAATTGTTACAAATATCACGGGTACGAGCTACGATTTCGCCTCCGGCGTTCAGAAGGTAGAGGTCAAGATCGATGATGAGCCATGGCAACTGGCAACTGGAACTACATCCTGGAATCACTTATGGGACACTACAGGATTCTTTCTAGGCAGCGATCATACAATTACTGCAAGGGCGACGGACAACGACAACAATGCAAAGACCAGAAGTGTTGACGTAACTGTCGACAATGTTGCCCCAACAATTTCTATCATCTCGCCTAAAAATGGCTCTGAAGTGAGATCATCGACTGTGGATGCTATATGGAGTGGTTCAGATACTGGCTCAGGCATAAGTCGTTATGAGATAAGGTTGGATGGAGGCTCATGGATTATCAAGGGGATAGCCAACCATAATTTCACTGGAGTGAGCGATGGGAGCCATACAGTTCACTTCAAAGTTATAGATAAAGCAGGTAACTCGAAAGAGGCTATCGCAGACTTTACTGTGAACACAAGTCTCATACTCGGGCCTGGATGGGTTGACGACATCCTTGTCTTTGGTGGAATAACAGTTATAGCTTCTCTTGTCATCTATCTTATAGTTAGAAAGTGGACACCACCTCCGCCTTAAAACCAAATCAAGGTCTCCCCAAAATGACCTCAGTAGCAACTTCAAGGTATAAGGGTAAGGCGAAAGATTTAGATTTGATACTCCTCTAATCCCTTTTTGATGGGATACAAAAAGATTAAACTTCGTGCATCAAAGGGTTCTTTATGGCAATTGTATCTGAACTGGCTGGAGTAAAGATCGGCGATGGGCATCCTGTTCGAGTAATGGGTGTGATAAATGTCAGCCCTGAATCCTTCTACAAAGGCTCCATAAGGGCTTCTCCTGATGAGATAGCAGATTTGGCCAAGGAGATAGAGGATGAAGGGGCTGATATGATAGACATTGGAGCTATGTCCACTGCGCCATACTTGAAGACCGAAATATCTGTCGAGGAGGAGATCAGAAGGCTGTCTATGGCTATCAAGATAGTGAAAGAAACAGTTTCATTGCCCATATCTGTCGACACAACTAGGAGCAGATCTGCAGAAGAAGCTGTAAAGGCTGGAGCCGAGATAATCAACGATGTATACGGTCTGAAGGGAGACGATAGGATGGCAAGGGTCGTTGCAGAGTATGGCGTCGGTCTCATAATCGCGGCCCATACAACACACCAAAGTGAAGTAGATCCCATAAAAAGGGTAACGAATATGTTGGATGAAAGTTTAGATTTAGCTAGAGAGGCTGGGATACCTGACGATAAAATCGTTATAGACCCTGCAATAGGTTTCATTCGCAATACAGGCTGGCCATGGCATGTGTGGGATTGCTACATGATAAAAAACCTCCAGTACCTTCGTAAACTTGGTAGGCCTATCTGCATAGCCGTCTCTAGAAAGTCCTTCATAGGAAAAATCTTGGATTTAAAAGATCCAGAGGATAGGCTCTTCGGCTCGCTGTCTGCTACAGCTGTAGCGGTCTATAATGGTGCTCACATAATCCGTACTCATGATGTATCCGCTACATTACAGACTGTTAGACTTGTAGAGTTTATCAAAAGAGCACCATCAACTGTTAAAGATGATGAATAGATGTAGATAAAGAAGGAAGGTTAGGGTTGTAGAAAGGGTATATAATCGATGAAAAATTACCATGATTTTCCAAATATATTTGTAATACATTTGTAATACATCCACTAATCCTTATATGGTTGGATAATCCTACCAAATGATCGGTGCTCAGAAAGTGAAAGAAGCCTCATCCGACACCACATCGCTTGAAGTACCAACTCTTTGCAGCGATCTTGAAAGCTCCAAGGCGTCTCGTGATAGAGGAGGTCTCTAAGCCTAGATGCCCCCCAGGCGGCCTTCTTTTGGAGACCCAAATATGTTCGATCTGTAGCACGGATGTGAAGATGCTCTATTATGGCCAACGAGACCTAGTCTACCCGCGCATTCTTGGACACGAGGTCACTGGAGTAGTCGTCGAAAATCGCTCTCATGATACTACTTTCAAAATCGGGGCTCGAGTACAAGTCGCACCTGGCCTGAGTTGTGGAGAGTGCGCCCCTTGCCGAAGAGGGGCGGATAACCATTGTGATCATATAGGCATCATCGGGTTTAACCACGACGGTGGATTTGCGGATTTTCTTGCCATACCGCCCCAGAGTGTTCGCTCTGGAGCCGTAAATATAATCCCAGATGGGCTTGACTTCGAAAAAGCGGCCTTAACAGAGCCCCTGGCATGTTGCCTAAACGGACAGGAGCTATCCGGCGTCTCTGATGGGGATACTGTCCTCATCTTCGGTGCAGGTCCGATCGGTTGTCTCCACGCCATGCTTGCCCGTGTTATGGGAGCAACTCAAGTTCTTATTGCAGAGCGTTTGCAGAGTCGAATCAAGATGGCAGGCCCTACGAAGGCTGATAGAATGATCGATGTGAGTGATGGGGCCGATGCGGCCATCAAGGAGGTAGTGAAAGAGGAAACCGAAGGGCGAGGGGTTGATGTCATTCTATTAGCTTGCCCAGAAGCGACGGTAGCTTATCCATTACTGGAGCTTCTCGCGCCTAGGGGACGAATCTGTCTCTTTTCAGGACTGCCGCCGGAGAATGCCTTGATTCGTCTCAACGCTAACCTGATCCACTACCGAGACATATCCATCGTTGGAGCCTATGGTTGCACCACCGCTCAAAACTCTGCTGCACTTAAGCTCATAGCTTCAGATAAGGTGGAAGTCGATTGGCTCATCACTAAACGAGTCTCACTAGATCAGATCCATGAGGGGATGGAACACGCCGCTCAGCGAGAGGGTTTGAAGGCCGTTGTCACGGAATTCTGAAAGGTGAGAGAATGCTCGAAGAGAAGATGAAAGCTTTCGGCATCAATATTGTCAATCTCATAAGGGGAGAGAACCTTACACGTGAGGAGGCGAGGGAGATGTTTCGCCAAGTACTCCTGAACGAGCAGCCAGATCTGCAACAAGGGGCTTTCTTGGCTGCAATAACCGCCAAAGGGCCAACTCCTGAAGAGATCGCTGGGAGTTGGGAGGCTATCTATGAACTCGATACAGTAAAGGTCACGCCAAAGCTATCCCCGCCCTTGGTTGAAAACTGCGGCACTGGAATGGATACACTCAAGACCTTCAACATAAGCACCGCTGCCGCTGTAGTCGCTGCAGCTAACGGCATCTATATGGCCAAGCATGGGGCTAGAGCCATCACTTCTAAGTGTGGAGCTATCGACATCTTGGAGTCTGTGGGGGTTGATGTTGAGTGTGATGTGGAGATCGTAAAAAAGAGCATCGAAAAAGTAGGGATCGGCATCTTCAACGGCATGAGTCCCAAAGTCCATCCTCAGGCACTTTATAGAATTTTATCTCAGATCCATTTCGGCACCATTCTAAATATCTCTGCATCTCTCGCCAATCCTGCGCTTCCTCGTTACGGTGTAAGGGGAGTGTATTCCAAGGAGTTAGTCGAGCCTACTGCCCAAACGATGAGAGAGATCGGCTACAGACGAGCTATAGTAGTTCATGGCTTGAATGAGGATGGAACAAAAGGCATGGATGAAATCTCTTCTATAGGTGAGACGGTGATCGCTGAACTGCATGAAAGTGGGGAGGTCGCCACCTACACGATTTCCCCAGAGGATGTAGGAGTTCAACGCACTGACGAAAGTGCCCTTCTTCCCTCTTCAGACAGGAAAGAGGAATCTCTTAGCTTCCTAAGGATATTGAGTGGCAAGGATCGAGGCCCGAAGTGCGAGATCGTCTGTCTAAACGTTGCCCCCCTTCTATACATGATGGGTCGAGCCAAGGATATCAGGGAAGGATTCAGCATAGCAAAAGAGACGATAGAAACTGGCCAAGCCATCATAAAGTTGAAAGAATGGGTAAGGGAACAAAATTCAGATCCTGAATTTGGCGAGAAGAAACTGGATAGTCTGTTAGAGCAGATCAACACTCACCTGTAGGCTGTATTAAGGTAGGACTGACTCGAATCAAAAAGCTGATAATGTCTCTTTTAGCTTTAATACGCTACAATTGTAGTACATCAAATAACGCTTATATGGTTGGATGATCCATCCGTAAAAGGGTCGTAAGATGATAACATCTATCGATTGGGTAATAGTCATAGGCTACATAGCATTGATGTTCATCATAGGTATAATAATGTACAAGCGTTCTGAAGCTTATGATGATTATCTCGTTGCTGGAAGGAAGTTCAACGTCCTATACCTCACCTTAACCCTTGCTGCAATGATCTCTAGCGCTACCTTAGGCGTGTGTGGTCTCGGGTACCACTTTGGGCTTTCTGGAGCATGGTTCTTCATCATGTTGGGCATAGGAGCATGGATACTATTCATAACTATTGCGGGAAGGTTGAGAGTTTTGGCACAGTATGCTATCACAGATATTTATGAACTCAGGTATGATGCTCGTTGCCGCATTCTAATTACCATATTGGGCGTCTTTGCCTACATCAGCCTTCTCAGCATCGGCTTTGTAGGTGGAGGACACGTCTTGGAAGGAATTTTCGGCATACCCCTAATCTATGCTATGCTGATAATAGCTATACCATTTATCGCCTATACGGCCCTCGGAGGGATATGGGCATCAGCGGTAACTAACATCGTCAAGTTCTTGATTCTTGTAGTAGGGCTAGTGGTTCTCATCCCCTTCGCTTTGATGGGAGCAGGTGGATGGGAAAAGGTTACCATGACACTTCCGCCAGATTCATTCAACCTATTTTCGCTCCAAGGTCTAATGTTTGCTTGGTCGTTCTTCTGGCTCATGACATTGAGCTTCTGGGTGGCTGCCGACATTTACCAAATGCTCTTTTCAGCGAAGAGTGTGCGCACTGCAAGGATAAGTCTGATCTTAGCAGGGATAGTGATAATCTTCGTCGGGTTGGCAGCAGCTGCTATAGGGATGTTCGCCTCGGTGCAGTTTCCAGGAATAGAGCCAGAAGCGTCAGCCCCAGCCGTTGCCATGACGTTGCACACTGGGCTATCTGGACTGGTCTCTGTTGCGTTGCTCAGCGGAAGTGCAATAGCAGTGGTGATCTTTCAAATCGTGGCGGCAACATTACTCGTCAGAGGTATCTGGCCAAAGGTAAAATTGAGCATGAACAAGATAAGAGCTATAAGCGCCATAGTTGGTAGTGCTGGCTTTGTCACAGCCGCTGTCTTTCCTAATATAATCTTCTTGGTTGAGCTTACATTCCGTGTAATGATCCCTGCAACTTTCGTTACCGTCTTGGCAGCCTTCTATTGGAAGCGTGCAACTGCATTAGGTGCCTTCTTATCTTCTCTTATAGGTGTAGCCGTATCTATGATCTGGACATTCTTGGTCTTGCCAAATCTATCACTAGAGTATCAACTTATGCTTGAACCAACATTCATAGGCGTAGTTGCATCAGTCTTGGCTCTGATCATCGGCTCATACGTTTCCCGTCCGCCATCTATAGATAAGGTGCAACTTTTTATACCATTAAAAGGTCCTTCAACCAATTATAGTCCAGAAGGAGTTGATAAAAAATGAGCATCGATCTTAAGAACGTTAGTGTGATTGGGGATGAGTTTAAGGCATCTAAATTTATCGAGAATCTCAAGGGGAAGGAACCAGTCTTCATCTGTACTATGTCGAATACCATGACAGCAACGGTTCCTGGGATAACGGTTGCCGGTGCAAACCCTGAGCTGATAAAGTACACACCTCCAGCAGATGTCGAGTTGGTCTATTACGGTGAATGCAAATGCATCCCTGGGGTTCCAGCAACACCCGATGGAAAACCCACACCAGCGATAATAACCATGAGCGCTCTAAAGCTGGCAGAAGTCCCCTTCTTCGTTGTCGAAGCTGGTTGTGAAGTAAAGCCCTACGCTCCCTATATATCCCTTAACATACCAGGTCCTGGAGGTAACATACAGACAGGCAAAGCTCTAGATAGAGGCGTGGTTGAGAAGTCTATCGGTTATGCAGAGCTTTTAGGAAGAAATTTTGCCGATCTAGCAGATTACTTGGTCCTTGGAGAAACCCTGCCAGGTGGAACGACTACCGCCTTGGGCGTCCTGATGGGGCTCGGTATAGATGCGAGGGGGAAGGTGAGCAGTAGCATGCCAGATAACCCTCACGAGATCAAGAATAGGGCTGTTGAGGAGGGGATGAGGGCAGCGGGTATTCAGATAGGTAGCCTAAGGAACGATCCACTTGGGGCGATCGCAACCCTTGGAGACCCTATGATGATAAGTGTTGTAGGGATGGCTTTGGGCGCAGCACCAAAAGTTCCAGTGATTCTAGCTGGTGGCACACAGATGGCTGCAGTGGTGGCCTTGATCAGTAGAATCAGACCCGACATCCTTAACAACATCGCTATAGGTACAACGAAGTATATAGTTGAAGACCCGACATCGAGCATACAATGGCTGATCGATCAATCTGCAGACATGCCGATCTTTGGCGCCGATCCTGGGCTTGGTAAGTCTCATAAAGAAGGTCTTAGGGCTTTTGGACACGGGTTCGTGAGAGAAGGGGTGGGTGCTGGCGGGGCAACTTTGACAGCCATGCTGAAGTCTAAGGGGAAAATAACAACCGATATAGTAAGAGCCGAGATTGAGAGAAACTACGAGAGGATAGTCGAGGCGAAGTTAAGAGAGAGTTAACATCAAAAATCTCACGCTAGATAAGCCGTAGAGTTTGCCCTCCTTTTTAAAGGTCCATCACAAGCATGACAACCCCTCATATCAAGGTCGGGCTCAAGGCGCTTATGAAGTTCGCATAATAGCTTTGACTCTCTTATATAATCGCAGACTTCTGTAATTCTTTCCCTGATCTCTTTCTGGCTTATCTCCCCAATAAACAGGAGATCGGCAAGCTCATCGGTCGAATCTCTAACTGCCTTTACGTGATCCAATTTCAACATTGTGGCGCGCTTCCCCATCATATAGTAGCTTACAGCAGCTTGGGTGATATCCAACTTCTTGGCAACTTCTTCCTGTGTTAGGCTGTGACTCTCGATAAGCCGTCTTGATATCATGGCACGTATCGTTGGTATGGCTACTTTGGAGACCATCTCGTAGGGCGTTATCATAGGCTCTCATAAAATGTATGCGCACATACATTATTAAATATAACGTAAGTTTTAATAATCCGAATCTATATTCTTGACTATCGATAAGTTAAGATTTTGAGCAGTTTATTTTACAATGGGTACTGAAAAAAGATAGACGCAAAGATCAGACAAGCTTCCGATTTTTGAGCAGAAGTTCAAAATGAAACTATCGTTAGGTAATTAGGCTTTTAGTATTTTAGGCAGGGAATATTTTCCCCGGGTTCAAGATGCCGTTTGGATCGAAGACCTTCTTTATCTTTTTCATCAATTCTATTTCTTTTCTATCACGAGAAATATGGAGGTCCCCAATCCTTAACAAACCTATCCCGTGCTCTCCCGAGATGACCCCTCCCATCCTAGAGCCTTCTTCGTAGAGCTCCTCCTTTATCTTTTCATACTTTTTTACGTCCGTCTTCATAAGGTGGACATGCACGTTTCCATCTCCCGCATGTCCGTATGTAGACATGGACACTCCGTACTTCTCTGAGACCTCTTCCACCTTTTTCATGAATTTCCCCATCCTGCCTGGGGGAACTGTGATGTCGAAGAGGGCCATCATGTCCCCCTTCAAGGCCTCGTACATTTTGCTTCTGATCTCCATTACGTTTTCCTGATCTCGCTTTTGCTCGGCCATGAAGATGTCGAGGGCTTTGTTTGCTTCACATATCCTCATAATACATTCGCTTCTCGAGAATATCTCGTCCTCATCTTTTCCAGTGATCATCACCATCAGGCAACCCTCTCCCTTCTCAGTCGGCCACTTCCTGCCCAGATACTCTTCCGACCTTTCCATGGCCTCCCTTTCCATGTACTCTATTCCTAACGGTATCACCCCTCCCCTTAGAATCTCAAGGACCGTCTTTATCGCGTCGTGGCGGTTGCTGTAGGGAACGACCAATATCATCGGTGCTGCAGAGGAGGGAAGCAACTTCAGAGTCGCCTTGGTTATTACTCCTAGTGTGCCCTCGCTTCCTATGATCAGATGCATAAGAGCGTAGCCTGTGTTGTTCTTTAGGAGCTTTCCTCCCAGATTCAGCACCTCTCCGGTGGGGAGAACCACTTCTATCCCCTTCACGAAGCTTCTCATCGTCCCATACTTCACAGTCCTCGCGCCACCAGCATTTGTGGCTATGGCACCCCCTATCTGAGCCCCCTCGTCTCCTGGATGGGGCGGAAAGAAAAACCCTTCCCGCTCTACAGCCTTGTATAAGTCGCCGAGGGCCACTCCTGCTTCTAGGACCACCATAAGGTTCTCCTTGTCTATCTCTATGATCTTGTTCATGTTTTCCATCGATAGAACGATCCCCCCGTAAACGGGTATAACACCGCCACTCAACCCTGTTCCTCCGCCTCTAGGGGTTACGGGGATCCTCTTTTTGTTAGAGAGCTTCAGTACTTCTGATATCTCTTCCACGAATCTTGGCTTTACAACTGCATCAGGGAAGGGAACCCTCAACATCTTCTCCGCTTCTATCGTTTCGTCCGTTCTGTAACCTAGCATTTGGTCCTTGTCCGTTATTACATACTTGCTTCCGCAAATGTTCTTTAATTCCTTTATTAAATTCTCATCGACCTTTCCGTAATACAAGCCGTCTTCATCCCTCTTCTTCTCTTTATCTCCGCTATCAGTTCTGGTAATAGCTCGTATAAGTCTTCTACGAACCCGTAGTGAGCTTCTTTGAATATTGGGGCGGACGGGTCCTTGTTGATCGCTATGATAAAGTTCGAATTCCTCATTCCCGCTAGGTGCTGTACTGAGCCGGAGATTCCACATGCTATGTAAAGCTTCGGTCTAACCGTGTTCCCGCTGAGCCCAACCTGATGCTGCCTTCCGATCCACCTATCATCTACAATGGGCCTGCTGGCACCAACCGCCCCCTTCAAAAGGTCGGCAACTTCCCTTATAATTCGAAGATCCTCTGCTTTCTTCAATCCTCTGCCGCCAGAAACTATGATGTCCGCATCCACTATGCTGCCTTCCCCCTCGAACTCTTTTCTTTCCAACACCCTTATACGGGTGTCCTCTATCCTCGCCCTTTTCTTTATCGCCTCCCCCCTCCTGCTCGTGTCTCTCTTCGCTTCCTCCATTACCCTGTATCTCACAGTAGCCATTTGAGGTCTACTCTTGGGAGTTTTTATCGTTGCCATTACGCTCCCACTGAAAGCGGGCCTGATCTGGATGAGATTGCCTTCCTCGTCTACGTCCAAACTGGTGCAGTCTGCGGTTAAACCCGTTCTGAGCGCCGCCGCCACTCTGGGTCCTAGGGATCTTCCGATGGTTGTTGCACCCAATAGAAATATCTTCGGCTTTTCCTCTTCTACCAGATCCACTATACATTTTTTATAGTGAAGAACGTTGAACTCTTGAAGCGATGGGTCGTCGTATAAGAATACTCTATCGGCCCCATGATAAATCAGTTCATCGACTTCTTCCATCCCTGAACCTAGTAAAACGCAGAAGAGGCTCTCACCAATCTTATCTGCCATCTCCCTTCCCTTTCCCAATAACTCGTAGGTTACTGGGTGAACCTTTCCATCCTTCTGTTGGGCAAAAACCATCACCCCTTCGTATTCTGACGAGGACATGTAAACTTCCTCACAAAAAACCCAAATCCTCTAGGATATCCACTAATTTTTTCGCCTTCTCTCGGGAGCTCCCTCCCTCGATCATCATGGTCTCTTTCTCTACATGAGGGCTACCCACATTAACTACCCTCGTTGGGGAGCCTGTAAGTCCGAACCTCTCGACATCTCCGATCTCAGAAAGGTCACTCGCACTCCATGTTTCTATCTCTGCCTTTCTCGCCTTTATTTTGTTTTTGAGAAGCGGGAGAGGAGGCTCGTTTATATCCTTGGTTACACTGATCAGTGCAGGCAATTTGAGCTCTAAGATCATATAGCCGTTCTCCGTCTTTCTCCTGACCACTAAGCTACTTTCTGTGATCGCCTTTATCTCCTCAACGAAACAGGCATGTGGAATGTCCAGTTGTTCTGCAACTTCTGGACCCACTTGCCCCGTGTCCCCATCGGTTGTTTTCTCTCCACAAACGATCAAATCAAAACTTCCTATCTTCTTGATAGCACAGGATAGAGTGTAAGACGTGGCCAAGGTGTCTGCGCCACCAAACTTTTTGTCACTTAATAGAATGCCCCTATCACAGCCTCTGGCGAGAGAGTCTCTTAGCGTTGAATCGGCTCTTAGTGGTCCCATGCTGATACATGTAACCTTTCCTCCAAGTCTCTCCTTTATTCGGTTGGCAACCTCTATGGCGTTAAGGTCGAAGGGGTTGGTGACGGCTTCTGCTGAGCTTCTGTCCAAGCGCCCCGTATCAGGATCGATCCTTACATCCTCCGCCTCAGGCACTTGTTTGACCAGTACGATGACATTGAATTCCTTCTCGTCCTTTGCTCCATGCCCCATATTTGTCACCTTGCTCTAGCTCCTTCGATATATATTTTAGTTATACTTTGAAAGTGCCCTCTTCCTAAACAGTTTATCGTTGGCATTTTTCTTGAGAGGGTAATCCCCATTCTTCAGCGGCTTCAATCGCTGCCGCTATGCTCCTTAGGATGTTCTTGGGGATACCCTATTGAGAGCCAAAAGCCCGCTCCTTCGCCTGCTTCAAGACGATCTTCTTGCATCCCCCAATTTGACAGGCGGGTCTTCTGCAAACCACCAGATGATGTTTCTATCGATAGAATTGTTTTTGCTTTGCACCGGTTTGGTCATGCCAGAAGAATCGAGAGACCGTTGTTCTAGGTTCAACATCCGTTCATACGTAAGACTCGAGTCGCTATCAGAATTGTTCAACTTGCAAGACCTTGCTTGACTTCCTTATCTCATTCATTCCTCATCGACAGTCTTGTACTTCACTGGTCTTTGGATAGCTCTCTTACCTTTTTAAGATTTCCTAAACCATCCCGCCTACCGTCGATGGGAGTCTCTAAGATCAAAGGCGACTCCCTAATCACTTTATGAGTAAGTATTGCCCTGAAACCCTCCTCGCCGATGAACCCCATACCTATATGCTCATGTCTGTCCAAGTGAGAGTTTAATCTGCCCTTAGAATCGTTTATGTGAACTACCTTCAGTTTAGAAAGATCGATCATTTTATCGAAGAGCTTCAAAGTCTCATTTACAGCCTTCTTAT